>JAQSWG010000149.1 GCA_029266735.1 Ornithinibacter sp.
GCGACGTCCTGGCTGATCTCGGCCACCTCGCCGGCTGCCATGGCGGTGTACGTGGAGACCCACGCGTCGTACTGCCAGTCCGGCGCGTCCCACCGCTTCCGCGACTCGTACGCCTCCGCCACCGTCTCGTCGTGGTACGTCACCTGCCGGCCGGTCGTCTCCGTGAGGATGCCGGCGACGTCGTCCATCGACAGCGCCTCTCGGCCGGTGAGGTGGTACGTCTTCCCCACGTGCGCCTCCGGGTCGAGCAGGACGTTGACGGCGACCCGGGCGATGTCCTCCCGGGCGACCGCAGAGACCCGCCCCTGACCTGCCGGCCCGCGAATGACTCCGTCGTCACCGACGAGGTGCGGGAAGAAGTCGAGGTAGAGGTTGTCGCGCAGGAAGGTGAACCGCATCCCGCGGGCTCGGATGTGCTCCTCCGTTGCCCAGTGGTGCCGACCGAGCGTGAAGGTGCAGTCGCCCGCGGCCCCGAAGAAGGACGTGTAGACGACGTGCTCGACGCCCGCGTCCGCCGCCGCGTCGACGAAGGTGAGGTGCTGCTCCAGCCGGTCGGCAGCCTCCGCGGCCGACACCATGAAGAGGGTGGTGGCTCCCTCGAGGGACCGGAGCGCCGCCTCCCGATCGCCGTATGCCGCCCGCACGGCATCCGCTCGGTCGAGGCGGGGTGCGCGCTCGGGTGACCGGACGACGAGGCGCTGGGCCACGCCGAGGTCGGCGAGCTCACGGGCGACGAGGCCTCCGAGGGCGCCCGTGGAACCGGTGACGGCAAGTGTGGGGAGCGTCGGCATGTGGCTCAGTGTCTCAGTGCCGAACCCATTGCCGGTCACCCCACAGACTGCTGGCCGCGGGCGTCAGCCCAGCCGGCGCGCCACGATGTCATCCGCCGCGGAGAGCGCCTCGTCGGTGCCACTGACGGCGTCGAGGAACGGCTCGCGGGCCAGGCTCCGCAGCTCGGTGTCCTCGAGCGCGGTGACGGTCGCGGTGCGTGGGACGTCGCGAAGCAGGCCGATCTCGCCGAAGAAGTCGCCCGGGCCCTCGTAGCGGAGGTGCTGACCGTCTTGGGTGACCTCCACCCGACCGCTCAGGATGACGAGGAAGCGGTCCGAGCTCTCGCCCTCCGAGAGGATCGCCGTGCCGGCCAAGGCTGTCTCCGGCACCAGGCTGCGGGCCAGGAACTCGACGGCGGACGGCGGCATGGGGGCGAAGATCGCGATCCGGCGCAGCAGCTCGGTTCCCTCCGGTGGCCGGAGCGTCGCGTCGAGGCGCAGGCAGCGGGGGAGGAACGCGATCGCCGGGAGTCCCACGACGAGAGCCAGCAGGGTGAGGGTCCACCGCATCCCGATCCACTCGAGGAGGAACGGTGTCGCGAGCGAGCCGAGGGCCATGGTGGAGATGAACGCGCCCTCGAAGGCGCCGAACACCCGGCCGAGCACGGCATCCGGCACGATCCGCTGAACGATCGTCGCGAAGTTGACGTCGACGAGGGGGTTGCCGAACCCCATGAGGATGATCGCCGCGAAGACGGTGGCCGGCGAGGGCCACACGACGACGAACAGCAGCGGTAGGGACCAGAGCGCGGTCCCGAAGGCCATGTCCGTCGCCAGGCGGTTCTTGGTCGCACGGGAGATGGCGTAGAACCCACCGACGATCGCTCCGACGCCGAGGGCCGAGTCGATGAGGCCCACAGCCTCCGGGCCGCGGTCGAGGATGTCGACAGCCCAGGTGACGCCAAGGACGATGGTGGCGCCGGCGACGATCGTCTGCGCCGACAGCAGCGTGCCGATGAGGAGGAGATCGCGGTTGCGCGCGATCTCGGTGAAGCCCCCGCCCATCTCCCGCAGCACTCCGACCTTGGCCGCAGGGGTGTCGTCCTCGGAGCCGGCGTCGCGGTCGGGCACGGGTTCCGGGTCGCGCGCCACCGGTCTGATCCCGGAGACCAGGAACGCCGACAGCACGAAGGTCAGGGCGTTGAGCAGGAAGACCGTCTGGACGTTCGTCGTGGCGACGAGCGTGGCGCCGATGGCCGGGCCGAGGAAGAAGGCGAGGCTCTCGATCGTGCTCGAGGCTCCGTTGGCGGCGGTGAGCTCCGCGGGCTTGGTCGTGAGCGATGGCATCCACGCCATCTGCGTCGGGCGGAACACGCACCCGATGAGACCGGTCAGGATGGAGATGACGATGACGGACAACGTCGGCGCATCGATGAACACGAGGAGGCCGGCGAGGGCGGTGAGCACAGCACGAGCGATGTCCGACGAGACCAGCAGCATCTTGCGGGGAAGGCGGTCGGCGAGCGAGGAGGCCAGCGGCGTGAAGACCGCCATGAGGATCAGTCGGACGGCGAACCAGGCCCCGACCAGCTTCGCCCCACCCGCGTTGTACGCGTAGACGGTGACGGCGGTCGCGTAAGCCCAGTCACCGATCATCGACCCGGCCAGCGCGAGCTCGATGCGGCGCAGCGCGGGGTTGACGAAGACCGACCTCAGCGACCCCCAGGTCTCCTGCACTGCACGACGGACACCTCCCGACTCCCGCGTCGAGGCCTCGGTCTCCATCGCCATCCTGGGCACCCTTCGTCGCGGGCCCGTCGCCCTGTTGCGCCGAACATTCCCCTGCCGCTGCATGCGGTGTAAATAGGCCGAACGGACCAGAGGCGGGCGCCTTCGGAGCTGGCTGGCAGTCACCCTGTCCGGCTCGTCACGATGTCGTATGCCGCGGACAGCGACTGGCTGGTTCCCCGCACCGCGCCGAGGAAGTGCTCGCGGCTGAGGCTGACGAGCCCGGTGTCCTCGACGGGGTGACCGTCGCGGACCTGGGGACGTCTCGCAGCAGCCCGATCTCGCCGAAGAACTCTCCGGGCCCCTCGTACCGCAGGCGGGTGCCTCCAGAGTCGGAACGCAACGTCTGTCGCAGGATGGGGGCTGGCCACCGCTCGGCAAATGGCCCGGTCGTGCTATTGACACCCTGACCAGCGGCAACGGTGCTGGAAGACGCTCGAACAGGGCTTGATTCGCCCTGGAATCGGGTGGTCGGAGGGGCTGGCTGGCCGGCGTTCCTGTGGACAACTCGAGTGGCGGTTTCGGCCGTTTTGGCTAGCGTTTCCGTGCGAGCCGACGAGGGGCGGCCGGGAAGGGATGCATGAGACGAGGTGTCTTCGGGATGCAACCCTGGTGCTGAGCGGATGTGAGGCCGAGGAGACGCCGCCAGCGGGTGCCTCGCCGTCGGGCAGCTCGGGAAGCACCTCAGCCAGCCCCTCGCCGACCTCGCCGTCGCCGTCCGCGTCCCCATCGAGCGCGGTCCCACCGGCTGCACGGGAGAAGTCCGAAGCCGGAGCAGAAGCTTTCGCGCGCTTCTTTTTGGTTCAGGCAGCCGAAGCGTGGACAGTGCCGAACCCCGCCTTGATCGAGCACCACTCCTCTTCAGAGTGCGACGCTTGTAACGAGTTGGCTCGTGTGGCTGAGGAATTGAGAGTTAACGGGGAGCGGTACGACAAGCCGCCGGTGACGTTGACGAAACTATCCACGATTCGCAAGAGCGAGAACGCGTACGCTTTCGACGCGCAGTTGCGAGAGAACGCAGTTCACGTCATTGGCCGATCAGGTGAAGTCGTTGATACATATCCATCCCGACAGATATCGCGAGCCATTGCTGTCACCTGGGAGGAGGGCCGGTGGCTGCTGGACGGAATCGGCGAATGATGGCAGCGGTGCTGGCAACGGCAGTCGTGTCGGTGCCGGACGCTGGAGCATCGCATCTCGGCCGAGGGCCATGGGGAGAGACGGCCCAAGGGGATGGGGTACGAGTGAACGTGTTCGCCGATGATCTGCAGGCCCTGCGCGAGGAATGGCAGCAACAAGAGTTGAGCGACAAGGGGCCATGGTTCGAATTCGCGGCGACTTCAATATGCGGACCGGGGCTCCCCGGACGTGGCGACGACGATTCATTATGCGGGCGGTCTTTCCTCTATTGTTCGAACACTGATCCGCAGGTTGGTCCAGGCCCGGCCATGGATATCCATAGAAGGCAGGTTGACGCAAGTGGAGAACCAATCGCTGGATCCGCGGGGGAGTGGCAAAC
>JAQSWG010000150.1 GCA_029266735.1 Ornithinibacter sp.
GGCCGACCCGTGGCTCCCGCGAGCGGCGCCTCGCTGCGAAGCGGCGCCGCGCCGAGGTCAAGGCCCGCCGGTCGCGACCGGGGACCGAGGGCTGATCACGGCACGTTGCCCCCTGCGTGGCATGCCGTCTCGCCGATGGAGGCCTCGAGGGGTGCCCAGCGGCCCTTCTGGCCGAGAACACAGGGCAGCTGGCCACCCCTCGACGTGTTTCGGCAGCCAACCTCTCCTCACGCAGGCCTCAGGCCCCGACGAGCCGGACCGCCTCCTCGGCGCACCCCCACGACAGGGTCACGCCGGCACCGCCGTGGCCGTAGTTGGTCACGACGACCCGGCCCCCGACCTCGTCCTTGCCGAGGCGCACCGCCGGAGCGACCGGCCGCAGCCCGACCCGGCTCCCGAGCACCTCGGCGGCCGCGAGAGCGGGCACGGTCTCCCGCACCCGGGCGACGATCGCCGCGTGGACCGCGGCATCCGGCTCCGTGTCCCAGGAGCCGAGCACGTCCGTGCCACCACAGACGACCCACTCGGGGTGCGGCACCGCGTAGACCAACCCGTCGGGATGCTCGTCGTCGACCAGCCAGCGAGTGAGCCCAGGGTTGCTCAGCAGCGCGACCTGGCCTCGTGACGCGGTCGGCTCCGCGTCGCCGACGAGCGCGCCGGACCGGAGGCCGGCGGCCACCACGACGACGTCACCCTCCACGTCGGCCAGGTCGTCGACCGTCCCGGCCTGGAACTGCACTCCGGCTGCGGCACAACGGCCTTCGAGCCATGGCAGGAACACCGGCATGGTGACGACCGGCAGGGTGACGACGACCCCACCGGTCGCTCCGGCCGGAACCTCAGCGGCCCGCGCCCCTCGCCACCCCGGCACCCCCGCGGTCCACCACCGGTCCTCGCCATGCCGTTCGACGAGCACTCCCTGCCGCATCAGGACCCCCGTGGCCCGATCGGTGGCCAGGGCGGTGAACTGCTCGAGCGCGACGAGGCCCCAGCCGACGACGCGCTCCCGTGGTTCGACGTGATAGGGAAACCACAGCCCACCCGCAAGGGCCGAGACCGTCCGTTCCACCGGAAGGTCCCGCAGGCACTCCACCCGGTGGCCCGCCTGGGCCAGCCGCAGGGCGGTGGTGAGCCCGACGACCCCGCCACCGACGACCGTCACCCGACCCATGCTCGGCATCCTCCCGCACGGCGCTCCCCTAGCGTGGAGGCCATGGAGCGGCTCGACCCCCACCCCCTCACCGGCGACCTGTTCCCGTCTCCGGTGCCACCGGGCGGGGGGTGGCCCGGTGACCCGGCGACCACCGCCACCCCGGTGGCGGGCACCGCGGCCGCGGTCCGCCGCCTTGCCGCCGGTTCCACCGGCGTGCCCGAGCTGCAGGCCCGGGTCTCGGTGTGCCGGGCGTGCCCCCGCCTCGTGCGCTGGCGGGAGGAGGTCGCCAGGAGCGGTCGTCGCGCCTCGTTCGCCCACCAGCCCTACTGGGGACGTCCAGGGCCGTCGTTCGGCGACCCCGGAGCCGAGGTCCTCCTCGTGGGCCTGGCCCCGGCCGCCAACGGGACCAACCGCACGGGCCGCATGTTCACCGGCGACTCCTCCGGCGACTTCCTGTATGCCGCGCTGCACCGCACCGGCTACGCGGCGCTGCCCACGTCCGTCGCGTCCGGGGACGGACAGGCGCTCGCCGGCATCCGGATCGTCGCCGCGGTGCGATGCGCTCCCCCGAACAACGCGCCGACACCCGCGGAGAAGGAGACCTGCTCGGCGTGGCTCCAGCGGGACCTCGAGCTCGCCGCACCACGGTTGCGGGCGATCCTCTGCCTGGGGGCGATCGGCTGGGGGGCCGCTGTGGCCGCCGCTCGAGGTCTCGGCTGGACGGTGCCTTCACCACGACCTCGGTTCGGGCACGCCGCGGAGGTGCCCCTCCAGACGCCGGAGGGGCGCGGCATCCGGCTCGTCGGCTGTTACCACGTCAGCCCGCACAACACCTTCACCGGTCGGCTCACCCCCGGGATGCTCGACGACGTGCTGCGATCAGTGCGAGGTGGTGGCGGCGTCGCACCGTGAGTGGTTCTCGGCCACCTCGTCGCCTAGCGTCACCCCATGATCCGGCTCGAGCGTCCACATGTCCGCTTCCACCGGAGCTACCTGGAGGCGCACGACGAGTTCGGCGGGGCGAAACGCGACGGGGACGGTGTCTGGGTGGAGCCCGCGGACGGCAAGGACTACCCCGGGATCGGCTTCACGCACGACGAGATGGACACGCCGGAGGGCTTCGCGCGCTACGTGCGCTGGCGGCTCGACAGCTCTCGCGAGGACGCACCGCGCGGCAGCGGACACGTCCCCAGCACGTTCTTCTGGATCGTCGACGACGCCGACCCGGACACCTACCTCGGCTCCATCTCCGTGCGCCACCGGCTGACCCAGTTCCTCCTCGATGTCGGCGGCCACATCGGCTACTCGGTCCGTCCCAGCGCGCGTCAGCGGGGGGTGGCGACCGAGGCGCTGCGCCTCGTGCTCTCCCACGCGGCGGGCCTCGGTATCGACCCTGCGCTGGTGACGTGCGACGTCGACAACGTGGGGTCCGCGCGCGTCATCGAGGCGAACGGCGGCGTTCTCGAGGACGTCCGCGGCGTCAAGAAGCGCTACTGGGTGCCGACGACGGACCGGCGCCCTGGTGACCCCTCCTAGGCTGGCCGCATGACGGAGCGCACTGGGCCGGCCCTCGTCGTCCCCCGCCACGGCGGCCGGGAGGTGCTGACGGTCGAGGATCGCGTCTCGCCGCCACCCGGTCCCGGCGAGGCCCTCGTCGAGGTGGCTGCGGCCGGGGTCAACTTCATCGACGTGTACCAGAGGACGGGGATCTACCCGGGGCCGACGCCCTTCGTCGCGGGCAACGAGGGTGCCGGCGTCGTCCTCGCCGTCGGCGAAGGGGTGGGCGGTCTCGTCGAGGGCGACCGGGTCGCCTGGCCACAGGGTCGCGGGAGCGCCGCGCGGTATGCCGTCGTCCCGGCATCCGCCGTCGTCGTGGTGCCCGAGGCGGTGGACCTCGAGACGGCAGCCGCCGTCATGCTCCAGGGCCTGACCGCCCACTACCTCACGACGAGCACGTATGCCGTGCGGCCGGGTGATGTCGCCCTCGTCCACGCCGCGGC
>JAQSWG010000080.1 GCA_029266735.1 Ornithinibacter sp.
TGGAGGTGCTCGTCGCCGACCTCGCGGACCGCGAGGCGACGGGCCTGGTGTGTGACCGGCTCGCGGACCGGGACCGACCCGTCGACCTGCTCGTCAACAACGCCGGGTTCGGTCTGAGACGGTCCTTCCTCGACAACGAGCTCGCGTCGGAGGAGGCCGGGCTCGACGTCATGGTGCGGGCCGTCCTCGTCACCTGCCACGCCGCCGGGCGAGCCATGCGCGAGCGCGGGGAGGGCGCGATCGTCAACGTCTCGTCCGTCGCGTCCTTCATCGCCAGCGGGACGTACGCCGCCGAGAAGGCTTTCGTCACGGTCTTCTCCGAGGCGCTGGCGAGCGAGCTGGCCGGCACCGGGGTCACCGTGACGGCGTTGTGCCCGGGCTTCACCCGCACCGAGTTCCACCGGAGAGCACGCATCCGGCTCTCCATGGTTCCCGCGGCGCTCTGGCTCGACGCCGACGACGTCGTCCACCAGGCACTCTCCGACGTCGCGGCCGGCAAGGTCGTGTCCGTGCCCGGCGCGCAGTGGAAGGTCCTGACCACCGTCGTGCGAACCCTGCCTCGCCCCCTGGTCCGAGGCGGGGCCGTGCGGACCCTCGACCGCTTCCGCCAGCGCGACTGACCCCGGCCGGATCCGACCTGCCGGCCCAGCGACTGGTGGCCAGCAGGTGCGGAACTCGGTGTCGCCATGTCGGCGGCCGGGCCTACCATCGACGAATGGGTCCGGGTGCCGAGCCCGAGGTGCTGCGCGAATACCGACACCTCCTGCGCACCGCCTCCGCCGACTGGCAGGAGACGGCGCACCGGCACGCGCTCTGGGCCCTCGGGCCGGGTCCTCGCCGAGGGACGGCGGCTGCTGCTCACCGGCTACCGGGTCGACCCGGACGACGTCCACACGGTGGCCCGGCTCCTCGTGCTCGCCGAGCGGCGGAGGCCGCGGACCATCCTCGACGGGATGCCCGCCGACCTCCTGGCCGAGCTGGCGGCCGCGGTCGTCGCGAGCCCGGTGGGTCGGATGCTGCGCGCCGGCATGGACGTGTGGGACGGCAGGGAGCCGGTGCGCCGCCCGGACCCGGCCCCGGAGCCCGACCACCACCAACGGTGGCACGAGCAGCGGGCCACGCCGGGACTTGCGGGAGAGGTCGAGGCGTTCCTGCCCGGTGCCCGGCGGCGCTTCGAGCACCGTCGGCGCTGAGCGGACACACGGCATACGGTGGCCGTGTGCCCGACATCGCCACCGACCGTGCCCGCCTGCTCGACATCATCCGTGCCACGGCGGTCGTCCATGGCCGGGTGACGCTGTCGTCGGGACGGGTGGCCGACTACTACGTGGACCTTCGCCGGGTCACCCTCGACGGTGAGGCCAGTCCTCTCGTCGGACGCGTGATGCTCGACCTCACCGACGACCTCGACTACGACGCCGTCGGTGGGCTGACCCTGGGAGCCGACCCCGTGGCCACCGCCATGCTCCACGGTCGGGCCGCGAGCGGGGGACGGCTCGACGCGTTCGTCGTGCGCAAGGCGGGGAAGGCGCACGGGCTGCAACAACGCATCGAGGGTCCGTCGATCACGGGTCGACGGGTGCTCGTCGTCGAGGACACGTCGACGACGGGTGCCTCGCCGCTCGAGGCCGTCCGCGCCGCGAAGGACGCGGGCGCCACGGTGGTGGCGGTGGCGACGATCGCCGACCGGGCGACGGGTGCCGCGGACCGCTTCGCCGAGGCCGGCCTGGAGTACCGCCACGCGTTCGGTCTCGCCGACCTCGGCCTGACCTGAGGCGACCGCACCCGGGTGAGCCCTAGGATTCGACGAGACCCGCCCACCGAGGAGAGCCCGTGACCATCGCGATCATCGTCATCGTCGTCCTGCTCGTCGCCGTCGTGGGCTGGGCGGTCCTCACCTACAACGGTCTCGTTCGCCTGCGCAACCTCGTCCAGGAGGCCTGGCGCCAGATCGACGTCGAGCTGACCCGTCGGCACGACCTCATCGGGAACCTCGTCGAGACGGTCAAGGGGTATGCCGCGCACGAGCGGGGCACGCTCGAGGACGTCATCCGCGCGCGGGCGGGAGCGATGGCCCCGGGCCAGTCACCCGCGCAGCAGGCCGAGAGCGAGAACATCCTGAGCCAGGCGCTCGGCCGGCTGCTCGCCATCGCCGAGGCCTACCCCGACCTCAAGGCCAACGAGAACTTCATGGCCCTCCAGTCCGAGCTGACCTCCACGGAGGACCGCATCGCCTCGGCCCGGCGCTACTACAACGCCACGGTCCGCGACCTCAACACGAAGGTCGAGACCGTGCCGAGCAACATCATCGCCGGGGTGTTCACCGTCGAGCGGGCGGAGTACTTCGAGGCGGTCGGCGAGGAGCGCGAGGCGCCGAGGGTCGACTTCGGGCAGCGCGACGCCGTCATCCCGCCCCCGAGTGGGTATGCCGGGGCTCCGGACGCGGGAACGCCGTCCTCACCGGCCGCCACTGCGCCGGCACCCCAGGAGCGGGACCGCCCCGCACCCTGAGCCCGACGTCGAGGCACGGCACCTCACGTTGGGACGGTCGCGCTCGGTCCACCGGACGGTGGACCGGCCGTCAACCGCGCGGCCGTCGCGTCGGAGCGGTGCGGCGAGGAGGCTGGGGCCATGGGCGACGCGATCACCATCCGTGGACTGACCAAGGCGTACGACGGGCGGCGCGCGGTGGACGGGCTCGACCTGGACATCAGGTCCGGGGAGGTGTTCGCCCTCCTCGGACCCAACGGGGCCGGCAAGACCACCACGGTCGAGATCCTCGAGGGCTTCCGTACGGCCGACGACGGCGACGTCCGGGTGCTCGGGGTCGATCCGCGTGGTGCCGGCCTGTCCTGGCGGGACCGCATCGGGATCGTGCTCCAGTCCTCGGGTGGCCTCGACCTCGTCACCCCGCGCGAGGCCCTCGCGAGCACCGCGCGCGTCTACTCCCACGCACGCGAGGTCGGTGAGGTCCTCGCGGCGGTGGGCCTGCAGGAGAAGGCCGACACCCGGATCGTCGGACTGAGCGGGGGCCAGCGACGCCGTCTCGACGTCGCCCTCGGCATCGTGGGGCACCCGGAGCTGCTGTTCCTCGACGAGCCGACGACCGGGTTCGACCCCCAGGCGCGGCGCGACTTCTGGGAGCTCATCCGGGAGCTCTCGCTCGAGGGCACGACGATCCTCCTCACGACCCACTACCTCGACGAGGCCGAGGCGCTCGCCGACCGGGTCGGCGTCATCGCGGCCGGGCGGCTCCTCGCCCTGGACACCCCCGCTGCCCTGGGGGGCCGCAGCGCCGACGAGGCGACCGTGGCGTGGGACGAGGACGGCATCCGCCACAGCATCCGCACCGCCACCCCGACCGCCGAGGTCGCGCGGATCGCCGCCCGGGTGGGCGGGGAGCTGCCCGGGCTGACGGTGACGAGACCGACGCTCGAGGAGACCTACCTCGCCCTCATCTCACCGCACCTCGCCGACGACGGGAGCGGGGTGCCCGCATGAGCACCGTCGCCCTGGGCCTGGACCGGACCCTCCTCGAGCTCAAGATGTACAGCAGGGAGAAGGAGGCGGTCTTCTTCTCCTTCCTCTTCCCGATCCTCCTCCTCACGCTCTTCTCCGTGATCTTCTCCGGTCAGTTCGAGGACGCGGCGGCCGCCACGGGCATGACGGCCGGTGGCTACTTCCTGCCGGGCATGCTCTCCGCGGGCGTGCTGCTCACGAGCTTCCAGACGATGTCGATGTCGGTGGCGACCGAGCGCGACGACGGCACCCTCAAGCGGCTGCGGGCGACTCCCATGCCTCCGGTCGCCTACTTCCTCGGCAAGGTGGGGCTCGTCGCGGTCTCCTCCGTGCTCCAGGTCGCCCTGCTGCTGCTCGTCGCCCGGCTGGCCTTCGGCGTCGCGATGCCCACCACCGCCCAGCGCTGGACCGTCTTCGCCGTCGTGTTCGCCCTCGGCGTGTTCGGCGGCACGGTCCTCGGCATCGGCTACTCCTCGATGGCGTCGTCGCGGTCCATCGGCCCGGTCGTCATCGGGCCGCTGCTGCTCCTCCAGTTCATCTCGGGCGTCTACATCGCCTTCGACGACGTCCCCCAGTGGCTCCAGCAGTTCGCCGCGCTCTTCCCGCTGAAGTGGATCGCCCAGGGGATGAGGTCCGTCTTCTATCCCGACTCGCTCGCGGCCGCCGAGATGGCGGGCACGTGGGAGACCGGACGGACCATCCTCGTCCTCGGTGCCTGGGCGGTCGGCGGGCTCGTCCTCTGCGTGCTGACCTTCCGCTGGTTCAAGCGCGGGACGACGTGAGGCAGGGCGGGAGGATGGGCGACGTGACGACGAGCGGAGGCACCTCGCGCGAGGAGTTCTCCGCGATGTGGGAGCGCCAGCAGCCCTACTGGCACGCCGTCTACGCCTGCGTCTGGCTCGCGGCCGTCGTCGTCGCACTGGTCGACGACCCGTCGCCCTACGGTCGGGGTCCGTCGCTCGCCCTGTTGGGCGTGATGGCCCTGGCGTATGCCGTGCTGGGCGTCCGCGCGATGACGTCCCGCGATGCCCGGTGGGCCGTCGCCTACCACCTCGTGGCCTGGTCGGCCCTGCTGGGCATCCAGTGGCTGGCCCCCGACACACAGACCTGGCTGCTGTTCTTCGCCCTCTTCCCGCAGCTGTGGGCCATGCTGCCGACGCGGTGGGCGACGGTGGCAACGGTCGTCGTCGTGCTCTCCTTCTCACTCGTGCGCTGGGCTCAGTACGACTTCACCACCGACAGCCTCACCGAGATCGTCATCTCCGGCACCATCTCGATGGGGCTGTCGCTCTCGCTCGGCCTCTTCATCAGCCGCATCGTCGGGGAGGCGGAGGCCCGGGCGGAGACCATCGACGAGCTGCGCGCCACGCAGGCCCGGCTGTCGGCCGCGGAACGGGACCGAGGAGTGCACGAGGAGCGCGAGCGCATCTCCCGAGAGATCCACGACACCCTGGCGCAGGGCTTCACCTCGGTCGTCGCGCTGTCGCGTGCGGCCGAGGCGGCCCTGGCCCGCGACGACGTCGCCACGGCGCGTGACCGGCTGGCGCTCATCGAGCGCACCGCTGCCGACAACCTCGACGAGGCCCGGTTCATCGTCGCCGAGCTCACTCCGGGCCACCTCCAGTCACGCACGCTCGTCGAGGCCCTCCAGCGGCTCGGGGCAGCGGTGAGCAGCGAGAACGGGCTGCGGGCCGACGTGCACGTGGCGGGGGAGCCCGTGCCCCTGGGTGGGTCGGCGGAGATCGTCATCTTCCGCACGGCGCAGGAGGCCGTCTCGAACGTCCGGCGCCACGCCTCGGCGACTCGGGTCGACCTCACCTTGGCCTACGAAGGAGTGGACCGCGTCGTCCTCACCGTGTGCGACGACGGTCGGGGCTTCGACGTCGGCGGGGGGCGCTCGGGCTTCGGGCTCGACGGCGTCCGCGCCCGGGCAGCAGAGGTCGGGGGTGCCGTGGAGCTGGTGAGCGGGCCGGGGACCGGGACGACGCTGCGACTGCAGGTCCCGCGATGATCCGGTTGCTCGTCGTCGACGACCACCCGGTCGTGCGGGCGGGGATGGTCGCGGTCCTGGGCGAGGAAGCGGACTTCGAGGTCGTGGGGGAGGCTGCCAACGGTGCCGAGGCCGTCGCGCTGGTCCCTCGGCTGGCGCCGGACGTCGTGCTCATGGACCTCCGTATGCCGGTCATGGACGGCGCGGAGGCCACCGCGCGGATCGTGGGCTCGGCCGGTGCCCCTCACGTGCTCGTCCTCACGACCTACGACACGGATGCCGATATCGTCCGGGCCGTGGAGGCGGGGGCACGCGGCTACCTCCTCAAGGACGCCCCGACCGGCGTGCTGGCCGACGCCATCCGACGCGCCGCGCGGGGTGAGACGGTGCTTGCACCACCGGTCGCAGCCCGCCTGGCGGATCGGCTGCGTGCTCCGACCCGACCCGAGCTCACGGCCCGCGAGCTCGACGTCCTGCGCCTCGTCGCCCGTGGACTGTCCAACGCCGACGTCGGGCGGGAGCTGTTCATCGGCGAGGCGACCGTGAAGACGCACCTGATCCGCGCCTTCGCCAAGCTGGGGGTGACGGACCGTACGGCAGCCGTGACCGCGGCATACGCCGCTGGGTTCCTCGAACTCCCCCGGCAGTGAGACGCACGCCACGGCGAGGCCGAACACCGTCAGAGGGTGCCGTCGCGAACGTCGTCGACGACCTCGTCGATCTCCTGGATCGCCGTCTTCGTTGCGCTGCGGTGGCGCACGAACTCGACGACCATCGGCAGCAGCGAGAACCCGACGATGACCAGCACCGCGGCCTCGAGGTTGTCATGGATGAACTCGACGCCGCCGAGGAAGTAGCCGAGCAGTGTGATGCCCGTCGCCCAGAGCACGGCGCCCACGCCGCTCCACACGAGGAAGTGCCGGCGGTCCATCCGGCTGACGCCCGCGACCACGGTGATGAACGTCCTCACGATGGGCACGAAGCGGCCGATGACCAGGGCCTTCGCCCCGTGCTTCTCGAAGAAGTCGTGGGTCTGGTCGAAGTACCTCTTGTTGATGAACCGGCCGTTGCGCTCGTAGAGCGGGGCTCCGATGAACCGGCCGATCTCGTAGCCGGTGACGTTGCCGAGGAACGCCGCCAGGCTGAGGACGACGCAGGCGAGGACGATGTTGACGTCGATGTCACCGCGGGCGATGAACAGCCCGATCGCGAAGAGCAGCGAGTCCCCGGGGAGGATCGGGAAGAGGAGTCCGCACTCGATGAAGACGATCGCGACGCCCACCCAGAAGAACTGGGAGCCGAAGCGGTCGAGGAGCCACTGCGGGTCCATCCAGTCCGGGCCGAGGGAGGGCATCACGCGCCCAAGGGTATGACGGGAGCCCGCCCGCCCGGACCCGAGCCGAGGACGGAGGCCGCGGTGACCGTAGCCTCGGGCCGTGGAGGAGCAGCGGGAGGTGGGTGTCGGGCCGTGGGAGGGCCCATGGCCGGACGGCGCGCACTGGGACCCTGCCCTGCTGCGGGACGGTGACCGCCGCAACGTCGCCGACCGGTACCGGTACTGGCACCGGGATGCCGTCGTCGCCGACCTCGACGCCCGTCGGCATCCCTTCCACGTGGCCATCGAGAACTGGGGTCACGACTTCAACATCGGCTCCGTGGTGCGCACCGCGAACGCGTTCAACGCCGCGGCGTTCCACGTCGTGGGGCGGCGCCGCTGGAACCGCCGTGGGGCCATGGTCACCGACCGGTACCAGCACGAGCACCACCACCGGAATGCCGCGGACCTGGCGGCCTGGGCGGCGACGGCGGGAGGTGGGGGCAGCGGCATACCTCTCGTCGGCATCGACAACGTCGCTGGGTCCATCCCCATCGAGACGTACGACCTGCCGAGGGAGTGCGTGCTCGTCCTCGGGCAGGAGGGTCCGGGACTGACCCCGGAGATGCTCGAGGTGTGCCACGTCGTGCTCCACGTCGAGCAGTTCGGGTCGACCCGGTCGATCAACGCCGGAGCCGCGGCGGCCATCGCGATGCACGCCTGGGTCCGGCGCCACGTGTTCGGACAGTCCGTCGACTAGGCGGTAGCAGGGTCCTCGCCGGACGTGGGAGCGCGATCAGGCCGACGGCCGCGAGGGTGAGCAGCGGCCACCACCAGTGGACCCCGTGGTCGGAGGCGATGCCCTGCCCTGCCATGAACCCGAGCCCACCGCACGCGAGGACGGTGACGAGCACGGAGCGTGTCCGCCGGGCCGCCCACGCACATGAGTACCCGAACGCAGGTCGGGACGCCGTCGGCCGGGCGATGCCGGGTCGATCCCCGCTCCAGGCGGTCCACCGACGGTCAGGGTCACGGCCGCAAACCCGGTGCGAGACGACGCGCTATGCCCTGGAATGGGCCCATGACCCCAGGGGACCTGCTGGCCCGATTCCACACGGAGGTGCGCCTCGCCGACCGCGACGCCGCCCCGGGCTTCGTCGTCGACCGTGACGGACCCGTGCACCGCACCTATCCGCCGAACCCCGCGGAGCACGGCGCCATGGTCGAGTGCCCGGAGGGGCTGGACGACGACCCTGACCACTGGGTTGCCCGACAGGTCGAGTTCTTCGGACGGCGGGGGCAGCGGGTGGAGTGGAAGACCTACGACTACGACGAGCCGGCCGACCTCTCCTCGAGGCTCGGGCGCGCCGGGTTCGTCCCCGAGGACGAGGAGGTCATGCTCCTCGGCCGGTGCGCCGACCTCGTGCACGACGTGGCGCTTCCGGGCGGCGTGCGGCTGCGCGACATCGAGAGCGACGACGACTGGGACCGCGTGCGCACCATGGCCGACCTCGTCTGGGGGACGGACTCGTCGTGGGTCAACGACAGCCTCCGCGCCGAGCAGCGCGCCCGTCCCGACCTCATGACGGCGACCGTGGTCGAGGACTCGGCCAGCGGCGCCGTGCTGTCGTATGCCGTGCTGCGCCTCACCGAGGGCAGCTCGTTCTGCGGGTTGTGGGGCGGGTCGACGCTGCCGGAGTGGCGGCGTCGCGGCCTCTACCGCGCGCTCGTCAGCCACCGGGCACGGGCAGCCGTCGAGCAGGGCGTCCCCTACGCCAGGGTCGACACCACTGCGGCGTCCCGACCGATCCTCGGTGCTCTCGGGATGCACGCCGTCTGTGCCACCCGACCGTGGATCCTCGAGCCGGCTGTGAGCGGTGACGTGGGGTAGCGGACACCCCGTGTTCCGGTCGCGCCATCCGTGGAAGGATCGGGGCGTACGGCACACCACCAGCCCGCCGAGGAGATCACCGTGCCCATCGCCACACCCGAGGTCTACGCCGACATGCTGGACCGGGCCAAGGACGGCTCGTTCGCGTACCCCGCCATCAACGTCACCTCGAGCCAGACCGTGACGGCCGCCATCCGTGGCTTTGCCGAGGCCGGGTCCGACGGCATCATCCAGATCTCGACGGGTGGGGCCGAGTACGCCTCCGGGTCCACGATCAAGGACATGGTGACCGGCTCGCTGGCCCTCGCCGCCTACGCCTCGGAGGTCGCGAAGAACTACCCGGTCGACATCGCGCTCCACACCGACCACTGCCCCAAGGACAAGCTCGACGGCTTCGTGCGTCCGCTCATCGCCGCGTCCACCGAGAGGGTGCAGGCCGGTGGGCTCCCGGTCTTCCAGAGCCACATGTGGGACGGCTCGGCCGTGCCGCTGGAGGAGAACCTCCAGATCGCCCAGGAGCTCCTCGAGCTCTGCCAGGCGGCCCGGATCATCCTCGAGGTCGAGATCGGCGTCGTCGGCGGCGAGGAGGACGGCGTCGAGGGCAAGATCGACGACAAGCTCTACTCCACCCCCGAGGACGCCATCGCCACCGCCCGGGCCCTGGGCACCGGGGAGAAGGGCTCCTACATGACGGCCCTCACCTTCGGCAACGTCCACGGCGTCTACAAGCCGGGGAACGTCAAGCTCCGCCCGGAGATCCTCAAGGCGGCCCAGGACGCGGTCCACCAGGAGCTCGACACCACCGACGACAAGCCGTTCTACCTCGTCTTCCACGGTGGCTCGGGCTCGTTGCCCGAGGAGATCGCCGCGGCGGTCGACTACGGGGTCGTCAAGATGAACGTCGACACCGACACCCAGTACGCCTTCACCCGCCCGGTGGTCGACTGGATGCTGCGCCACTACGACGGGGTGCTGAAGATCGACGGCGAGGTGGGCAACAAGAAGCAGTACGACCCACGGGCCTGGGGCAAGGAGGCCGAGGCGGCGATGGCCGCACGGGTCGTCGAGGCGTGCGAGAACCTGCGCTCCGCCGGCACGCACCAGGCGTGAGCCCCTCGAGCGAGCGCCGCAGGGACGCGAGAGGCACCCGGTGAGCTCCGACCTCCTCGGCATCCCACCGACCCATCTCCCCGACGACCCGGCTGCCGGCCCGCTCGCGGACGGTGTGGCAGCGGACGCCGTGGCCGCGGCCCACCCGGCGTCGTCGCTCGCATGGGCGGTGCTCGCCGAGGATTCGCTCTCCGACGGCCAGGCCGTCACTGCATACGCCTACGCCCGCACCGGCTACCACCGGGGGCTTGACGCGCTGCGCCGCTCCGGGTGGCGAGGTCAGGGGCCGATCCCGTGGGAGCATGCGGGTAACCGCGGCTTCCTCCGTGCGCTGGCGGCCCTGTCCCGAGCGGCCGGGGAGATCGGCGAGGAGGAGGAGCGCCACCGCTGCGCGGAGTTCCTTCGTGCGTCGAGCGCGACCGGAGCCCGCGAGCTGGGTCTCTGACGCGCCTCCCCGCCCCCCCGCGCGCGGGGCGAGGGGCCCGGGGCGGCTGCGCCCGGGCCCCTCGCTGCCAGCCGCCCCCGAGACCGAGACCTGTGGGCGTCTCCCTCTCGCCAAGAGACGCTCACCGCCTGGTCCCCCTGGAACCTCGGCTGTGCCTCATCATCGTGCATCGCCTGCGGAGGGCAGTGCGACACTTGGCTGCCAGTGGCAGCAATCGGCCAGCGAACGAGCACCGGAGGTGAGCGCGGTGGGCGAGCCGGCGGCATTCGACGGTGGTGCGCTCCTCGTGCTCGAGGAGCACCTGAGGCGTGAGCTGAGCCGCATCGACGAGCGACGTCGCGACCTCGACGCCTCGCGCGAGCTCCTGGCCAGGCTCACGAGCCGGGCGCTCGGCGCCCACGAGCTGATGCTCGAGCCGATCGCCGACGCCCTCGCGCCCGCCGTCGTGAGCCGGCTGCTCGTGGAGAGCACCGGCCTCCTGCGCAACTACGTGCTCACGGTCGTCGAGGGTCCTGCTCTCGACGAGGCCACCATGCGGGCGAACGAGGACCGGATCCGCCGGGGCGACGACCAGTGGGCGATCTACCCCGCGAGCGCGTTGTCCTCCCCGCAGGGGCAGCGCTGGATGTCGGGGTGGGCCGAGGTCGGCGAGGTGCAGCGGATCCTGCCGACGACGGAGACCGAGTTCGCCGTGTTCGGCACCGCCGCCGTCGTCGCGCTCGCCGGCTGGGACGACCCGTCCCAGGGGTATGCCGTGATCCGCGACCCGC
>JAQSWG010000081.1 GCA_029266735.1 Ornithinibacter sp.
GTCCCGGAAGGGCAGGTCGGTGAGCTCGGTGAGGACCATCGTCCCCCCGACGACCGCGGCCACGCCAAGCAGGGCCACCGTGGTGGCCTGCCGCACGACGCGGTGGTCGATGCGCCGGTCGAAGGCAACGACGTCCTCCTCACCGCGGACCTCAGCGACGATGACGAAGAACAGGACGATGAACGTCGTCACTTTCAGGCCACCCGCGGTGCCTGCCGACCCGCCGCCAACGAACATCAGCATGATCGTGCCCAGCAACGTCTCGTCGGTGACGGCCCCGTAGTCCCACGCGTTGAAGCCTGCGGTGCGGGGCTGCACCGCGTGGAACCACCCCGCGAGCAGCTTCTCCGCCGGTGCCAGGGCTCCCACCGTCCCGTCGTTGGCCCACTCTGTCAGGGTGATGAAGCCGGTACCGCCGACGAGCAGGACCGTCGTCATGAGCAGGGTGAGCCGGGTGTGCAGGCTCCACGTCCGCGACCGCCGGCTCCGCAGCACCTCGACAATGACCGGGAAGCCCACCCCGCCGACGACCACCGCGACCGAGATCGGCAGCAGGATCCACGCGTCGGTGAGGAACCCCATGAGGTTGTCGCTGTAGAGGGCGAACCCGGCGTTGTTGAAGGCTGACACGGCGTGGAAGACCCCGTGCCACACGGCGGTGCCCCACGTGTCGTCGTAGGCGGACCGGAAGCGCAGGATCAGGAGCACCGCCACCGCGGTCTCCATGACCACGGTGACAAGGAAGACGCCGCGCAGCACCCGTCGCACGTCCCCAAGGCCGATGCTCTTGGTCTCCGCAGCGGCGGTGAGCCGCGTGCGCAGTCCCATCCGTCGGGCGAGGAAGAGCCCGATGAGTGAGGCCAAGGTCATGATCCCGAACCCGCCGACCTGGATGAGGGCGAGGATGACCGCCTGGCCGGTGGGACTCCAGTAGGTCGCCGTGTCGACCGTGGTCAGCCCGGTGACGCACACCGCGCTCGTCGCCGTGAAGATCGCAGTGACCAAGGGCGCGCTTCCCTCACCTGCCCGCGACACGGGCAGCAGGAGCAGCAGGCTGCCGACCACACCGGCGCTGAAGAAGGCCGTGACCACAACCTGGGCCGGGTGCCGGAACACCGGTCGAGGCGGTGCGGCTTCGCCAAGGCGGCTGCGGAACACCCGCCAAGGATGGCAGGCCCCGAGGGGTCGCACGTAGCGGGCTCTTCGCAACTGCCGTCGACTGGCTCACCCCGCCCGGCGCGGTCTTTCGAACGGCGAACATTGGCACCCTTGGCTTTCGGACCTGGGCTGCGGCTCCACCTGAGATCAGGCGCGGAGCATGTGCTCCTGAACGTGCGCCGCCCACGAGGTGATGAGGTGGGCCCCCAGGGGGCATACCGTCTGCGTCCGCCAGGGCTCGTCCGCCAGCGTCACTCCCATGCGACGGCCCAGCCTCCAAGCCGGAGTCATGGCTATCGCCCTCGGCGTCGTCAGACCCACGTGCCGCGCGTGTGATCGGACCCACGCCGTCACCGATGGTGTCGACTGGCGCGGCCGCGGATCGGGGAGTAGGCATGAAACGGACAGAAAGGGGTCCTCATGGTTACGCCACAACAGACGTACGCCGCTCGCCTCGAGATCGACTACCCCGAGCAGCTGGACCGGGTCACCACGGCCTTCCGGGTGTTCCTCATCATCCCCATCGCCATCGTGATCTCCCTGGTGAGTGCCGCCGCGACATCGACCACGGTCATCTACAGGTCGGGAGAGGTGGTCGAGAAGACGACGACCACCGGGGGCGGCATCGCCGGCGGGCTGTTCGCCGCCACGGCCCTGATGATCGTCTTCCGACAGCGCTACCCGCGCTGGTGGTTCGACTTCGTTCTTCAGTTCAACCGCTTCGGGTCGCGCGTCGGCGCCTATCTCGCGTTGCTCACCGACCGGTACCCCTCGACCGAGGACGAGCAGTCCGTCCACCTCGACCTGGACTACCCCGACGCGCGCGAAGACCTCAACCGCTGGCTACCGCTGGTCAAGTGGCTCCTCGCCCTGCCGCACTACATCGTGCTCTTGTTCCTCGGAGTAGGTGCCGTGGTGGCAGTGGTGATCGCGTGGTTCGCGATCCTGTTCACCGGTCGCTACCCGCGAGGACTGTTCGACTACGTCGTCGGGGTCGGCCGCTGGGCGCTGCGCGTGCAGGCTTACGCATTCCTACTCCTCACCGACTCCTACCCACCCTTCAGCCTCCACTGACCCGCAACGGATCGTCGAGCAGGCGCGAGCCCCTGTGGCTGTCAGGCTGTTCCTCGTCAACGGCCCGCACCGTCGTATCACCACCAGTCCGGCGAGCAACACGACGTCGCGCGGCCGTGCCAGTGGCTGCTGCTCTGGGAAGCCGGGTCATCGCTGTCACGAAGAGGCGGCGCACGAGGGCCATCTGCAGCCGGTCGACCAGCCCGGCAGGCCCTGGTCGTGTCGGGATTTCGGTGGTGCCGATGAGCCGCGTGCCTTGCGGCACGGGTTGGAAGGTCCTGCGGTTGTCGTCGTTGGCGGGTCCGCCCTCCCGGGAGACCGTGTACCGGAACGCGTTGGGTGGGTCCCACTCGGTGAGCTCGACGTCCATGGTCATCGGTCGGCCGAGGATGATGCTGGTGAGCCGAGCATGGCCGCCGACGCGGCCCCAGTCGTCGTCCTTCGCGGCGGCTAGCCGGCCGGGGAAGAACAGGGGCCAGTTGAGCGGGTCTGCCACGAATGCGAACGCCTCTTCGGCAGGAAGCGGAAGCTCTGCACCGTAGGTGATCCTCATCGAGGCGACACCTTCCTGCCAGGGGTTTGCCGATCGTGGTGGGTGGGGGCGGTCGTCATGAGTTCTTCGCCCAGGGTCCACGCGAGGTCCTGGTTGTCCAAGTCCAGTTCCCGCTCCGACAGCCGGTTCGGCGCGGCGCGGCCCTCGATGTACCGGCCGGTGTACGCGGCGGTGTCCGATGACGATGCGACGAACGCGACACGCCGCCCGGCCTTGACAGGTGACGCGTGGCGCTGCCAGAACCGCAGCACCGGCCAGATCAGTCGCATCGAGGGGATGGTCTGCGCTGTCATCGACGCGGTCATCGGGGTCCAGGACATGCCCGGGTGGACGAGGTTCACCGTCACGTTATCGGGGGCCAGTCGCCGCGCCCACGCCAAGCTGGCCAGCACGTTGAGCAGTTTCGTGTGCGCGTAGGCGTCGCCGCTGACGAACTGGTCGGTGGAGTGCAGGTCGGTGAACGGATCGGTCTTCCACATCTTGAATCCGGCAGAGACCACGTTGACACAGCGAGACGGTCCACCTTCGGTGAGCAACGGGAGCAGTTCAGCCGTGAGCGTGTAGGGGCCGACGAAGTTCATCGCGAGTGTCGCCTCGTAACCGTCGGCCGTCTCCTGCCGATGCGAATACAGGCCACCCACGTTGTTGACCAGCACGTCGAGTCGCGCAACGGTGGCCCGCACCCGATCGGCGAGGTCCTGGTTTCCGCCGACGGTGCCGTGGTCGGCACGCAGGAACGCTGCCGAGTCGGCTCCGCAATCCCGAGCAAGGGTCGCGGTTGCCCGCTCACCGTTGGCAGGGTCCCGGCCAGTGACGAGCACCCGAGCACCCGAGCAGGCCAGGGCACGGGCGGTCTCGTATCCAATCCCGGCGGTGGCGCCCGTGATCAGCGCTGTGCGGCCGCGCAGAGGCCGGCGGTTTGCGATGGCGTTTGCGGTGGCGCTCATGGCCGGCCTTCCGGGGACGCGGTCGCGTCGGCGGGCGCGGGTTGCCATTCCTTCAGCCACCAGCGGCTTACCAGCTTCTCGTGGAGGAACGGGTCAGCCTGCACGAGCCGGTCCGCTTTGTGAGCAGTGTCCGCCTCGAAGGTGATCAGGCCTCCGGACCGGTCTGCGAAAGGCCCGCCGAGATATCCGGGTGGAGCGATCTCCCGCCAGTACCCCGCGTGCCGCGGAGCCACCTCCGCCACCCGATCGGGCTCGTCGTTCATGAGGTAGAAGAACAGGAAAGGCAAGACTCACCCTCCCCTCCGTGAGTCGGCCCGCCGGTCGGCGGAGCGTTGCGCCACACCGCTTTCAGGACAGCCATAGGAGCTGAGTGCCGACCGGACCCCTGCCGCGAAGTCGGCGAAGTCGGTGACCGCCTCGTCGGCGAGCAGGGCGACAGCCAGTGTTCCGCTGTACGACAGGGCGGTCACGCTCAGCCGCACGCCGGCAACGAGCGGCGCCAGTGGCACCACGTCACGCAGTGGTGCCCCGGCGAGGTAGAGCGGGAACGGCGGACCGGGGACGTTCGTCACGTAGAGGTTGATGTGTGTGGCCGCGGCGTGCCGGGCCCACAGCACCCCCAGTCGCGCCAGGCCTGCAGGCATCGACACGATGCCTGCGACGCCCCCGGTGGGCGTCTGCTTGAGGCGCGACGTTTCCCCTTCGATCAGCCGCAGCCGTTCCGACGGGTCGGTGATCCCCACCGGAAGCGCGACGGCGATCATCCCGGCCTGGTGGCCGTTGGTCTCCCCGACCGGGACCGTGGCGCGCAGCGTCATGGCCTCCTTGCCGTCCTCCCAGACTGAGGGCATCTGCCGAAGTCCTTCGGTCACCGCCGCCAGCAGAAGGTCGTTGATGGTGCAGCCGATGCGGTGCGCGGCCGCCCGGACGTTGTCGAGCGGTTCGCGGATCACCGCCAGCCGGCGTCCGAATCCGATGTCGCCCGTCAGCACCGTCGTGGGTGTGTAGCTGCGCATCTCCTGCCGTAGCCCACGCAGAGCGACCAGTCGTCGGCGCAGCCGCCCCGGCCCGATCGACCGCACGGCGCCAGCGCGAGCTCGCAGGTTGTCGATCACCAGCTCGGTGCCGGTCGGCGGGGGCGCTGGTTGCCACGGATCCGAGACCACGTTGCCGGCGGGATCGGGGTCGAGCAGGCCGGCGATCATGGCGACCCCGCGCAGGCCGTCGGCCACCACGTGATGGACGACGACGAGGAACCCGACCCGCTGGCCCGGGACCCGCGGGACGATGCTGATCCGCCACAGCGGCTTCGACCTGTCCAACGGCCGCACCGTCTCCTGAGCGCACCAGTCCAGGAAGTCCCGCTCGTCGGCGAAGGGTTGTCCGGGTTGCGCCAGCACGACGTGCCGGTCGATGTCGAAGTCGCTGGCGTCGATCCACAGCGGCCGCCCCTGCCCCGGCCGGGTTCGTTTGAGCACCCGGCGCAACATAGGCGCCTGGGCCAGGTGGGCGGCGATGGAGGAGCGGATCAGGCGGAGATCCACCTCCCCACGGTCATCGAGCAGCCCGGCCGAGTCGAGCGTGCCCACCAGTGCGATGTGCATCGGGGTGCTCTCGGTCTCCGCCCAGAGACAGCACAGATCCGGAACCGGCACCCGCGACATCTCCGCCGGCCGTTGGCCGACCTTGTGGCCTGGGTCCGAGGTCGGCTCGAACATCAGCGGGCACCCGCCGTCGATGACCGTCATCCCGTGCGCGCGACCCCACTTCGTGGCGTCCCCGGAGACGCTGCCGCCACCAGGGCCACGGTGCATCCACACCTGCCTGATCCCCAGTTCTGCGCACTCCTCCACCGTCGCCTGCGCATGCTCGGGGCGAGTGCCGATGACGACCGCCTCCACACCGCCCGGGATGGACTTGAGGTTCGGGTAGGCGGTGTGTCCCTCGACCTGTTCCGCATTCGGGTTGACCGGGAAGACCTCGTACCCGCGCTGGCGCAGCCGCTGGTAGACGGCATTGCTGCCGTGCGCCCCCGCGTTGCGTGACACGCCAGTCACGGCGACCCGTTTGTGGCTCAGGAAGTCGGCTGCTGCGTCCTTGATCGATTGCATGATGTCCCCTTGTCCTTCGACACGTCGCCGTGCCCCTGCTCATCGATCAACCATCTTCCGTGCCGGCCACGAGTCGCGGACAGGGTCCAAGGTCCCGAACTGTGATGGCACCCCGGAGGGTGCTCGCCTTGGTGTGCTGGGCGGCATCCCGCAGTGACCGTCCTGGTCGGCGAGCAGCACCAGCTCGCCGTCGCGGGTGCGAGGGTCACGGCGCGCGTCGTGCAGCAGCAGCAGCGCCAACAGGCCGTGCGGCTCGGGCTGCTGGCAGGTACACCGTCGTGCGAAGTTCCTGTGAGAGCCAAGAGACGCTGGGCAGGCGGGCATGGGGAACGGAACGGCTAACGGCCAGCGAACCGAAAGGACCCCGGACCTCGAACGACGAGGTCAGGGGCCCTTCTGGCTCCCCCGGTTGGACTCGAACCAACAACCCTTCGGCTTCCGGCCGCAGGTCCATCGTGGTTCCTGCAAGTCTCTCACCTGCGGGCTTACGTCTGCGGAGGTCCGTCGGGCTTCCCCAAACCGCCACCAAAACTGCCACCCGAACAGCCACCTGACTCCAGGGCTCGCGTCCCGTCGGCCCAAATCGCCCTCACGTAGTACATGAAGGTTCCGTGGGTGTACCGCGGATCAGGCGAGTGCGGCGCAGAGCGTCGGCTCGACCAGCATCGGGTTTGCGAGGTCGTGCTTCCCTGCGAGGTCGTGCCATGACGTTTCGTCGAGGTTGTCGTAGACGATCCGGCCGACCTCTTGAATCGTCACCCCGGCCCCGCGCTCCTCGTTGACCATGTACCGGAAGCCCGTGATCGTGCGGTCGAACTCATCCGTCCCAGCGATGCGGGTCATCACCTGTACGAAGTGGCCGCGGACGACGATGGACTCGCCGCTGGTGGTGTTGGTGAGTACATCGTGTGGGGCGGAGACGTACTCGTTGAAACGAGTTACGTTGCCGTCGGCGTCGAAGAAGACGGTGAAGCGCTGGGAGTAGGTACCGACCACATGCACCTCGAAGTCGAAGTCCCCGACCTTGCTGCAGTCGAAGGTGAAGTCAACGTCTTCCTTGAACGACTCCACGAAGTGGTCAGGCGGGCTTGCCGAGGCGCTGGCTCCGACAAGCACTGGGCAGGCAGCCAGCGCGAACACGGCTGCTAGGCGCGGAATCATCATGAGGTGGACCTTTCGTTGGGCGGGAACAGCCACGCCACGAGGTCCACGGCGCTTCTCGGAGCCTCCTCCCAGCCGGCGGCTTTGTCTACTGGTTTACGTGGCAGCGACGCCGAGCGTTCTAAACGGCGCACAGCCCGCCGCCGACCCTGAGCGGCGGTGTGCGGGTTTGGGCACCAACAGCCTGGCCCGCGGCGACTCCCGGCCAGGGAAAGTCATGCGGGCGCAGGTCCCCGGGACCAGCCTCATTGCGCCCATTACCCCATGACCGCGTAGGTGCGCACCTACCAAACACTGTCCGCGCGGCGCACTGGGTACCAATGCCCCATGTCCACCATGGTGGCTACCTTCGTCCCATGAGCGAGTCGGGGGATGCGTGGGTGCCGGGGTGGACTTCAGCCGTTGTTGAGGGCGGCCCGTCGGGTGCCGAACTCCCCGTGCAACCGCTAGAGGCGGTTCTACTACCGGTGTCTCGTCCTGCAGGAAGTGGCCAAGCACGCTCAGGCTGGGTCCCCGCCCCTTGGGGACCAATCGCTACCTAACTCGACCAGCGCAACGCCTCACGGGCCTACGCGCGGGCGCTGAAGAGGGCAGGGCTGCGGACCGTCCCGGCCCGGTTCCATATCATCCGGCACTCGGTCGCCTCCATGATGCTGGTCGACGGTGCGGTGTCGGTGCGGACCGCCTCGGAGGTGCTGGGGCACGCGACGACAGCGATCACCGCCGACATCTACGGGCATGTGGCGCAGCAGGCAAAAGCGGACGCCTTGGGGGTCGTCGGGGTTGCCCTTCAGGGCAGGTCCACCGACACCGCGTGAGGGCGCGGCGGAGCACCCGGAGATCGCCCCAACTGCCCCCATAACTGCCACCCGGCACACCAGAGGCCCTGTCACCATCATGGCGACAGGGCCTCTGACCTGCGGGTTTTGCTCCCCCGGTTGGACTCGAACCAACAACCCTTCGGTTAACAGCCGAATGCTCTGCCAGTTGAGCTACAGGGGAAAGGCCGCCACGGACCGCCGCGGCAGCGCCCGGCAACGATAGCAAAGCGGGCGCCTGCCACGAAAAGCCGTCAGCGCTCAGGACAGGCCGACCTGCTCGCGCACCCTGGCAAGCCCTGAACGGACCTGCTCGGCAACTCCCGGATCGGTGCTGCGGACGCCCGGCCCCAGCACCGCCTGGCTGGTCAACGCACCGGTGGCGAGGTCCTTGCGGACCACGACGCGGGCCGTGCGGCGCTGCCCGAGGTCCACGGCTTCGGCAAGCACCACCGACGCCTGGACACGCTCCCGAAGTGTCTCGGGCAACATCCCGGGCTGGTCCAGGACGAACTGGGCCGGGCGCTCGCCATCGACCCAGGTGATGCGCAGGACCGCCTCGTCACCGCTCCAGGTGCCGGCGTCGACGAGGTGCCACGGCCGGGACAGCGCGACGTGCGGTGCCCCGTCACCGGTGGTCACGGCATACAGCCGATGACGCCCGGCGACGACCGTCGTCCTGGTGCCGGGCTCGACCGCCCAGGCCAGGAGCCGCTCCCCCGCCTGGGGCCCGATGGCGGCGGTGACGTCGCGCGGGACGGGGGGTCGGCGCAGTCCGGTCCAGTGGAGCCTCATGAGGACAGTCCCTCGCGGAGGCGCACGCGCTCGATCTCGAGGCGGTGCAGGGCCATCGTGCGCTCCCGCAGGTCGGCTGGGTCGGTGTCCGGGTCGTTCTGGGCGCGGCGGACCGTCGCCATGGCGTCGGCGATCTGCCGCCCGAGGTGCGCGTCACGCACCCCGCCGACGAGCGCCTCGAGGTAGCGCTGCGGCGGCAGCCCGGTCGAAGGATCGAAGCGCGTCGGAAGTGAGGCGACGGAGAGCTCGGCCACGAGCCCGCGGACGGCCAGCGGCGCAGCGTCGGTGACCGCGGCGACCCAGGCGGCAGTGGATCCGCGACGGTGGGTGGGCGCGGCGATCCGGATGCCGTCGAGCACCGCGCGGTGGGCCGGCGCGACGAAGGCGTGGGGCTCGAGCGAATGGACCGTCGCGTCGTCGAACTGCTGCGGGTACTGGACGAGCGCCTGGAGCAGCTGGCGCTCGGTGAAGACGACGGGGTCGCGCAGGTCCGGCACCGGCAGGGATGCCGCGGCCTCACCGGGTGCAGGCTCCGGCACCTCGTCGGTGCTGGCCGGCCGACGGGTGGGGTCGTGGGTGTCGTCGCGCCGCACCCGGCCGGCCTTGCGAACCTCCGCCGCCATCTGCTCGACCTCGATGCCGAGCCAGCCGGAGACGGTTCGCGTGTACTCCGGGCGCATGCTCGTGTCCCGGATCGAGCCGATGATGGGCGCCACCGCCTTCATCGCCTCGACGCGGCCCTCGGCGGTGTCGAGGTCGAAGCGCCGGATCGTCGTCCGGGCGGCGAACTCGAACATGGGGACGGCCCCGTCGACGAGCGCTCGCACCGCCGCATCCCCCTTGGCGATCCGCAGGTCGCACGGGTCCATGCCGTCCGGCGCGACCGCGACGAAGGACTGCGCGGCCCACCGCTGGTCCTCGCCGAACGCCTTCATCGCCGCCTTCTGCCCCGCCGCGTCACCGTCGAAGGTGAACACGACCCGTGCCGGCGCGAGCTCGGCCTCGTCTCGCATGATCCGGCGGAGGATCTTGATGTGCTCCACGCCGAATGCCGTGCCACAGGTCGCGACCGCGCCCTCCACCCCGGCCAGATGGGCCGCCATGACGTCGGTGTAACCCTCGACGACCACCGCCTGACGCTCGGTGGCGATCGACCTCTTCGCAGCGTCGAGGCCGTAGAGGACGTGGGACTTCTTGTAGATCGGCGTCTCGGCCGTGTTGAGGTACTTCGCGGCGATCGGGTCGTCGTCGAACAGGCGGCGTGCGCCGAAGCCCACCGTGTCCCCCGTCGTGTCCCGGATCGGCCAGACGAGGCGACCGCGGAACCGGTCGTAGAGCCCTCGGCTTCCCCGTCCCGACAGGCCGCCCGTGACCATCTCGTCCTCGGTGAAGCCCCGCTCGCGGAGGTGTCGGGTGAGCGCCTCGCCGTCACCCGGGGCGAAGCCGACTCCGAAGCGTTCTGCGGCAGCCGCGTCGAAACCACGGTCCCGGAGGAAGTCGCGGCCGGCCCGGGCCACCGCGCTGGCCGTGTCGAGGAGGATCGACGCGTAGAACTCCTGTGCCACGCGGTGCGCCTCGAGGAGCCGTGACCGCTTGCCGAGAGACGTCCCCCCGTCGCGACCCGAGCCGGTGCCGTCTTCGTACCGGAGCTCGAGACCCAGCTTGGCGGCGAGCCGCTCGACCGACTCCGTGAAGCTCAGGTGCTCGACCTTCTGGACGAACGAGAGCACGTCACCACCCTCCCCGCACCCGAAGCAGTGGTAGCTCCCGACGGCGGGTCGCACCGTGAAGCTGGGGGTCTTCTCGTCGTGGAACGGACACAGACCCTTCAGGGACCCGACGCCAGCCGGCCGCAGGGTCACGTGGTCGCGCACGACGTCCTCGATGGACGTGCGCTCCTTGACCGCCGTGATGTCCTCGGCCCGGATCCGACCCGCCACTGACCCTCCTGGAGTATGCCGCGAGTCTAGGTCGTCCCCGGGCGGCACCAACGCCGGTGGAGGGCCAGCGCCCGGACGTCCGTGAGGGAGGCCACCTGGTCGACGAGGATCCGCAGCGCCGCCGCATCCCCGCTCGCCGCTTCCCAGTCGCCGCGCAGGTCGGGGTCCAGCCGGTCCGGGTCGGCCTCGTAGGCGGCGACGAGCTCGGTGACCACGTCACGCTGGCGCGCGTGCAGCGCGACGCGCTCCGCGGCATACATGACGTAGTGCGCAGCCACGGCCTTGAGCACGGTGCACTCCGCACGCGCCGCTCGGGGCACGACGAGCTCACCCCGGTGGCGCGTCAGGGCGCCCGGGCCGTGGCGCTCGCGCGTCGCGCGCTCGACGGAGACGACGAAGCGACCGATGAGGCGGGAGGTCATGTCCTTGAGGGCGGCCAACGACGGTCGGGAGCCGTCGTACGCCTCGGGCACCGCACCCGTGGCGAGGAGCCGGTCCAGGGCATCGCGGAGCTCGTCCGCCGTGAGGTCCGGGTCGTAGACCTCACCCGCGACGGCGAGCACCGCGTCGACGTCGCCCCGGTCCCGCAGCCGCCTGGGGTCCAACCAGCCGGAGGCGATGGCGTCCTCGACGTCGTGGACCGAGTAGGCGACGTCGTCCGACCAGTCCATGACCTCGGCCTCGACCGAGCGCCGACCCTCCTGCACGCCGTCGCGGAACCAGGTGAACACCTCCAGGTCGTCGTCGTAGACCCCGAACTTCGCCGACGGCTGCGGGGCGCGGCCGCGGCGCCACGGGTACTTCGTGGAGGCGTCGAGGCTGGCGCGGGTGAGGTTGAGTCCGGCCGGGCGCCCGTCGGGATGGGCTCGCTTCGGCTCCAGGCGGGTGAGGAGGCGCAGCGTCTGGGCATTGCCCTCGAAGCCGCCGATGCCCGTGGCGACGGCGTCCAGGGCGGTCTCGCCGTTGTGTCCGAACGGTGGGTGACCGAGGTCGTGGGCCAGGCACGCCGTGTCGACGAGGTCGGCGCTGCAGCCCAGGGCGGCGCCGAACTCTCGTCCGATCTGCGCCACCTCCAGCGAGTGGGTCAGCCGGTTGCGGACGAAGTCGTCGCTCCCTGGCTGGACCACCTGGGTCTTCGCCGACAGCCGGCGCAGGCTCGCGGAGTGCACGAGCCTGGCCCGGTCCCGGGCGAAGTCGTCACGGTCGGCGCGCTTGTGGGCGGGGTCCTCGGCGACCCAGCGCTCACGGTCGCGCTCGGTGTACGTCACGGGGCAACCCTAGGTGTCAGCGGCGGGCGGCCTCCGCGGCGGCGGCGGCGCGCTCCGTCCACCTCCCCGGCGTGCCGTAGCGCTGGCTGGGGATGAGCCGCCCCGCCGCGCTGTCGGCGACGAGCTGGGCCGCCCGGGCGTCCCTCGTCGTCTGCTGCTTCGCGCTCATGACCCAGTTGACCGCGAGCTTGCGGTAGGACGGTGTGGCCTCGGCCCAGAACGCGGCGGCCGCGGGGTCGGCGGCAAGTGCGGCGGCATACGGAGGGTCGAGCTCGAGCTCACGGGTCTCGTAGGCGTAGATCCCCGAGCGGTCGGCCCGGCGCCTCTCGAAGGCCGCAAGGCCCGGTGGGCGCATCCGGCCCTCGGCGGTCAGCTCGGCGACGGCGGCGATGTTGACGCTCGACCAGTTGCTGCCCGGCTTGCGCGGGGTCCACCGCTGACGACGGGTGTGCTCGTCGATGCCCTGCGCCTTGCTGTCGATCCACCCCCAGCAGAGCGCCTCGCGCACGGCCGCCTCCCAGGTCAGCCCGGCGTCGGGGTGGCCCTTCCGGTACAGCCCCATCCACAGCTCGGTCTCGGTGTCGTGGTGCAGCTCGAGCCAGCGCCCGAACTCCTCGGCGTCCTGGAAGAACAGCGCCGGCTTGTCGGGTGTCCCGCCCGGCGTGCCGATGCGATCGTCCATGGGCCTCACCGTAGCGACACCCCGCGACAGTTGCTCCGGCGAGCCGGGGGTCAGCCGCCCGAGACGCTGAGCTCGGCCTCCGCGACCTGCGCCCGCTGCACCCGGTCGAGCTCTCGCGAGCGCAGCCAGTGCTCGGGAAGGGCGACGACCCGCGGGGAGCCGGCTCGGCCTCTCGGGCCCTCGGCGGCGTCCCCCGGCCAGGGAGCGTCGAGGTCCATCGTCGCAAGCAGTGCGTCGAGCGCCGCGAGGCTGTCCACGAGCGCCAGGCGGTTCCGGACCGTCGACCCGGCGGGGAAGCCCTTGAGGTACCAGGCGATGTGCTTGCGGATGTCACGGCAGCCCCGAAGCTCGTCGCCGTCGTAGAGGTCCACGAGGTATGCCGCGTGCCGCCGGAGCGTCGCGGTCACCTCACGCAGGCACGGGCGCACACGTGCCGACGACCCGGCGAAGGCGGCGGCGAGGTCGGTGAAGAGCCAGGGGCGACCGAGGCACCCTCGGCCGACCACGACTCCGTCACACCCCGTCCGCTCCACCATGGTGAGGGCGTCCTCCGCCGACCAGATGTCCCCGTTTCCCAGCACGGGGACCGACGTCACCGCCTCCTTGAGCCGGGCGATCGCCGACCAGTCCGCTTCGCCCGAGTAGGCCTGGGCCGCCGTGCGCGCGTGGAGCGCCACCGCCGCGGCGCCCTCAGCCTCCGCGATGCGGCCCGCGTCGAGGTAGGTCACGTGGTCGGCGTCGATCCCCACGCGCATCTTCACGGTGACCGGGACGGCATACGGCTCCGCCTCACGGACGACGGCCGCGACGACCCCGCGGAACAGGTCGGTCTTCCACGGCAGCGCGGCGCCGCCGCCCTTGCGGGTCACCTTGGGCACCGGGCACCCGAAGTTGAGGTCGATGTGGTCGGCGTGGTCCTCGGTGACGAGCATCCGTGCGGCGAGCCCCGCGGTGACCGGGTCGACCGAGTAGAGCTGCACCGACCGCGGATGCTCGTCGGGGTCGTGCGAGATCAGCCGCATGGTCTCCGGGGTGCGCTCCACGAGGGCACGGGAGGTCACCATCTCGGAGACGTAGAGGCTCGTGGCACCGGACGCCCCGCCCGCGTCGAGACCCGCCGTGCCGTACTCCCGGCACAACCGCCGGAACGCACGGTTGGTGATGCCGGCCATCGGCGCGAGGACCACCGGGGACTGCACGACGTGGCGCCCGATCCGCAGCGGAGGCAGGACGGGCCGAGTCGGGGCGCGGGTCGGGGTGGCAGAGCGCATGATGCCCACCATTGTCCACCGGCTCGTGACCCGCCGTGCACGGCCTACGGTGGTCCGGTGGACCCGATGCCGACCGTGGACGTCCCCCAGCACGGCGACGGCGTCCGTGCCACGTGGCTGGGCCACTCGACGGTCCTCCTCGAGATGGGTGGGCTCCGGATCCTCACCGACCCCCTGCTGCGGCGGAGAGTCGGCGTGCTGCGCAGGCGCCGAGACCTCCCCCTGCAGCGGCTCGTGCCCGAGGTCGACGTGGTCCTCCTCTCCCACCTCCACCATGACCACGCGGACCTGCCGTCGCTGCGCCGTCTGGGCCACGTCCCGGTCGTCACCCACCCGGCTAACACCTCCTGGGTGGAACGCCAGGGGCTCGGCACCGCGGCGGCCGCGGCCGACGAGTGGCGGGCGGTCGGAGCGGGCGTCGAGGTGCTCCTCGTCCGAGCCGACCACGACGCCCGGCCGATGCCGCACCGCCCCAACGGCGCAACCGGGATGCTCCTGCGCGGCGGTGGGGTGGTGGTGTGGTTCGCGGGTGACACCTCCCTCCACGCCGACATGACGCTGCTCCCGCAGCTCGCCGGCGCTCCCGTGGACCTGGCCCTGCTGCCGGTCGGCGGCTGGGGCCCGCGTCTCTCACCGGGGCACATGGGGCCCGTCGAGGCCGCCGAGGCGGCGGCGCGGGCCGACGCCCACCACGTGCTCGCGATCCACTACGGCACCCTTCACCCCGTCGGGTGGCCGACCGGCCGGCTCGACTGGACGACCGTCCCCGGGCGACGGCTCCTCAAGGTGCTTCCGGAACGCAGCCACGCCATCCCCCACGTGGTACCGGTGGGGGGAGCCGTCACCGTACGGCCGCGTGCCTCCGCGCCGAGCTGACGAGCTCCCAGAGCGCCGCGGTCGTCTCGTACGGGTGGGTCAGCGGGAAGACGTGCAGCCCGCGCCGCACCGTGACCACCCGCACCCATGGTGCCGATCGGGCGGCCCTCGCGAAGCGTCGAGCGTTGACGCGGAGCTGGTCGAACTGGCCGTTGAGGAGCAGCACGGGCGCGGTGACCTCGGCCAGCATCTCGGGCCGGCACGAGTCCATGACCCCTGCCCAGGCGGCGGGGACGGCATCGAACCCGTATCCCGCCTCCTTGAGCACGGCGGCGAGCTCCGAGGGCAGCATCCAGTCGAACTGGCGGTCCAGCGCACGCGACATGCGGTCCACGCCCAAGCGCCGCTCCGCCCGGGCGAGGGCGCGGTAGAACGCCGCGCCGGGACCGGCGGGAACCGCGCACGCCCCGAGCAGCCCCAGCCCCGCCAACCGGTGGGGGTGCTCGGCGGCGTAGGCCAGCGCGAGGTAGCCGCCCAGGCTGTGGCCGACGAGGATGACCGGCACGCCGGACACCCCACCCTCGACGGCCGAGCCGATGGTCCGCAGGGCCCCTTCCCAGGTGAACATCTCGCCCCGTCGCGCGCCGTGGCCGGGCAGGTCGGGCGAGACGAGGTCGACGTCGGGCCCCAACAGGGTCGAGTAGCGCCACCACTGCGCCCCGCTCACCTGGGACCCGTGGACGAGGACGACACGTACCGGTTCTCCCACGGGGCCATTGTCCCCGTGGGGGTCCACGACCCGGTGGTTGGATGGGCCGATGAGCGCCCTCGTCACCGCCGACGACCTCGCCACCCTCCTCGCGCGGGGGGAGGTGCGGGTGGTCGATGTGCAGTACAACCTGCGCGGAACGCCCGGCTCCGAGCTGTATGCCGGTGCACACCTCCCTGGCGCCCCGCACCTCGACCTGGACACGGCGTTGGCCGGCACGCCCGGGGTGCGAGGTCGTCACCCCCTTCCCGACCCGGAGGTTCTCGAGGCCGCCCTGCGCGCATGCGGGCTGAGCGACGAGGACGACATCGTCGTGTACGACCAGGAGAGCTCTCTCGGCGCGGCTCGGGCGTGGTGGGTTCTGCGGTGGGCCGGCCACCCCTCGGTGCGAGTCCTCGACGGCGGCCTCGCGGCCTGGCGACGGGCGGGACAGCCGGTCACGCCCGAGCCGCCGGACCCGGCCCGCGGCTCGATCACCGTGCGTCCCGGTTCGGTCCCCGTCCTGGACGCCCGGAGTGCGGCCGAGATGGCACGCGCCGGCATCCTCCTCGACGTGCGGACCCCCGAGCGGTACCGCGGCGAGCACGAGCCGATCGACCACGTCTCCGGCCACGTCCCGGGAGCGGTGAACCTCCCGATGGCCGACCTGCTCGCGGAGGACGGCACGTTGCTGTCGCCCGAGGACATCTGCCGGCGGGTGTTCGCCGTGGGCGTCCACCGCGACACCCCGGTCGGGACCGTGTGCGGGTCGGGGGTCACGGCGGCGCAGATGGTGCTGGCGCTCGACGTGGCCGGCATCGACGCCATCCCCTACGTCGGCTCGTGGAGCGAGTGGATCGAGGACCCGTCGCGGCCGGTGGCCACCGGCCGCGATCCGTGACCGCGCTGCGCCTCAGAGGGAGTAGGCGCCGGTGAATCCTCCCTCGACGGGGCGCACCGGGCCGACCTCGCCGATCCGGAAGAGCGAGCCGCCGATGACGTCCCAGGCGAGCAGCCGCAACGTCGGCAGGGCCGTCATCCCG
>JAQSWG010000082.1 GCA_029266735.1 Ornithinibacter sp.
CTCACCGAGGACGATGACCGGCCAGTGCCACAGGTAGATCGAGTAGGACAGTGCGCCGAACCAGACCATCGGGCGTGAACCCAGCAGTCGAAGCGGTCCGCCGCTGGTGCGCTGCCATCCGAGCCAGAGGAGGACGGCCGTGGGCAGGGTGGGCAGCAGCGCCCAGGCGCCCGGCCACGCGACGTCCTGCGGAAGGGCCACCGCCACGGCGAGCAGCACCGCCACGGCCGCCCAGCCGAGCAGTCCGGCGCCCGGCACAGGTCGGCGGGGTCGGGGCCGACCGGCGAGGGCGACGGCGAGGAGAGCGCCGACCCCGAGCTCCCAGACCCGGGTGGTGGAGGTGAAGAACGCCGGGAGCGGGTCGGTGTGCGAGGACCACACGGACCACGCGAACGAGCTCGCGACGAGGGCACCGAGCACCCCGGCCACGGACCTGCGGCCGGGTCGGCGCACCACGAGCGCCAGCAGGATGAGGAGCAGGGGCCAGACGACGTAGTACTGCTCCTCGACCGCCAGGGACCAGTAGTGCTGCACCGGGGAGGGGCTCACGTCGGAGGCGAGGTAGTCCACCTCGCGGCGCGCGAACACCCAGTTGACGACGTAGGTGGATGCCGCGGCGATGTCGAGGGCGATGTCCCGCCGTCGCAGGCCGGGGACGACGACGAACGACACCGCGGCGGTGACGACGAGCACGAGCACCGCGGCAGGAATGAGCCGGCGGACCCGGCGACCCAGGAACCTCAGCCACGAGATGGTCCCGGTGGCCTCCAGCTCGGCGACGAGGAGTCCGGTGATGAGGTAGCCCGAGATGACGAAGAAGATGTCGACGCCGACGAAGCCCCCGCGCAGCGGGAGCCCCGCGTGGTAGGCGAGGACGGTGAGGATGGCGATGGCACGCAGGCCCTCGATGTCCGGACGGAACCGCGTTCCGGCGGAGCGTCCCCGTCCCTCGCCGCCGGGCTCGCGGCGGATGCCGGCGCCCGACCCCTCCGGCGGGCGGGTGGTCCGCTCCTCGAGGGCCGCTGCGTCAGCTGTCGGCACGCTGGCTGGCGACGAGCGCGTCGCGCACCTCGTCGGGAACCAGGCCGGTGACGTCGCCGCCGAGACGGGCGACCTCCTTCACCAGTGAGCTCGAGACGTGCTCGAGTGCCGGGTCGCCCGGAAGGAAGACGGTCTCGATGCCGGTGAGGTGACGGTTCATGAGAGCCATCGGCAGCTCGTACGTGAAGTCGGTGGTGCCTCGAAGGCCCTTGACGATGGCGTCGGCACCCAGCTCGCGAGCCACCTCGACGAGGAGGCGGCCGCCGAACGCCTGCACCCGTACCCGGTCACCGATCCCTCGCGCCTCGAGCGCCCGCTCGACGAAGCCGATCCGGTCCTCGACGGAGAAGGTGCCGGCCTTCGCCGGGTTGTGCAGCACGGTGACGACCACCTCGTCGTAGAGGGCCACCGCCCGCTCCAGGACGTCGAGGTGCCCCAGGGTCACGGGGTCGTAGGAACCGGGGCACACAGCGCGACGGGGGCGAGAGGTCACGGCACCACGCTACCCACGACCCGTCGACCGGCTGGACGGGCCCTGTTCTCTTCCTTGGCGACGACTCCGTGCCCGCCGCGAGGCGTATCCGCGGCACGCCTCAGCCGGCGGACTCCTGCTTCGCCTTCTCCTCGATCTCCTCGGCGGTCTTCCTGGCCTCCTCCTTGACCGCGTCCGCCTCCTCGCGCGCACCCTCGGGGGCGATAACCCCCTCCGCCTCGGCCTCGTCGAGAAGGGCCTGCACCTGCTCCTCCGACGCGCAGCCCTCGTCGAGCAGCTGGTTGCGCCGCGAGAGCCAGACGGCCCCGAGCTCGGCCCGGCGCTCCTCCCCGACCTCCTCGCGGGCCGGGTTGAGGATCGTCGTCTCCTCCTCGCCGGCGTGGTGGTTGACCGCCGTGGCGAGCTCCTCGAGGGTGTCCTCGTACTTCTGGGTGTCGGTGCCCTTCGCCTGCAGGAACGCCAGCAGCGCCTCGTTGATCTCGGCGTGCTCCTCCTCGCTGTGCTCCTCCTCGTGGCCGGAGATGGCTCGGCTACGGCGGAGCTCGGGGTAGACCTTCTCCTCCTCGGCGACGGCGTGGGCGACGAGGACCTCCGCCAGCGCGGTTCGGGCGGAGGCTCGGTCGACGTCCGTGCGGCGGCACTGCCGGAGGAGGTCCTCGAAGAGCCGATGGTCCTCGAGGATGCGCTCGACGACGTCGCCGTCCGTGGGTCGTGGGATCTCGGTGTCGGTCATCGGCCCAGTGTGGTGGAGTGCCGGTCGTCACGAGGGTCTGTGTGCCGGCTGTTGTCGACGTTCGACGGTCCCGGCGGTCCCCCGGTGGTCCGCGGGCCGCCCGCCGGCCGCGGCTCAGTCGCGTTCGGCGAGCCAGACGGTGGTCTCGCCGTACTTCCTCGGCTTGCCCGACCTCCGGATGCCGGCCGGCCAGGCCGGCTCCGGGCTGCGTGTCGAGCGCTCGACGACGAGGAGCCCGCCCGGGGCGAGCCACCCGGCCGCCAGCCGGTCGAGGACCTCGGCCAGCTCCCTCTCCCCCAGCGAGTAGGGAGGGTCGACCAGCACCAGGTCGGCGGCCTCGTGGGGGGTCGGCTCACGGTCGAGCGCGGCGAGCACCGCCGACCGGTCGACCTCGACGCCCGGGAGGCCCAGCTGCGCGGCATTGCGGCTGATCACCGCGGCGGCACGGGAGTCCGACTCCACGAGGACCACCGACGACGCCCCGCGGCTCGCCGCCTCCAGACCGAGGGCGCCGGACCCGGCATACAGGTCGAGGACCCGACGGCCGCGGACGGCGTCCCGTGCGTCGAGTGCCGAGAACACGGCCTCGCGGACGCGGTCGCTCGTCGGACGGGTCCCGGGTCCGGGCGGCGTGCGCAGGATGCGCCCCCCGGCCGTCCCGGCGATGATGCGGGTCACGTCACGGTCACCTCAGCCTCGCTCGAGGTATGCGGCCTGCTCGGCGTCCACCCGCGCCCGAACCCCCGCGGCGAGGTCGGGGTGTGCGGACAGCTCGGGGTCGTCGGCGACGAGGGCGAACGCGTCCTCGCGCGCCGCCTCGATGACGTCCTCGTCCTCGAGGATGTGGAGGAACTCGAGCTGGGTGCGCCGACCGTGCTGCGCGGCGCCGAGGATGTCGCCCTCGCGGCGCTGCGAGAGGTCGAGCCGGGCCAGCTCGAAGCCGTCCGTCGTCGCGGCGACCGCCTCCAGCCGCGCCGTCGCCGCCTCGGCGTCGCTGCCGGTGACGAGGAGGCACAGGCCCGGGTGGCTGCCGCGGCCGATGCGCCCGCGCAGCTGGTGCAGCTGGGACACGCCGAACCGGTCGGCGTCCATGACGACCATGACGGTGGCGTTCGGCACGTCGACGCCGACCTCGACGACGGTGGTGGAGACGAGGACGTCGAGATCGCCGCGTGAGAAGCGCCCCATGACGGCGTCCTTCTCCTCGGGGGGGAGCCGGCCGTGGAGCACCTCGACCGACAGCCCGGACACCGCCGGCTCCTCGGCGAGAGCCGCGTGCACGGCATACACGCTCTTGAGCGGGCGAGCCGGCGCGGGTGGCTCGCCGTCCTCGTCGGTGACCTCGTCGCGCAGGTCGGTGCCCTCGTCGACGACGTCGTCGTCGCCGATGCGGGGACACACGACGAAGGCCTGGCGCCCTGATCGCACCTCCTCGGCGACCCGGGCCCAGGTGCGGGACATCCACCCCGGCCGGTCCTCGGGGACGACGTGGGTCGTGATCGGCGCCCGCCCGGCGGGGAGCTCACGCAGCGTGGACGTCTCGAGGTCCCCGAAGACGGTCATCGCGACGGTGCGCGGGATCGGCGTGGCCGTCATGACGAGCACGTGCGGAGGCACCGAGCCCTTCCCGCGAAGGGCATCGCGCTGCTCGACGCCGAAGCGGTGCTGTTCGTCGACGACGACGAGGGCGAGGTCGAAGAAGTCGACGGTCTCCTGGAGCAGGGCGTGCGTCCCGACGACGATCCCCGCGTCACCGCTCGCCACGTCGAGGAGCGTACGGCGGCGCTCAGCGGTGGACTGGCTGCCGGTGAGGAGCGCGACCCGCGTGGCCTCATCGGCACCACCCAGCATGCCGCCCTGGGCGAGGTCGCCGAGCAGCTCGGTGATCGTGCGGTGGTGCTGGGCGGCGAGCACCTCGGTGGGGGCGAGGAGGGCCGCCTGGCCTCCGGCATCCACCGCCGCGAGCATCGCGCGCAGCGCGACCACCGTCTTCCCGGAGCCCACCTCGCCCTGGAGGAGGCGGTGCATCGGCACGTCACGCGCCATCTCGTCGGCGATCGTCGTGCCGATCTCGCGCTGGCCGGACGTCAGCTCGAACGGCAGCCTCTCGTCGAAGGCCTCGAGGATGCCGCCGGCTCGCACCGGGCGCGGGGTCGTCACCTGCCCGGATGCCGTGCGCCGGCGCTGCGCCAACGTCACCTGGAGGACGAAGGCCTCCTCGTACCGGAGCCGCCGCCGAGCCTCCTCGACCTCGTCCCAGCTGTCGGGCGTGTGGATGCCGCGCAGCGCAGCCATCCGTGAGAGCAGCCCGCGCCGCTCCCGCACCTCGGCCGGGAGCGGGTCGGGTACCTCGTCGAGGACCTCGAGGACCCGGCGGACGCTCTCGGTGACGGTCCACGTGTGCAGGGAGCCCACGGACCGGTAGATCGGGATGAGCGCCTTGCGGTTCCCGGCGTCGAAGTCGTCGAGCATGGTGTACCCGGGGTGGGTGAGCTGTAGCCGGCGGTTGTAGGTGCCGACGGTTCCCGCGAAGATGCCGCGGGCCCCGGGCACGAGGACCCGCTCGTGCCCCCAGGCCTTGAAGAACGTGATGTCGATGTCATGCCGCCCGTCGGTGATGACGACGTTGAGCATGGTCCCCTTCCGGCCGCGCATGGGTCGCGTCGAGGCGGACTTCACCTCGGCGACGCCGACGAGGTACTCGCCCGGGGTCACGGACCCGAGGTCGCTCTCCCGGGTGCGGTAGCGGCGGGGCCAGAACGCCAGCAGGTCACCGACGGTGTGGATGTCGCGCGCGGAGGCGAACTTCTTGGCCGCGGTGGCGATGATCGGTGCCAGGGTGCTCGACTCGGTGGCCATTCAGCGCACCCCCACTCACTCCACCCCGATGAGGAGGGGGTAGACCGGCTGTCCACCGTCGACGACGACGACCTCGACGTCGGGGCGGTCGTGGTCGAGGGCTGCGGCGGTGCGGGTGGCGAGGTCCGGCTCCGCGTCGGCACCGACGACGAGGGTCACGAGCTCCCCGCCGGCGGACAGGAGGCGCCCGAGCACCTCGCGCGCCGCCTCCACGAGGTCGGTGCCGAGGAACGCCACGTCCCCGTCGACGATGCCGAGGACGTCACCGGGATGGCAGACCCCTGCCCAGGTCAGCGCCTGCTTGGTGGCCACCGTCACCGCCCCGTGGCGCGTGGAGACCGCGGCACCCGTCATCGCGACGACGTTGGTGTGCACCGACCCGGCGGGATCGAGGACCGCCAGGGCGGCGATCGCCTGGACCGTCGTGCGGGCGGGCACGACGTGGGCGTCGATCCCCTCGCCGGACGCCGCCTTCGCGGCGACCTCGGCGGCCATGAGGGTGTCGCGGTCCCCCGGAAGCAGCACGACCACCGTGGCACCGGTCTCCCGAACCGCGTCGAGGAGCTGACCGGCGGAGGCCCGCCGGGCCGGTCCCGACGCCACGACCACGGCCCCGGCCTCCTCGAAGAGGGCTCCGACCCCCGGTCCCGCGGCGCACGCGACGACGCCCAGCCGGCTCGTCGTGTGCTCGCGGGAGGCGACCTGGCTCGCGAAGTGGGTGATCCGGATGCGTTCCGGACGGCCGGCCGTGACCCCGGCCTCCACGGCCGCTCCCGGGTCGTCGACGTGGACGTGGACGTTCCACAGCTCCGGCCCGCCCACGACGAGCAGCGAGTCCCCCAGCCGGTCGAGAGTGCTCGTGAGCGCCTTGACCGCCTCCTCCGTCGTGTTGCTCAGGAGGTACATCACCTCGTACGCCGGGCCGGTGCCGATCGCCTCGCCCTCGTGGTCGAGCGGGTCGTGACCCGAGGGGCCTGGCCTCCACGCGGGTCCGGTGGCCGGCACGGCCGGGGCGTCGGCGGCAGCCGCCGAGGCGTCGGCCGCTGCCGCCGGGACCGTGGCGGCCGGCAGCGTGGGCCCGGAGGCGGAGAGGTGGCGCCACTCGGAGCGGCGGTGCAGGGCCGGCCCGGCGGAGAGCAGCCCCTCGTCGGTGGTGGTCCAGCGGCCGGTGACCACTCGATGGAAGGACTCGAGCATGAGCACGCAGCCGGCACCTCCGGCGTCCACGACCCCGGCGTGCCGGAGTGCCTCCAGCTGGTCGGGGGTCCGCGCGAGCGCCTCCTGGGCGGCGTCGACGGCCGCCGCGCAGACGTCGTTGAGCGAGCCACCGGCATCCGCCGCCTCCACGGCTGCGGCGGCGCCGGCGTCGGCCACGGTGAGGATCGTGCCCTCCTGAGGGTGTGCGACGCAGGCGCGCGCGGCGGCGGCCCCACGGGCGAAGGCGTCGGCGAGGAGGACGGGGTCGACGGCCTCCGCCCCCCGGTCGATGACGGTGTCGCACAGCCCGCCGACGAGCTGGCTGACGATGACCCCCGAGTTGCCCCTCGCGGAGAGCAGGATCGCGCGCTTGAGCGAGCGGCACTCGTCGACGAGGGTGGCCTCGCCGAGGCGGCCGGCGGACTCGTGCATGGCGACGACCTCGTCGATCGCCGCGTCGAAGGTGAGGTAGAGGTTGGTGCCGGTGTCGCCGTCGGGCACCGGGAAGACGTTGAGGGCGTCGATCTCGGTGCGCCGAGCGGCGAGGGCCGCCCGGGTCAGCAGCGCCCAGTGACGCGCATCGGCGGCGGTGAAGAGGTCCGGCACGCGCCTCAGGGTAACTGGCCCGTCCCACCGTGGCCGGGAGGCGTTTTGGTCGCCATGGGCGGGCTCGGCTACGCTTGACCGGTTGCGCGCGCACTCTTGCGCGCCGCCGACGACACCATTCACCACATCCGTAGGAGATCACCCGTGGCTGCCAACTGCGACGTCTGCGGCAAGGGACCCGGTTTCGGGCACAGCATCTCGCACTCGCACCGCCGCACCAAGCGCCGCTGGAACCCCAACATCCAGCGCGTCAAGGCGCTCGTCGGAGACGCCGGTGTGACCCCGAAGCGGCTCAACGTCTGCACCTCCTGCCTCAAGGCGGGCAAGGTCAGGCGCTGACTCCCTGGCGCACTGCAGACGCGGGCGGCTCCCCACCGGGGGGCCGCCCGCTCTCGTCCCCCCGGCCTCCCCGACCTCGTCTGTCGGAATGTCGCGACACGCCGCCGGACGGCCTCCGAGCCGGCATCCTGACAGACGAAGTCGGGGAGGCGGGGGGCCGTCGTGGGCGGGGCCGGATGCCGGATGCCGGTCAGCGGGCGAAGTGGTCCCAGCCTCGGGCGTCCGGCACCAGGCCGTCGACGGTGACCGACGGGCCCTCCGCTCCTTGTGCCACGACCCGGCCGATGACCCGCCACGGTTCGTCACCTGCCGGGAGGGCGGCCGCGTCGTCGAACGCGCCCACCAGCGAGTGCTCCTCGCCTCCGGCGAGCACCTGGTGCAGCGCCTCGTCGGGCCCGAGGGCCAGGGTGAGCGGCCCGGCGGCATACCGATCCCGCAGCACCGAGCCGTGGAGGTCGACCGACACACCACTCGCCGCGGCGACCCGGCCGAGGTCAGTGACCAGGCCGTCCGAGACGTCGACGAGCGCGTGGGCGCCAGCCGCTGCCGCCACCGGTCCGCAGCCCCACGGCACGGCCGGCGCCCGATGGTGGCGCATGAGCGCGCGGACGGCGACTGAGCGGTCGTCGAGCGGCTCCACGAGGTGGGCATCCGCCTGGGCACCCCGCCGCGCGGCATCGGGGTCCGCCTCACCCCGTCCGTAGAGGACCAGCCCACCACCGGAGAGCCCCAACGATCCGCAGACGGCCACCACATCGCCCACCCGGGCGCCCGACCGCAGGACCGGCGCGAGACCCCCGAGGTCCCCCAGGGCGGTCACCGACACGACGACCACCCCAAGGGGCGCTGACGACAGGTCGCCCCCGACGACCGGCGCCCCTGCCTGCTCGGCGACCGAGGCGACGCCCCTCGCCAGCTCCACCGCCCAGGCCACCTCGAGGTCGGGGTCCGCGGCGAGCGAGACGAGCAGCGCCGTGGGGAGCGCACCCATGGCGGCGATGTCCGCGAGGTTCTGCGCCGCCACCTTGACGCCCACGTCGTGGGCCGACGACCACTCGTCCCGCCAGTCCAGCCCTCGGACCATCGAGTCGGTCGTCGCGACGACCGACCCGCCGGGAGCGCCCACCACCGCCGCGTCGTCACCCGGCCCCACCAGGAGCGGAGCCCGCAGCGCCGGCCGCGCCCCGGCATACAGGGGAAACAGGCGGGCGAGCAGCTCACCCTCGCTGATGTCGCGCAGCCGCACCGGCACCACCTCCCGAGACGTGGGGACACCGGGCACGGTAGCGTCTGGGGCGCGCCGCTCACGACGGGCGCCCTCGACCCGCGGGGCCGGGAACGGCCCCATGACCCACGAAGAGGTGGCACTGCAGTGGTACAGGCATACATCCTGATCCAGACCGACGTCGGCCGCGCCGCGTCGGTGGCCACGGCGATCGCCGGGCTCGACGGCGTCGCCCTGGCCGAGGACGTCACCGGCCCGTACGACGTCATCGCGCGCGTCGAGGCGCAGTCCGTCGACGAGCTCGGAAAGCTCGTCATCGCGAAGATCCAGGACGTCGAGGGCATCACCCGCACCCTCACCTGCACGGTGGTGCACGTCTGACCACGGCCCGGTCCCTCTCGACGGCGGCAGCGCTCGGCGCGGCCGCCGTCGTGCTGTCCGCCTGCGGCTCCGCCGTGGACGTCACCGTCCCCGGACCGGGATCCGGACCAGAGTGCGCCGATGTCGGTGAGCGGTGGCCAGAGACGGTGTCCGGGATGCAGCGTCGAGACACCGACCCCGACTCCCCCGCCGTCGCGGCGTGGGGAGACCCGGCCGTCGTGGCGAGGTGCGGGGTCGCGGCGCCCGCTCCCACCGCGGTCGACTGCCTGGAGGTCGACGGAGTGGGGTGGATCCCCGAGCGGCTGAGCGACGGGACGCGCTTCACCTCGTTCGGCACCGAGCCAGCGGTCGAGGTGCTGGTCCCGCGGGCGTACGCCCCGGAAGGACTGCTCCTGCCGGTCTTCGGGCCGGCCGCCCGTGCGCTGCCGAGGAACGGCCTGGCCTGCCGCTGAGGGGTGGCCAGGGATCCCGTGAGGTGGATACCGTCAGCGCAGGCCGGTGCGACGAGCGAGGGCGAGGGCGATGAGCTCGTCGATGAGCTCGGGGTAGCCGAGCCCGGCCGCCGCCCACATCCGTGGGTACATCGAGCTGGGGGTGAACCCCGGCATCGTGTTGACCTCGTTGACGAGCACGCCGCCGCCCTCGGGCAGGAAGAAGTCGACCCGCGCCAGGCCCTCGCAGCCGGCCACCTCGAACGCCCTGGCCGCCATCCCGCGGATCTCGTCGGCCACGGCCGGGGGCACGTCGGCCGGCGACTCGAGGCGGACGTCGTCCCCGGCGAGGTACTTCGCCTCGTAGTCGTAGAACTCGTGGTTCCGGACGACGATGCACTCGCCGAGCTCGCTCGTCCTCGGCGGCTCGGTGTCGCGTCCCTCGAGGACGCCGCACTCGATCTCGCGCCCGAAGACCGCGGCCTCGACGACGACCTTGGGGTCGTGCTCGCGCGCCACCTCGATCGCCGCCTCGAGCGCCTCCGGCTCGGTCACCCTCGAGATCCCCATGCTCGACCCGGCACGGGCGGGCTTGACGAAGACAGGCCAGGAGAGTCCGTGCACGGCGTCCATCGCAGCTGCCTTGTCCCGCCGCCAGTCCTTGTCCGTGATGACGACGTACGGCCCGACCGGGAGGCCGGCGGACGACAGCAGCACCTTCATGATGTGCTTGTCCATCATGACGGCGGATGCCGTGACGCCCGACCCGACGTAGCGGACGTCGGCGAGGTCCAACAGGCCCTGGATGGTGCCGTCCTCGCCGAACGGCCCGTGGAGCAGGGGAAGGACGACGTCGACCTCGCCGAGCGTGCGCGGCGGGTGTCCGGCCTCCTGGACGACGAGCGTCCGGTCGGTGGCACTCGTCGGCACGAGAACGCTCGCCGCTCGGGTGTCGACCTCGGGCACGTGCCCTGGCGCGAGCCGGAACGCCGCTGGGTCGTCGGGGGCGAGCACCCAGTGGCCGTCCTTCGCGATGCCGACCGGTACGACGTCGTAGCGGTCGCGGTCGAGGGCCTCGAGGACGCTCGCGGCTGTCGCGCAGGACACCGCGTGCTCCGACGAGCGCCCTCCGAAGACGACAGCGACGCGGATGCGCCGGGGTGCGGTCCCGTCGCCGGGTGGGACGGGGCGCGACTCGTCGGTGCTCATCGCCCGCGACTCTAGCGGCT
>JAQSWG010000083.1 GCA_029266735.1 Ornithinibacter sp.
GACGTCGTTCCATGCGGCGAGGAGGCAGACCGGCGTGAGGATCGCCGCCATGACGATGAGCGCGAGGGCGATCCCGTCGACACCGAGGGCGTAGGAGACACCGAACTGCGGGATCCAGGGCCGCACCTCGGCGAGCTGGAACTGCTCCGTCGAGCCGGTGTCGAAGCTCGCCACCGCCAGCACGGCGAGGACGAGGGTGACGAGGGAGGCACCCAGCGCGATCGGCTTGGCCAGCCTCGCGGTGTTCCCCGGGAGGACGGCGACGACGATCGCGCCCAGAAGGGGCACGACCACCATCAGGGTGAGCAGGGGCACGGAGTTCACTGGATCACCCACAGGGCACCGAGGACGGTGACGACGCCGGTGAGCATCGTCAGGGCGTACGAGCGCGCATACCCGGTCTGGAGGCGACGCAGCCTCGAGGACAGCCCTCCGACGAGGGCGGCGAGCCCGCCCACGGCACCGTCGACACCTCGTGCGTCCGCGAACACCAGGCCGCGGGTGAGGTGGATCCCGGGCCGCATGAAGAGGCCCTCGTTGACCGCGTCCTGGTACAGGTCGACCCGGGCGGCGCGGGTGATCGCCGTGGCCTTGGGCGCCACCTCGGGAACGAGGTCCCTGCCGTAGCGGACCCAGGCGTAGGCAGCCCCGACCGCGACGAGCCCCAGGGTGAGAGCCACGATGAGCCACACCGGCAGGACAGGATGCTCCTCGCCGTGCTCGCCGACGACGGGCGCGAGCCAGCTCGTGATGGCACCGGTCGGGCCGAGGAGCAGACCCGCGCCCGCCGAGCCGACGGCGAGGACGATCATCGGCACGGTCATCGTGCGATCGGGATCGTGGGGATGGGGTTCGGGGTCCTCCTCCCAGCGCTTCTCACCGTGGAAGGTCATGAAGAACAGCCTGGACATGTAGAAGGCGGTGATGCCGGCGCCGAGGAGGGCGACACCACCGAGGACCCACGGCTGCCATCCCTCGCCGACGAACGCCGCCTCGATCACCGAGTCCTTGGACCAGAACCCGGAGAACGGTGGCACCCCGAGGATCGCGAGCCAGCCCAGGCCGAACGTCACCCAGGTGATCTTCATGAAGGTCGAGAGGCCGCCGTACCTGCGCAGGTTCACCTGGTCGTTCATCCCGTGCATCACCGACCCCGCACCGAGGAACATGCCTGCCTTGAAGAAGCCGTGCGTGAGCAGGTGGAAGATGGCGAAGGCATAGCCCACCGGCCCCAGGCCCGCCGCCAGCATCATGTAGCCGATCTGGCTCATCGTCGACGCCGCGAGGACCTTCTTGATGTCGTCCTTGGCGCAGCCGACGATCGCCCCGAAGAGGAGGGTGATCGCTCCCACGAGCGCGACGGCCAGCCGCGCGTCGGGGGCTCCGTCGTAGATCGGGTTGGAGCGCACGACGAGGTAGACACCGGCGGTCACCATGGTCGCCGCGTGGATGAGCGCCGACACCGGCGTGGGACCTGCCATGGCGTCACCGAGCCAGGACTGGAGCGGGAACTGGGCCGACTTGCCGCACGCGCCGACGAGGAGGAGAAGGCCGATCGCCGTGAGGGTGCCCTGCGAGGCGTTGGCGGCACCCTCGGACACGGTGGCGAAGTCGACGCTTCCGAAGGTCACGAAGATGACCATGATGCCGATCGCCAGGCCCAGGTCACCGACGCGGTTGACGAAGAACGCCTTGTTGGCCGCCGTCGCGTATGCCGGGTTCCAGTTCCAGAAGCCGATGAGGAGGTAGGAGGCCAGGCCGACGCCCTCCCAGCCGACGAACAGCAGGAGGTAGGAGTCCGCGAGGACGAGGAGGAGCATCGACGCGACGAACAGGTTGAGGTAGGCGAAGAACCTCCGCTTGTCGGGGTCGTTCTCCATGTAGCCGATGGAGTAGACGTGGATGAGCGAGCCGACGAACGTGATGAGCAGGACGAAGCTCGTCGACAGCGGGTCGACGAGCAGACCGACGTCGAGCTGGAAGGCGCCGGCCGGGACCCAGTTCCACAGCGTGAGGTCCTGCGCCCGCTCCTCGGTCGGGAGCCCGAGCAGCTGGAGGAACACCGCCAGCCCCACGACGAAGGAACCCCAGGAGAGCCCCGTCGCGAGGAGCGGCCCGAACCGGTCGGTGCGCCGGCCCCCGAGGAGGAGCACCGCGGCGCCGACCAGCGGCAGCGCGATGAGCAGCCACGCGACGGAGGAGGCCCCGCTGGCGTCGGCCGCGGACAACGCGCTGTCCTCGGCGAGAAGTGAGGTCACTGGTGCTCCTTACAGCTTGAGCAGGTTCGCGTCGTCGACCGATGCCGAGCGGCGGGAGCGGAAGATCGCCATGATGATGGCGAGGCCCACGACGACCTCCGCCGCGGCGACGACCATGACGAAGAGGGCGAGGACCTGGCCGTCGAGGTTCCCGTGGATCCGGGCGAACGTCACGAAGACGAGGTTCGTGGAGTTGAGCATCAGCTCGACGCCCATGAAGACGATGATCGCGTTGCGCCGGGTGAGGACCGTCGCGCCACCGATGACGAAGAGGATCGTCGCGAGGTAGATGTAGTTGACCAGGCTCATCGCTCGCTCTCCTCGGTCATCTCGCGCTCGATCGCCGCTTCGGCCTCGAGGTACACGTCGGGGGACAGGACCTGCTCGCGCGCGGTCAGCACCCGTGAGAGGGACAACGGTGACGGCGTGCCGTCGGGGAGGAGGGCGGGCGTGTCCACCGCGTTGTGGCGCGCGTAGACACCCGGCGCGGGAAGTCCGGCGAGGTTCTCGCCCTCGCGGAAGCGGCGCCTGCTCCACTCACGCTGGTTCGGACCCTTCCCGAGCCTCTCGCGGTGCGCGAGGACCATGGCGCCCAGGGCCGCCGTGATGAGCAGGGCACTGGTGAGCTCGAAGACCCACACGTACCGTCCGAAGATCAGCTGGGCGACCCCGGAGACGTTGCCCGTCTCGGCGTTGACGGCGTCGAGGCCGACCGCCTCACCCCAGGTGACCTGGCCCATGGCCGAGGCGAGGATGCCGCCGAGGCCGAGACAGAGCAGGGCGGTCACCCATCGTTGACCGGTCAGGGTCTCGACGAGGCTGTCGGAGGAGTCGACGCCGATGAGCATGATGACGAAGAGGAACAGCATCATCACGGCGCCGGTGTAGACGAAGATCTGGATGACCCCGAGGAACTCCGCGTCCTGGGCGATGTAGAACACCCCGAGGATGATCATCGTCAGGGCCATGCCGAGCGCCGCGTGGACGGCCTTCTTCGCGAAGACGAGACCGAGGGCACCGGCCACGGCCAGGGGCCCGAGCACCCAGAAGAGCACCTGCTCGCCACCGCCGGTCACCGGGGCACCTCCACGTCGTCCGTCGTCGGGGTGTGCTCCTCGACGTACGAGCGCTGGGCGTCCGTGGCGGAGGAGACCTTCCCGAGGTAGTAGTCGCGCTCCTCCATGCCGTCGGCCATGGGGAAGGGCGGGCGCAGCATCCCCGGCTGGAGCGGGGCGAGGAGCTGGTCCTTGGTGTAGATGAGATCGGCGCGGTTGTCGTCGGCGATCTCGTAGAAGTTGGTCATCGTCAGTGCCCGAGTGGGGCACGCCTCGATGCACAGGCCGCAGAAGATGCACCGCAGGAAGTTGATCTGGTAGACGCGTCCGTAGCGCTCCCCGGGGCTGAACCGGCCCGCACCACCCTCGGTGTCGTCGTTGTCGGCGCCCTCGACGAGGATGGCGTCCGCCGGACAGGCCCAGGCGCACAGCTCGCACCCGATGCACTTCTCGAGCCCGTCGGGATGGCGGTTCAGCTGGTGCCGCCCGTGCCAGCGCGGCTGGGTCGGCCGCTTCTCCTCCGGGTACTCCTCCGTGGCCACCTTGCGGAACATCGTCGCGAAGGTGACCCCGAACCCCCCGACGGGGGCGAAGAGGTCGGAGAGGAAGCCGGACTTCTTCTGCTCGTCAGCCACGAGTGGCCTCCTTGGTGTCGCTGCCGGCCGGCAGGGCCGGGGCGGTGAGGGAGGGCTCCCTCAGGCGCTGCCCCGGAAGGGGCGGCACCGGGTGTCCCCCGGCGTAGGGATCGACGTCGTCCGGCACCGCCGGGTGCGCCGCCGCCTCCTTGGCCTCGGCCCGACGATCCCAGAGCCATCCGCCGACGAGGGCCAGGACGGCGATGGCTCCGACGAGGAAGAGCGAGACGACGGGGAACCGACGTCCGGCCACGTCGACGCCGCCACCCAGCCAGCCGTTCTGCCCGGCGCGGAAGACCGCGACGAGGACCACCCACGCAAGGGTGGCGGGGATGAGGAACTTCCAGCCGAAGCGCATGAACTGGTCGTAGCGCACCCTCGGCAGGGATCCTCGCAGCCAGACGAAGACGAACATGAACATCCACAGCTTGACGGTGAACCAGAGCAGGCCCCACCAGCCCTCGTTGAACATGCCGTCGTTGACCGCGGCGATGCCGGGGGGTGCCTGCCAACCGCCGAGGAACATCGTCGTGGCGAGAGCCGCGACGGTGAACATGTTGATGTACTCGCCGAGGAAGAACATGGCGAAGCGCATCGACCCGTACTCGGTGTGGAAGCCGCCGGTGAGCTCACCCTCGCCCTCGGCGAGGTCGAAGGGCAGGCGGTTGGTCTCGCCGACCATCGTGATGACGTAGACGAAGAAGCTGAAGAACGCGGGGATGATGAACCACAGGTCTCGCTGGGCGCCGACGATCTGCGACGTCGACATCGACCCGGCATAGAGGAACACGGCGACGAGGGAGAGCCCCATCGCGATCTCGTACGAGATCATCTGCGCGGAGGAGCGAAGGCCGCCCATGAGGGGGTAGGTGGACCCCGAGGACCAGCCCGCGAGGACCACCCCGTAGATGCCGACGCCCGCGATGGCGAGGACGAGCAGGACCGCGACCGGGGTGTCGGTCAGCTGGAACGGCGTGCGGTGGCCGAACATCCAGACATCGCCCGCGAGCGGGATGATCGAGAACGCGACGAAGCACATCGTCGCGGTGATGAGCGGCGCCAGGGTGAAGACGAAGGCGTCCGCGGCCTTGGGTCGCACGTCCTCCTTGAGCATCGACTTCATCCCGTCGGCGAGGGTCTGGAGCAGGCCGAAGGGGCCGTTCCGGTTCGGTCCCGGCCGCTGCTGCATCCGGCCGATGACCCGTCGCTCGAACCAGATGACGAGCAGCGTGGAGATGAGCAGGTAGACGAAGACGAGAAGTGCCTTGACCGCACTGAGCCACAGGGGCGTGTCGCGGAAGTCCGCTCGTGGGTTGTCGGTGGACGCGGCGACGACGGATGCCGTCTCCGTCAGTGCCAGCAGCGTGCTCATGCCTGCACCTCCTTCGACACCGAGACGAGGGCGCCGGGCGCCCCGGCGAACGCGGCCCGCAGGTCGCAGCCCGTGGAGTTCGTCGGCAGCCAGATCACGTGGTCGGCCATCTCGTCGACGATGACCGGCGCGGTCACGGCCTGTTCCCCCGCGCGCACTGTGACGACGTCGCCCGCGACGACGCCCAGCCCCTCGGCGGTCGCCCTCGAGACACGGGCCACCGGCCTCGGAGCGGTTCCGGCGAGGAACGGCTCTCCGTCCTGGAGCGAACCGCGGTCGAGGAGGTGGCGCCATGTCGCCAGGACGAGGGTGCCCGGTTCGACGCTGGGGACCTCACCGGCGTCGACCGTCGGCGCGGCGGGTCGCTGGCCCTCCCACGACCCCAGGGCCTCGATCTCCGAGCGCACCTCACGCAGGGTGCGGGTGCCGAGGAACTCGCCCATCTCGTCGGCGAGCATGTCCAGGGCCCGGTAGTCCGAGACGTGAGCCGTGTCGAGCGCGGGCTCGAACACCCTCTGCCGGCCCTCCCAGTCGAGGAAGGTCCCCCCCTTCTCGGCGTGAGCCGCGACGGGGAGCACCACGTCGGCGACCGCCGTCACGGCGGACTCCCGGATCTCGAGCGAGACGACGAAGGGCCGGGCGAACAGCTCTGCCCCGCCCGGCACACCGAGGTCGGCCGGGTCCACCCCGCCGACGACGAGCGCCCCGAGCTCCCCGGATGCCGCAGCGTCGAGGATGCCGGCCGTGTCGCGGCCCGGCGTCTCGGGCAGGGTCGGCACGCCCCATGTCGAGGCGACGTGTGCTCGCGCGGAGGCGTCGCTGGCCGGACCGCCACCGGGAAGCAGGGTGGGGAGGGCGCCCGCCTCGAGGGCACCGCGCTCACCGGCGCGGCGGGGCACCCACGCGAGCCGGGCACCCGTGGCCTCGGCGAGGGCGGCCACGGCGCTCAGCGCACCGGGCACCATCGCGAGCCGCTCACCGACGAGGACGACGGCGCCGTCCCTGAGGGCCTCTCCGGCCGCCGCGACGACGTCGCTCCCGGAGCCCTCGGCCAGCGCCCGGAGCACCTCCGGCTCGGTGCCGGGAGCGGTCGGGATGAGGGTGCCCCCCATCTTCGCCAGGCCGCGGGTGGCGACCGGCGACACGGCATACACGGCCGCGCGCCTGCGCAGGAACGCCTTGCGGAGGCGGAGGAAGACGATGGGGCTCTCGTCCTCGGGCTCGAGGCCGACGAGGAGCACGCTCTTCGCGGACTCGAGGTCTGCGTACGTCACGGCACCCGTCTCGGGGGTGACCCCGGCGACCCTCGCCACGAGGAAGTCGGCCTCCTCCGCCGAGTGCGGACGGGCACGGAAGTCGACGTCGTTCGTGCGGAGCACCATGCGCGCGAACTTGCCGTAGGCGTAGGCGTCCTCGACACTGACCCGACCGCCGACGAGCACCCCGGCCGACGACGCGGCGCGCAGCCCGGCCGCAGCCCTCTCGAGGGCGTCGCGCCAGGACACCACGCGCAGCTCGCCGTCCTCCCCGCGAACCATGGGGAGCTCGAGGCGGTCACCGACCGAGGTGTACGCGAACGCCCAGCGCCCCTTGTCGCAGTTCCACTCCTCGTTGACCTCCGGGTCGTTCCACGCCATGCGGCGCAGGACGGCACCACGCCGGTGGTCGGTGCGGATCGCGCAGCCGCTCGCGCAGTGCTCGCACGCGCTCTTCGTGGAGACGAGGTCGAAGGGACGGGAGCGGAAGCGGTAGGCCGCACCGGTCAGCGCCCCCACGGGGCAGATCTGCACGGTGTTGCCGGAGAAGTAGCTCTCGAACGGCTTCTCCGCGTAGATGCCCACCTGCTGGAGGGCACCCCGCTCGACGAGCGCGATGAACGGGTCGCCGGCGATCTGCTCCGAGAAGCGTGTGCAGCGGGCGCAGAGCACGCAGCGCTCACGGTCGAGGAGCACCTGGGAGGAGATGTTGATCGGCTTGGGGAAGGTGCGCTTGACGTCCTCGAAGCGGGACACCGCACGACCGTTGCTCATCGCCTGGTTCTGCAGGGGGCACTCACCACCCTTGTCGCAGACCGGGCAGTCGAGCGGGTGGTTGATGAGGAGCAGCTCCATGACGCCCTTCTGCGCCTTGTCCGCACCCTCGGAGGTGTACTGCGTGTGGACGACCATCCCGGGGGCGACGGCCATGGTGCACGACGGCTGCGGCTTCATCCGCCCGGGCGGGCCCTGCATCTGCTTCGGCTCGCCCGGCGTGCCGTCCGGTCCGGGCGGACCCGGCATCCAGACCTCGACGAGGCACTGACGGCAGGCCCCCACGGGGTCGAGTCCCGGGTGGTCACAGAACCGCGGGATCTCGATCCCGGCCTGCTCGGCGGCGCGGATGATGAGGGTCCCCTTGGGAACCGACACCGGAACGCCGTCGATCGTCAGGGTGACGAGGTCGGCCGCCGCAGGAGCGGCCGCGGCAGCCGACGGGGGCGGTGCGGCCGGCGCGGTCTTCTCGGGCGTGGTCGTCATGCGGACACGCTCTCCTTGTGGTCCTTGGCGATGAGCGTCGAGGCCTTCGGGTCGAAGGGGCAGCCGGCATTGGTGAGGTGGGCGACGTACTCGTCGCGGAAGTACTGGATGGAGCTCGTGATCGGGCTGGTCGCCCCGTCACCGAGAGCGCAGAAGCTTCGACCGAGGATGTTGTCGCAGATGTCGAGGAGCTTGTCGAGGTCCTCCTCGTCGCCGACCCCGGACTCAAGCCGGCCGAGGATCTGCTTGAGCCACCACGTGCCCTCGCGACACGGGGTGCACTTGCCGCACGACTCGTGCTTGTAGAAGTCGGTCCACCGGTCGACCGCGCGGACCACGCAGGTCGTCTCGTCGAAGATCTGCAGCGCGCGCGTGCCCAGCATGGAGCCGGCCGCGCCCACCGACTCGAAGTCCAGCGGCACGTCGAGGTGCTCGGCGGTGAAGAGCGGGGTCGAGCTGCCGCCCGGCGTCCAGAACTTCAGGTCGTTGTCGGGGTCGCGCATGCCACCGGCCATGTCGAGCAGCTCGCGCAGGGTGATGCCGAGCGGCGCCTCGAACTGGCCCGGGTTCCTGACGTGCCCCGAGAGGCTGAAGATGCCGAAGCCCGTCGACTTCTCGGTGCCCATGCCGGTGAACCAGTCCACCCCCTCGAGGATGATGCCGGGGACCGAGGCGATCGACTCGACGTTGTTGACCGACGTCGGGCGGGCGTAGAGGCCCGCGACGCCCGGGAACGGTGGCTTGCTGCGCGGCTGGCCGCGGCGGCCCTCGAGGCTGTCGAGGAGGGCGGTCTCCTCGCCGCAGATGTACGCGCCGGCGCCCGCGTGCACCGTGATGTCGAGGGTGGCCCCGCTGCCGTGCACGTTCTCACCCAGGTGCCCCGCGGCATACGCCTCCTCGACGGCACGCAACAGCCGGCGGTAGACGTGGACGACCTCGCCTCGCACGTAGATGAAGGCGTGCTCGCAGCCGATGGCGAAGGAGCTGATCGCGACGCCCTCGACGAGAACGTGCGGGTTGGCCATCATCAGCGGCACGTCCTTGCACGTGCCCGGCTCGGACTCGTCGGCGTTGACGACGAGGTAGCGCGGTCCACCGTCCGGGGGAGCCATGAACGACCACTTCATGCCGGTGGGGAAACCTGCGCCCCCGCGGCCGCGCAGCGAGGAGTCCTTGACGGCCTGGAGGATGGCCGCCGGCTCCATGCCGAGTCGTCGTCATCACGAGTCCTTCTTCTTCGTCGTCTTCGGGGTCGAGCCGGTCGTGCGGGTGGAGGTCTCCTCCTCGGCCGGCGTCTCGTCGGCCTCGTCCCGCACCGCCGCCGGCTCGGCCTTGCGGGCCTTCGCGTCGTCGCTCGCCGGGGTCACCTCGGTGCGGCCCATGGTGGTGCCGCGGGCGGCGCCGGCCGGTGACGCGTCGGTCGCGCCGTCCCCACCGGCCGGTGGCTTCCCGTTCGTGGTCGACGATCCTCGGTGTCGGGACGACTCGCCCTCGGGGGCGGTCCACCCCTGCTCCTTGGCGAGCGCCAGGCCCACGAGGGATGCCGGGCCCGCCCCCACGCCCTCGTCGGCGCGACCGTCGGGAAAGCCCGCCAGGACTCGGCTGACCTCCTTGAAGGTGCAGACCCGGTCCGGCCCACGAGTCGGACGCACCACGGCGCCGGAGCGCAGGTCCTCGACGAGCCGGATCGTCGACTCAGGGGTCTGGTTGTCGAAGAACTCCCAGTTCGTCATGACGACCGGGGCGTAGTCGCACGCCGCGTTGCACTCCACGCGCTCGAGGGTGATCTTCCCGTCCTCGGTCGTCTCGTCGTGGCCCAGGCCGAGGTGCTCGGAGACCGCCTCCCAGATCTCGTCGCCGCCCATGATCGCGCAGAGCGTGTTGGTGCAGACGCCGACCGTGTACTCGCCGTTGGGGTGGCGCTTGTACTGGGTGTAGAACGTCGCCACACCTGAGACCTCCGCCGTCGTGAGGTCGAGGATCTCGGCGCAGAGGTCGATGCCCCTCCCCGTGACGTAGCCGTCGACCGACTGGACGAGGTGGAGCAGCGGCAGCAGCGCGGAGCGCTTCTGCGGGTAGCGCGCGAGGACCTGCGCGGCGTCCGCGCGGAAGCGCGCCTCCACGTCGGCGGGATAGGGCTGCTTGGACTCCTCGCTCACGGTGAGGTGCCCTGAGGCGGTCTGGAGGCCGAAGTCATGGGCCATCAGCGGTCGACACCTCCCATGACGGGGTCGATGGAGGCCACCGCGACGATGACGTCGGCGACCTGGCCGCCTTCGCACATGGCGGCCACGGACTGGAGGTTGTTGAAGCTCGGGTCGCGGAAGTGGGCGCGGTAGGGCCGGGTGCCACCGTCGGACACGAGGTGGCAGCCGAGCTCCCCCTTCGCCGACTCGACCGGCACGTACGCCTGCCCCGGGGGGACCCGGAAACCCTCGGTGACGAGCTTGAAGTGGTGGATCAGCGACTCCATCGAGGTCCCCATGATCTCGCGGATGTGGTCGAGGCTGTTGCCCATGCCGTCCCCACCGATCGCGAGCTGGGCCGGCCAGGCGATCTTCTTGTCCTCGACCATCACCGGCTGCCCCTCGGTGCGCTGCAGCCGGTCGAGGGCCTGGAGGACGATCTTCAGGGACTCGTACATCTCGTCGATGCGGATCCGCAGCCGGTCGTAGGCGTCGCACCCGGTCCGGGTGACGACCTCGAAGTCGTAGGTCTCGTAGCCGCAGTACGGCGAGGACTTGCGCAGGTCGTGCGGCAGCCCGGTGGCCCGGAGTACCGGACCGGTCACGCCCAGGGAGATGCACCCGGTGAGGTCGAGGTAGCCCACCCCGACGGTGCGACCCCGAAGGAGCGGGTTCTCGTTGAGGAGCAGCTCGAGCTCGTGCAGGCCGTCCCGCAGCTCGTCGACGACCTCGCGCACCATGTCGACGGCGCCGTGCGGGACGTCCTGGGCCACGCCGCCCGGGCGGATGTACGAGTTGTTCATGCGCAGCCCCGTGATGGCCTCGAAGACCCGCAGGATGCGCTCGCGCTCCCGGAACCCGACGGTCATCACGGTGGTCGCACCGAGCTCCAGGCCGCCGGTTCCCAGGGCGACGAGATGGGAGTTGACCCGGGTGAGCTCCATCATCATCACCCGGATGATGCTGGCGCGCTCCGGGATCGAGTCGGTGATGCCGAGCAGCCGCTCCACCGAGAGGCAGAAGGCCGCCTCGTTCATCATCGGGGTGAGGTAGTCCATCCGGGTGCAGAAGGTCACGCCCTGAACCCAGGTGCGGTACTCCATGTTCTTCTCGATGCCGGTGTGGAGGTAGCCGATGCCGGCGCGCGCCTCGGTGACCGTCTCGCCGTCGAGCTCGAGGATGAGCCGGAGCACGCCGTGCGTCGAGGGGTGCTGCGGACCCATGTTGACGACGATGCGCTCCTCGTGGAGTGCGGTCGCCTCGTCGACGAGGTCGTTCCAGTCCCCTCCGGAGACGGTGAAGACCGGGGCGTCACCGGTGTCCTCGTCCACCGAGGCGCCGTAGGCGTCGACCGGCGTGAACGCTCCGGCCGGGCGGTCGTGGTGGAGCGTCTCGAAGAGGTGGGAGTCCTGGTCGTGGGTCGTCATCAGCTGTACGCCCTCCGCTCGTCAGGCGGCGGGACCGTGCCGCCCTTGTACTCGACGGGGATCCCGCCGAGCGGGTAGTCCTTGCGCTGGGGGTGGCCCGGCCAGTCGTCGGGCATGAGGATGCGGGTGAGCGCCGGGTGCCCGTCGAAGACGATGCCGAACATGTCCCAGGTCTCCCGCTCGTGCCAGTCGACACCCGGGTAGGTCGAGACGATGGAGGGGATGTGCGGGTCGGCGTCCGGTGCGGTGACCTCGAGCCGGACGCGCCGGCTGCCGTGCGTGATGGACATGAGGTGGTAGACCGCGTGCAGCTCGCGCCCGTCCTGCTCGGGGAAGTGCACCCCGGAGACACCCAGGCACATCTCGAACCGCAGCTCGGGCACGTCGCGCATGGCGCGGGCGACCGCCGGGAGGTGCTCGCGGCGGACGAAGAGGGTCAGCTCGCCCCGGTCGACGACGACCCGCTCGACCGCGGCGTCGAAGGACGGCCCGTCGGCGGTGCCGAGCGCCTGCCCCAGCCGGTCGGCGACCTCGTCGAAGTAGGAGCCGTACGGGCGCGGGCTGGCACCGGGGAAGAGGACGGGCTGCAGCACACCGCCGTAGCCGGTGGTGTCCTGGCTGCGAGCCCCGAACATCCCCTTCCGCTCCGCGATGCGCACGGGCTCCAGGTCGTCGCTCGTCAGCTCGCGCCACGTGCCGACGTTGGCGCTGTGCGCGGGCTTGAGCGAGTCGGGCTGGTCGTCGGTGCGCGTCTGCGGGGAGTCGATGACCTTGTCGGGAATGGGCTGGACGGGAGTGGTGTCGGTGTTCTTCTCGTCGCTCATGCGAGAAGGTTCTTCCCGGTGGGAGCCGCGAGGTGCGCGAGGTGGTCGTGCGTGGGAGCCATGAGCGAGGTGGGCGTCGCGGCGAGCGCCGCCTCCTCCGCCGCCCGCGCCGCCGCGATGCGGTTGACGCCGAGCTTGCTGCTCTGGATCTGCCCGTGCAGCTCGATGATCGCGTTGAGGAGCATCTCCGGACGCGGCGGACAGCCGGGCAGGTAGATGTCGACGGGAATGATGTGGTCGACGCCCTGGACGATGGCGTAGTTGTTGAACATCCCGCCGGAGCTCGCGCAGACGCCCATCGAGATGACCCACTTGGGGTTGGGCATCTGGTCGTAGACCTGGCGGACCACGGGGGCCATCTTCTGCGACACGCGGCCGGCGACGATCATGAGGTCGGCCTGGCGCGGGGTCGCGGCGAAGCGTTCCATGCCGAACCGGGAGATGTCGTAGTCCGGGGTCCCGACGGCCATCATCTCGATCGCGCAGCACGCGAGCCCGAAGGTCGCCGGCCACATGGAGGCCTTGCGCATGTAGCCCACGACGTTCTCGAGCGTCGTCAGGGCGAACCCCGCGGGCAGCTTCTCCTCGAGTCCCATCACGTCTCCTTGGCGACAGCGGGTGGTGCGGCGGCCGGAGTAGGACGCGCGTCCGGCATACGGGTCGTGGTCATCAGTCCCACTCCAGCCCGCCGCGCTTCCACACGTAGGCGTAGGCGACGAACACGGTGAGCACGAACAGCACCATCTCGACGAGGGCGAACAGGCCGAGCTGGTCGAACGCGACGGCGAACGGGTAGAGGAACACCGACTCGATGTCGAAGATGATGAAGAGCATCGCGGTGAGGAAGTACTTGATCGGCACCCGTCCACCACCCTCCGCGCGGGGGGTCGGCTGGATGCCGCACTCGTACGCCTCGAGCTTCGCCCGGTTGTAGCGCTTGGGACCGACGACGAGGCTCGTACCCACTGACAGCACGGCGAACCCGAAACCCAGGCCCAACAGGATGAGAAGCGGGACGTAGGGGTTGCTCATCGCAGGACAACTCCCCTTTCGGTGCTCGTGTGCGTCGGGCAGGCACAGGTCGTCGAGTCGGCAGACGGCGTCCCCGTCATCCTAGGGGGCTCGGGGGATGCCCCACCGGACGAGGTACCGGCGGTGCTCACCGTGCGCTCCGACGCGCTGCGACGCTCCGGGACGGGCCCTCGCGGGTGCTTGTGAATGCCTTCACGACCGCCGCAGTCTAGGACGAGGTGCGGCGTTCCCGCACTGAGGGGCTTCCTAACCTTCGGCACGCGGCTCCATGGGCTTCGTCGCCCGGTGGAGGGCGACGATCCCGCCGGTGAGGTTGCGCCACTGGACGTCGGTCCAGCCGGCCTCGACGATGCGCTCGGCCATGGCTCGCTGGGCCGGCCATGCCTGGATCGACTCCGCGAGGTAGACGTAGGACTCCGGGTTCGAGCTCACGGCTCGCGCCACCGCCGGGAGTGACCTCATGAGGTAGTTCGTGTAGAGCCGGCGGAACGCCGGGACGGTCGGCTGGCTGAACTCGCAGAGAACGAGCCTGCCACCGGGCCGGGCGACCCGCAGGAACTCCCGGAGCGCGGCATCCGGGTCCGAGACGTTCCGCAGCCCGAAGCTCATCGTGACGACGTCGAACGAGCGGTCGGCGAACGGCAGCCGCATCGCGTCCGCGGCCGTGAAGCCGAGGTCCGAACGGCGTCGCCGACCCACGCGCAGCATCCCGAGCGAGAAGTCCGCGGGGACGACGTCAACGCCGGAGTCGGCGAACGGCTCACTGCTCGTGCCCGTCCCGGCGGCGATGTCGAGGACCACCTGCCCGGGTGTCGCCTCGCAGGCCGCGACGACCGCCCGGCGCCAGGACCGGTCACGGCCGAGGGAGAGCACGTCGTTGGTCACGTCGTACCTCGTCGCGACGTCGTCGAACATCGCCGCGACGTCGCGGGGGTCCTTGTCGAGGGAGGCGCGGCTCATGGCTGCCATCCTCGCACCGGGCACCTCCCGGCCGGATCCGGCGGGGTCGTATCCTCGTGCGCGATGACCTCGTTGCCCGTGGGCGACCGGCCGACCGACTCGATCGCCTCCGCCGCCCCCCTCGTCTCGCGGACCGTGCCGCTCGACCCCGAGCTCGGCGCGGCCCTCCTCGCCCTCGTGCCACGCGCAGCGGCGCGCGAGGTGTGTTCCTGGGTGCGCCGCGGCGAGGGCGTCGTCGGCTGGGGACGGGCGGCCGGCCACACCACGTCCGGGCCGAACCGGATGTCGGAGCTCGAGTCCTGGTGGTCCGGGCTCGTGGAGAACGCGGTCGTGCGCGACGAGGTGGACCGCCCGGGCACCGGGCCGATCGCCTTCGGCTCCGTCTCGTATGCCGCCCACTCACCGGCCGGGGCGACTCTCGTCGTGCCCGAGGTCGTCGTGGGCTCCCGCGGCGGCGTGGCGTGGCTGACGACGGTGGGGGTCGAGTCGGCGCCGTCCGTGGCCGCTGTACCGGGCACCCCCCAGGTCGTCCGGCAGCAGCCGCCGGAGGCTCCGCGGGACGTGGCGTTCGCCGACGGGGCGCTCTCGCCGGCCCAGTGGGCCGGAACGGTGCGGGAGGCGGTCTCGCGCATCACGGCCGGGGCGCTGGACAAGGTCGTCCTGGCGCGCGACCTCGAGGTGACGACGTCGGCGGAGCTCGACGTGCGCTGGCTCCTCCAGAGGCTCGCCGAGCGCTACGACACGACGTGGGTCTTCGCGGTCGACGGACTCGTCGGCGCCACCCCGGAGCTGCTCGTGCGCCGGGAGAAGGGGCTCGTCACGTCGCGGGTCCTCGCGGGCACCATCCGCCGCACCGGCGACGACGAGCACGACCTCGCCCTCGCCGCCTCGCTGGCCAGGTCGAGCAAGGACCTCGAGGAGCACGAGTACGCCGTCCGGTCGGTCTCGGACGCCCTGGCCCCCCACTGCTCGTCGATGAACGTGCCGGAGGCCCCGTTCGTCCTGCACCTGTCCAACGTCATGCACCTCGCCACGGACGTCGCAGGTGTCCTCGTCGACGACACCTCGTCGCTGGCCCTCGTGGAGTCGCTCCATCCGTCCGCCGCGGTGTGCGGCACCCCCACGTCGGAGGCCGACGCCGTCATCGCCGAGCTCGAGCACATGGACCGGGGGCGCTACGCCGGTCCGGTCGGGTGGATCGACGCCGGGGGCGACGGCGAGTGGGGCATCGCCCTGCGCTGCGGCGCCATCTCGCAGGAGGACCCGTCACGGGTGCGGCTCTTCGCCGGGTGCGGCATCGTCGCGGGGTCCGACCCGGAGGAGGAGCTCGCGGAGTCGTCGGCCAAGCTCGTGCCGATGCGGGACGCGTTGGCCGCCCCCGGCTGACCTCCTCCGCGCCGCCTCGACCTCGGGTGCGGAGGATCAGGTGAAGGGTGGACGGGCGTCGACGGCCACCGAGCGTCGGCCGGCCCATCGCCACACCCGAGCGGAGCGGTCCCGGTCCTCGTCGGTGACGAGGTTCCCCATCCAGCGCAGGGCGAGCGTCATCAGCCAGTCACTGCGCATCCCGACCGGCCCCAGCGCAGCGAGGGTCCGCGGCACCGTGAAGATGCCGGCGAGTCGTCGGGCGATGGAGAACGCCTCGCCGTAGTGGTCCCGGAGGAGCGCAGGCCACGTCGTCGCGAGATCGGAGTCGAGCGCCTCGACGACGAGGCGGCCGGTCTCGAGGCCGTAGTCGATGCCTTCGCCGTTGAGGGGGTTCACGCAGGCGGCCGCGTCACCGATGAGCGCCCAGTTGGCGCCGGCGACGTGGCTCACGGCGCCTCCCATGGGCAGGAGTGCGCTCGTCGGCATCCGCTGACCACCCGTCAGCCCGAAGTCGGCTCTGCGCAGGTCGGTGTAGTGCTCCATGAGCGGCTTGATCGCGACGTCGGCCGGCCGCTTCGTCGTCGCGAGGGTACCGACGCCGACGTTCACCTGGCCCCGGCCGAGGGGGAAGATCCAGCCGTAGCCCGGCAGGGCCTCCCCCTCCGGCGAGCGCAGCTCGAGGTGGCTGCTGATCCACGGGTCGTCGGCGCGCTCGGAGTCGACGTAGCACCGCCCGGCCACGGCATACACGGTGTCCTTGTGCCACGTCCGGCCGAGCACCTTGCCGAGCCCCGAGCGCACGCCGTCGGCCACGACGAGCCGCTCGCACTCGACGTCGAAGCTCTCGTCCCCCCGGCGGAAGGTCACCGCCCGCACCCGGCCACCGTCGACCCGGGCGTCCACGGCCTTGGCGCCCTCGAGCCCCGTCGCCCCCGAGCCGACCGCCTCGGCACGGATGCGGTCGTCGAGCTCGGTGCGCGGGACGGCCGAGCCGTGGTCCGGCAGGGAGCCGCCGGGCCAGGGGAGCTGGAGCGTCTGGCCGAACCCGTGCGCTCGCAGGCCCCGGTTGACGCTCTGCTCGCGCACCCAGCCCCCCAGGCCGAGGAGGTCGAGCTCGGCCACGGCCCGTGGCGTCAGGCCGTCGCCGCAGGTCTTGTCCCGGGGGAACACCGCGGCGTCCGCGAGGACCACGTCCCGGCCGGCGCGCGCTGCCCAGGCGGCGGCGGACGCCCCGGCCGGTCCGGCACCGACGACGAGGACATCGGTGCGCTGGGGGGTCTGGGACACGCTCGCATTCTCGCAAGACGGCTTCGGGCGCCGGACAGCGGTCCGGGCCACGCCGAGATGGCCCGGCTCCACCCACCCTCGCGGGTCAGCCCGTGAGGGTGCCCCTGGCGAGCGCCCGCAGGTCGGCGTGCGTTTGGCGGTGGCTCGCACGGCCCACCGTGACCTCGACCACCCGGATCCCGTCGGGCCGCGTCTGCACCGCGGTGGCCAGGTCGGCGCTGGTGGCCGCCAGGTCGTGGCGGATGCCGTGCGCCCGGCAGAGTGCCGCGAGGTCGGTGCCGGTGGGGGTCCCGAAGAGTCGCTCGAAGTCGGCGGCGCGCTCGGGCGCTCCGGGCTCCAGGGTCGTGAAGATGCCACCCCCGTCGTCGTTGACGACGACGACGGTGAGGTCGGGGAGGGGTTCGTCGGGGCCGACGAGGAAGCCGTTGGCGTCGTGGAGGACGGTGAGGTCGCCGAGCAGTGCGTATGCCGGTTGCCCCGGCCGGGCGAGCGCGGCACCGACCGCGGTCGACACCAGCCCGTCGATGCCGGCGAGGCCGCGGTTGGCGAGGACCTCGGCACCCACGGCACCCGGTGCGCCGAGGTCGAGGTCACGGACCGGGTTCGACGACCCCACGACGAGCAGCGCGTCCTCCGGCAGGGCGCCGGCAAGGGTCGCCGCGACGCCCAGTCCACTGGGCCACGGGAAACCCCTTGCGGCCACGGCGTCGGCGAGCTGTTGCCCGGCACGGTTCCAGGCCCGGGACCACACACCGTCGCCGCCGGGGGCGTCCTGACCGGGCCCACCCGGTTCGGCACGCAGGGACCCGGGCCGATGCACCTGCGCCGCGACGTGGGACGGGTCTGGCCAGGGCCCCGCCTCGGCGACGAGGTCGACCCGCAGCCCGGGTCGTCGGAGCAGCGCTCCGACCGCGCGGGTCAGCGTGGGGCGCCCCACGACGACGACCCGCTCCGGCGCGTGCTCCTCGAGCCAGTCCGTCACGGTGAGGAGCAGTGGCCCATGGGGCAGCGCTGCTCGCCGCACCGATGCGGGGCCGAACGGCTCGGCGACGACGGGGTGACCCCGCTCCCCCGCCCACCCGGCCGCGAGCACGGCGAGCCGGGGGTCCCGCGTGTGCCCGACCACGACGAGGGTGCGCTCGACATGGGCGAGCCCGTCGACCACCGGTTCATCCCCGCTCGAGGGCCCGACGTCCGTGCGGACCCACGGTCCACCGTCCGGGCGGCCCTCGAGGGAGTCCGGCCAGGCCGGTGCCGCGTCGTCGGGCACGAGCGGCTCGCGGAGACAGACGTTGAGGTGCACCGGCCCCGGAGTGGCGCCCGCCCACCCCGTCGCTGCCGCGAGCGCGCGGCACACCGTGCTCCGCCAGAAGGGGGTGAGCCCCGGGCGCACCACCGGCGCCGGGAGGTCCGCGGCATACCGGGTCACCCCGCCGAACACGCCTGGCTGCAGAGTCGTCTGGTTCGCACCGGTCCCCCGCAGCTCGTGGGGCCGGTCGGCGCTGACGACGACGAGCGGCAGGCCGGCGTGGTGCGCCTCGAGCACGGCCGGGTGGAGGTTCACCACGGCGGTCCCCGACGTCGTGACGACCACGACGGGTCTCCCCGAGCCGGAGGCCAGTCCCACCGCGAGGAACCCTGCGCTGCGTTCGTCGACGCGAACGTGCAGGCGGAGCCGAGCGGCCCGTTCGGCGGCGAGCACGGCATACGCCAAGGGTGCGGAGCGCGAGCCCGGGCACAGGACGACATCGCGGACGCCGTTCCTCACCAGCTCGTCGACGAGGACCGTCGCGAGCGCGGAGGACGGGGTCACGAGCGTGGATTCTGCCACCCGGGCGACGACCGGCCCCGAGCCCGGCCGCTCAGCGGAGGTCCTCCGTCAGCCCGGCGCGGATCGCGAGGATGGCGGCACGGACCCGGTCGCGGCTGCCGGTCTTCGCGAGGACGTTCGTGACGTGTGACTTCACCGTGCTCTGTGACAGGAACAGCCGCTCGGCGATCTCCGCGTTGTTCAGGCCCGCGCCCACCAGCGCGAGGACGTCGAGCTCACGGGACGTCAGCCGGTGGGCCGCCACGTCCGCCGGCGCGGACTGGGTCTCGCCCCGCAGGCGCGCCATGACGGCCCGGGTCACTCCGGGCGACAGGACGGCGTCGCCCGCGGCCACCGTCCTCACGGCGGCCACGAGCTCCTGCCCGCTGCAGCGCTTGAGCAGGAAGCCCTGGGCGCCGGCGGCGATCGCGTCGATGACGTAGACGTCGTCGTCGAAGGTCGTGACGACGATGACGGCGGGTGCGCCGGGGAGGCGTCGACGAGCTGCTGCCCGTCGGAGGCGTGCAACGCCACCTCGACGTCCGGCTGGGCGCCCAGGATGAGCGAGAAGCCCTCCCGCACCAGCTGCTGGTCGTCGACGACCGCGACCCGGATCACCCTGCGCGTCCGGTGACCCGGTCGGGCAGCAGCACCTCGACGACCGTGCCGCCGCCATCGCGACCACGGATCTCCCACACTCCGGACAGGGCGCTCACCCGCTCGCCGATGCCCGTCAGACCTGCGCCTCGGGTCGGCCCGGACGGCGGCCCGACACCGTCGTCGCTGACGCACAGCCGCACGTTCGTGCCGCTGCGGCTGACCTCCACCCAGGCCTGGGTCGCGGACGCGTGGCGCACGACGTTCGTCAGGGACTCCTGGACGATGCGGTATGCCGTGAGCTCACGCACGTCGTCGAGCGCCAGGTCGGCGCCGAGCCGCACCTCGACGTCCACGCCCTGCTGCCGCAGGGGGGCCGCCAGCACCTCGTCGATGTCACCCAGGCGTGGCGGAGCGGAGACCGCGATCGGGTAGGCCGGGTCGCGCAGCTGCACGACGAGTGCGTCGAGCTCGCCGAGCGCCGTTCGCCCGAGGTCACCGATGGTCGTCAGCGCGTCCCGTGGGTCGCCGACCTTCCCGGCCTCGGCCTGGACGACCATCGCCGTGACGGTGTGCCCGACCGCGTCGTGGAGCTCGCGCGCCAGGGCGGTGCGCTGCTCCAGCCAGCGGGCCTGCTCCTCGCTGGACCTCGTCCGGGCGCGCAGCACCCGCGCCTCCCGGGTCAGCTCGGTGGAGTGGACGAGGACACGCACGAGGATGCCGAGGGAGAGGCCGATCAGCGCCGCCCCGAAGGGTGCGAGGTCCGAGGTCCCGGGGTGCAGGACGACGGCGAGCACCGCACCGGTGAGCCCGGCCAGCATGGCCGGCCACGGCGGGTCACGTCGGTCGTGCGCCACGGCGAGGTACAGGAGCGCGGCGGCCGCACCCTCGAGCGGGGCGACGGGGACCCAGGCGAGGGCCACCGCCGCGGCGGCGGCGATGAGGTGCTCGCGCCAGCGCGGCAACACCCAGGCCAGCATGGTGAGGGCAGTGAGGACGAGCCCGACCAGCGCACCCTGCGGCTCACGAGCCGAGACGACCACGGAGATCACCGTGACGACGACGGCGGCCCAGAACAGCAGCGTGCGGACCGCGGACACGTCGGAGAAGACCTCGCGGATCCGTGTCAGCGCGAGGTCGACCGTCGAGCGCATGCGCCTCCGAGCCCGGACAGTGGCCGACACCTTGTCAGTGTGGGGGGTCCGGGGGAGGCGGGAGAAGCCGGAACGGCCGCCCACCTCGGATTCGGTACCCGGGTGCCGGGTCACATCGGTACCAGGGTCCGGCGTGGTCCGGACCGGGGTCGGTTCTCGCCTGCACCCCGCTTCGAGACGGTTGCGTCATGTCCTCCATCAGACTGCTGCAGCCGGTCGAAGCCACCGCCGGAGTCTCCCTCGGCACGGTTCCCAACATCATCACGGTCGTGCGCACGGTCGCGGCCGTCGTTCTCGGCGGAGCGGGAGTCGCCGCATCCAGCCTGGTCCTGCTCACCGTCGCGTATGCCGTCTACTGGGTCGGCGACATCGCGGACGGCTGGTGTGCCCGGCGACTCGGTCAGGAGACCCGGATCGGGGCCGTCCTCGACATCGTCAGCGACCGCGCCTGCACGTCGGTGCTGTGTGTCGGGCTGGTCGCGCAGTTCCCCTCCATCGAGCCGGTCGCCGCGGTGTTCCTCCTGACGTTCATGTTCCTCGACCCGATGCTGTCGCTGTCGTTCCTCTACTGGCCGCTGCTGGGCCCGAACGACTTCCACCGCGTCGACCGCGTCGTCTGGCTGCTCAACTGGTCCCTTCCCGGCAAGGCGGCGAACACGGGCGGCGTGATCCTGGGCATCGCCCTGGGTCAGTACGGCGTCGCCCTGGCGGTCGCCGTCGCGGTGCTGGCCGTCAAGCTGTGGACCGCGGTCCGTCTCCAGGGACTGCTCCGCGCCCTTCCGGCCACGGCCTTCGCGTGAACCCGGTCACGGCGTGAACGCGGTCACGGTCGGGCTCGCACTGGCCACCGGAGTCGGGTCCGCGCTGGTCCCGCTGCTCAGCGCGGAAGCCTGGGCCCTCGCCGCCGCGACGGGTCCCGTGGACACGCTTCTCGCCGTCGTGCTGGCGCTCGCGGCTGGGCAGACGGTGGGCAAGCTCGTGCTCTTCGAGAGCGGGCGCCGGGGACGGGACTGGCACCCGTGGCGACGTCGACCGGTGTCCGCCCGCACGGCCAGGTGGACCGAACGGGTCACCGGGTGGCTCACCTCCCGACGCTCCGGACCTCCGCTGGTGCTGGCTGCCGCGTCGATCGGCGTACCGCCGCTCGCCGTCGTGAGCGTTGCTGCTGGTGCAGCCGGTCAGCGCAGGAGGGTCTTCGTGCCCCTGTGCCTGTTCGGCCGGACCGTCCGGTTCAGCCTCCTCGTCCTGCCCCTCGCGGTGCAGTGGTGAGCTGCCGCCTCGTCGGCGGTCAACGCCGCCCGACCTCGTACTCCCACACTGAGCGGACCGGCACCCCCAGGAAGTCGCCCGCGGACGTCCGCCACGCATCGAGCCCCTCCACCGTGCCGTGCGGAGCGCTCTCCGCCGCGTGGAGCGTCCGGACGTAGGTCTCCCGCCCGTGGCTCCTCAGGTCGAGGGCGGCGGCGCCGTGGGCCACTCGCACCGTGACCCAGGTGGAGCTCGACGGGTTGGGTGTGAGGTCGACCCCTGGCACCGGGTCGTCGGTGTGCTCCACCGACAGCACCCGGACGTCGGGGGGCACGGCGAAGAGCGCGACGGGCGCTCCGGACGTCAGGACGTGGGTGATCCGGTGCCGGGTCGTGAACGACGTGTCGCTGGCGAGCGCGGCGGCGAGGATGCCGCCCTGGCTGTGCCCCACGAGCGCCACCGGATCGTCTGCGGTCGAGCGCCCGGACGCTGCCCGGGCCGCGGTCAGCGCGACCGCCACGCCCGCCGCGGCAACGGTGGCGTCACCGGTCATGGCCCGCACGTTCGTGGTGACGTCGAAGGGGTTGGGCCCCGGCCTGGCGGACCACTGCTGCGTCCCGGGGACCACGACGACCCACGCCGCCCCGCCGTCCCCGCGCGTCGTCTCGAGCACACGCACACGTCCGCCGTCCAGGCCCTCGCCGGCCGCAACGAGACCTGCTGCTCCGGTGACCCGCCCCCCGCCCGAGCTCCCGGGCAGGTCGGCGACCCCCACCGTGGGGCTCACCGGCGCCACGACCGGTACGGCACCGAGCCCGTCGGTCAGCCATCCACCTCGCGCCGCGAGGTCCGCGGCCGCCCGAACCCCGTCGACCACCGCGGCGACGGACCGCTCGACCCCGGCGTACACCCGTGCCGCAGCCCTGACGTGCACCGCGAGCGCATCGAGAGCGAGGGCCTCGCCCCACGCCCCCTCCGGGCCGACGAGGCGGATGACCGCCGCCTGCACCCGCAGGAGCCCCCATCGGAGGGGAGCGCCCGCAGCCACGACCGTCCCGGAGCTGCCCAGGGCCCAGAAGTCCTCGACTCCCGGGGTCACGCCGGGGATCGCGGCAGCGAGCCGCGCAGCCTCCTCCCTGACCTCGTCGGCCAGCTCCTGGGTCAGGGCACCGACGGCGAGGAGGGCGTCGGACCGGACCGCGACCCGCGTCAACCGCGCTCCTGCAGGGCTGCCATGAGTGCGGCCACGTGGTCCGCCAGACGAGCGGCCTCCTCCATCTCCCGGGAGAGCGCATGGAGACCCGTCACGCGCAGGGCGACCCGTTGCTGGTAGTGCTCGGCGGCCTCGCCCTGCCACCACACGAGGGCATTCCGCCCGAGCGCCGCCCTGCGGGCGTCGAGCCGAGCGGCGGCTGCACGCAGCTCACGCGAGAGGTCGCGCAGGTGATCCTCCCCGTCCATTGACCAGCCCTCTCCAGCCTGCGACACAGCGCAGGGTGGTTTCCAGCCCATCGCGCGAGCCGGCGCGGCGACAGGGCGCCTCCGGCCCTGTGGACCGCGCCCGGCCGTCACCCACGGATGTGGACCGGCCCGGCATACGCTGACCGACATGCCGCACCACGACCTCGTCATCATCGGCAGCGGCTCCGGGAACTCGCTGCTCACGCCGGAGCTCGACGGCCTCGACGTCGCCATCGTCGAGGCCGGCACCTTCGGTGGCACGTGCCTCAACGTCGGCTGCATCCCCACGAAGATGTTCGTCGTGCCCGCCGACCGCGTCGTCGAGGCCGACGACGCAGCCCGGCTGGGAGTCGCGTTCCCGGCGCCCGAGGTCGACTGGCCGGGGATCCGGGACCGCATCTTCGGGCGCATCGACCCCATCTCTGCGGCGGGCCAGGCCTACCGGCGCACCCAGGACGACGTCACGGTGTATGCCGCCCGCGCGTGGTTCACCGGGGACCGCCGACTGTCGCTGTCCACGGGTGAGCAGCTCACCGCGGACCGGGTGGTCGTGGCCTCCGGGAGCCGGCCCCTGGGGCTGCCGGTCCTTGGCCTCGAGGAGGCCGAACCCGCGCGCGGCCTGCACACCTCCGACACCGTGATGCGCCTCGACGCACTGCCACCGCGGATGGTGATCATCGGGGGAGGCTTCGTCGCGTGCGAGATGGCCCATGTCTTCTCGGCCCTCGGAGTGACGGTCACCGTCGTACAGCGGGGACCCGCCCTCCTGCGCCACCACGAGGTCGAGGTGTACTCCCGCTACACCGAGGTGGCGCAGAGGCGGCACGACGTGCGCCTCTCGACGACCCCCACGTCAGCCGAGCACCTCGACGGGGTCTGGCACATCGAGCTCGACGGACCCGAGGGCCCCGCATCCGTCGAGGCCGAGGTGGTGCTGCTCGCCGTGGGCCGACGCCCGAACACCGACCTCCTCGCCCCGGCCGCGGGAGGGCTCGCCTGCCGCGACGACGGCCGGCTCGTGGTGGACGCCGAGCAGCGCACCACCGCGCCGGGGGTGTGGGCGCTCGGCGACATCTGCTCCGAACACCAGCTCAAGCACGTGGCGAACCAGGGGTCGCGGATCGTGGCGCACAACGTCGCGGTCGACGCGGGCCGCCTGCCCGGTCCGCCACGCAAGGACGACGGGCGCCCGGTGCCCCACGCGGTCTTCGGGCACCCGCAGGTGGCGTCCTTCGGGCCGACCGCCGAGGAGCTGCACGACGCCGGTGTCGCGTTCGTCAGCGCGACCCAGTCCTTCGGGGACGTCGCCTACGGCTGGGCGCTGGAGGACACCACCGGCCTGCTCACCGTGCACGCCGACCCCGCCGGACGGGTCCTCGCGGCACACGCCATCGGGCCGCACTCCTCGACGCTCATCCAGCCGCTCATCCAGGCCGCCACCTTCGGCCAGCACGCACACGACGTCGCCCGAGGGCAGTACTGGATCCACCCTGCACTGTCCGAGGTCGTCGAGAACGCGCTGCTGGGCCTCCCCCTCTGACCGACCGCCTCAGCTTGACCCAGCCGTCGCCCCGGGGAAGCAGGAGAGTGGCGAACTCGCCGTGGTCCCTTCGGGTGGACGACCGCGACCAGCCGGTCACCTCGGCCCAGAAGGCCCACGACCGCTCGACGTCGCGGCGCGGTGTGTCGAGGAAGAGCCAGGACCACAGGATCTCGCTCACCGCTCACCCTCCTCGAGGTGGTCCCAGCAGGCGGCCACCCGGGCCCGCCACCACGTCACCCGGTCGCCGTCGGGCTCCCATCGGTCGACGAGCTCAGGGGCCGGGGCCACCCGTCCCACGGTCAGCGAGCCCGATGAGGGAAGCAGCGAGGGCGCGGCGACGTCACCAGCGAGCAGTGCGACCGTGCCGAGCCCGCAGGCGTAGTCGAGCGACGGCAGAGCGGCTGCCAGGGCGACGCCGGCGGAGATGCCGACACTGGTCTCCAGGGCCGACGACACCACCGCCGGGAGGCCGCAGGCGGCCACGACGTCGAGGGCCGCCCGCACGCCGCCGAGGGGCGCGACCTTGACGACGACGACATCCGCCGCCTCGAGGTCGCGCACCCGCAGCGGGTCCTCGGCCTTGCGGATCGACTCGTCCGCGGCCACGTCGACGTCGATCATGCTGCGCGCCAGGGAAATCCGTAGGTCACGCAGCTCCTCGACCGTGCGGCACGGCTGCTCGGCGTACTCGAGGTCATGGCGCGCCAGCCGGCCCAGGGCGTGCGTGGCGTCGTCGACGGACCAGGCACCGTTGGCGTCCACCCGAACCCGACCTTCCGGCCCCAGCACCGCCCGCACCTCCGCCACGCGGGCGAGGTCGTCGTCGAGCGACTGCCCCGGCTCGGCGACCTTGACCTTCGCGGTGGTGCAGCCCGGAAATCGTGCGAGCACGCCGGCCACCCGGTCGGGGGTGACCGCCGGCACCGTCGCGTTGACCGGCACGTGGTCCCGCACCGGCTCTGGCCAGGGTTGCCAGGCCGACTCGACGGCAGCGGCCAGCCACCGGGACGCCTCCCGCGCGTCGTACTCGAGGAAGGGGCCGAACTCCCCCCAGCCGGCGGACCCCTCGATCAGGGCGACCTCACGGGTCGTCACCCCCCTGAACGGCACCCGCATCGGCACCGCGACCACCCGCACGCACGCGAGGAGGTCACCCAGCGGGGGCAGCGGCATACCGACACCGTATGCCGTGCCCACCGGCACCCCCTTCGGGTCGTCCGCGAGGCCCTCTCCGCCGCCCGGATAGCCTTGCCGCCGTGAGCGCGATCCCCGGTGTGAGCCAGACGTTCGACCCCTCCGCCTG
>JAQSWG010000084.1 GCA_029266735.1 Ornithinibacter sp.
CGCAGGCCTCGAAGACGGCCTGCGCGTCGAAGTCCGACTGTGGCCGGATGCCGCGAGAGCCGGTCACGAGCCGCCCGGTGCAGTGACCCAGGACGTTGACTCTGGGGTTGGCGACGGCGGTGACCATCCGCGCGGTCATCGGCCCCGCGTTCATGCGGAGCTTGCTGTGCACGGATGCCGTCACGAGGTCGAGCCGGGCCAGCATCGCCTCGGTCTGGTCGAGGGACCCGTCGTCGAGGATGTCGACCTCGATCCCCTTGAGCATCCGGAAGCGGCCGCCCAGGGAGCGGTCGATGGCGTCGACGATCCCCAGCTGCTGGGTGAGCCGCTCCGCCGTCAGGCCGTTGGCGACCCGCAGCTGGGGACTGTGGTCCGTGAGGACGAGCCAGTCATGACCGAGCTCGATGCCGGTCATCACCATCTCGTCGATGGGGGAGCCGCCGTCGCTCCAGTCGGAATGGAGATGACAGTCCCCGCGGAGCGCGGCATACAGCTCGTCCCCGCCATCCACCAGCGGGCCGCCGGCCTTCTCCTGCAGGGACACCAGGTATGCCGGGAGGTCGCCCTGCAGCGCCTCGGTGATGACGCCGCTGGTGGACTTGCCGATGCCGGGGAGCTTCTGCAGGGTCCCGGCGTCCGCCCGCTCGCGCAGCTCCGCGGCGTCGAGCGTCTTGAGCGTCTTGGCGGCGTTGCGGAAGGCCTCGACCCGGTACGTGCCGGCGCGGGTCCGCTCGAGCAGGAAGCTGATCCGGCGCAGCGCCTCGACGGGGTGGACCGGGGCCTCGAGCGGCTCGAGGAGGGCGACCATCAGAGCCCGATCTGGCGACGGACGAGGGCGTCCCACAGCCGGTCGCCGCCGACCGTCCTCGTGGTGACCATGGCCCGGGCGGCGGGGGTCAGCAGGTAGCGCGTGCGCGGCCTGTCCGCCTCCACCGCCCGGACGATCACCGTCGCGACGCTGTCCGACGACGTCGCCACCCGCTGGTTCCCGTAGGCGTCGGCGTTGCTTGCGGTCACGGCCGCCCGCATCGCGGCATACGGGCTGTCGTCGTGGGCCGCCAGACCGTGCGAGCCCCCGATCGTCTCCTCGAAGGCGCTGCGGGTGACACCCGGCTCGACGACGACGACCCGCACGCCGAAGGGCATGACCTCGACGCGCAGGGCGTCACTGATGGCCTCGACGGCGTACTTGGTCGCGTGGTAGTACCCGCCGAGCGGGAAGGTCATCCGGCCGCCCATCGAGCTGATGTTGACGATGCGCCCGCGGCCCCGCTCGCGCATGGCCGGGAGGACGAGCTGGCACATCCTGGCGAGGCCGAAGACGTTGGTCTCGAACATCGCACGGACCTTGTCGAGGTCGACCTCCTCCACCGCGCCGTACTCGCCGTATCCCGCGTTGTTGACGAGGGTGCCGACGGCGCCGTGGGCGCCCTCGACCTCGGCGACGGCCGAGTGCATGGACTCCTCGTCGGTCACGTCGAGGGCCGTGACGTGCGCGCCGAGGGCCTTCAGGTCGGAGAGCGTGTCGGGCCGGCGGGCCGTCGCCCAGACCGTGTGGCCGGCGTCCAGGAGCGCGGAGGCGGTGGCACGGCCGATCCCCGTGGAGCAGCCGGTGATGAGAACGGGGTCGTGGTCGCGCGGTGCCATGGTGTCTGCCTAGCGGACGATCTCGGTGAGGCCGGTGACGAGGCGGTCGACGTCGTCCTCGGAGGTGTAGGGAGCCAGGCCGACCCGCACGCCGCCGGTGTCACCGAGGCCGAGGTGGCGGGAGCACTCGATCGCGTAGAAGTGGCCCGCCGGCGCGTTCACGCCACGCTGGGCGAGGGCAGCTCGGACCTCCTGCGGGTCGCGACCGTCGACGGTGAAGAGGAGTGTCGGTGTGCGCGACCCGGCGTTGCTGTACACGGTCACGCCGGGCAGCTCACGCAGGGCCGGCTCCAGGACCTCGAGGAGTGCCCCTTCATGTGCGTGGACGACCTTCATGGCGAGCTCGATCCGCTCGCGACGGCTGGCGCCGGCCGCCGCCGGCCGCGAGCCGGGGGTGCTTTCGGCGTCGGCCTCCGAGAGGCCGGCGATGACGTCGACCGCCGCCGTCGTCCCGGCCATCAGCTCGTAGGGGAGGGTGCCGAGCTCGAACCGCTCCGGCACGGCATCCGTCGACGGCATCAGCTTGTCCGGGCGGAGGGTCTCGAGGAGTGCCGGGTCGGCGGCCAGCACCCCACAGTGCGGCCCCATGAACTTGTACGGCGAGCACGTCCACACGTCGACGTGGAGGGCCCGCAGGTCGACCGACGCGTGGGCGGTGGCGTGCACGCCGTCGACCCAGTGCAACGCCCCCACCTCGTGGGCGAGGTCGGCGATGCGGCACACGGCAGGGCGGGTGCCGATGAGGTTCGAGGCGGCGGTCGTCGCGACGAGCCGCGTGCGTTCGCTGAGCTGGGCAGCGACGGCATCCACCGACAGCTCGCCGGTGGCGGGGTCGAAGTCGACCCAGCGCACGGTCGCCCCGACCGACTCGGCGACCTGGACCCACGGGCGGATGTTCGCGTCGTGGTCGAGGCGCGTCACGACCACCTCGTCGCCCGGACCCCACTGCTTGGCCAGCGCGCGGGCGAGGTCGTAGGTCAGCGCCGTCGCGCTGCGCCCGAAGACGATGCCTCTCGGGTCGGCGCCCAGGAGGTCCGCGAGCGCCGCCCGGCAGTCGGAGACCACCTGCTCCGCGCGCTGCTCTGCCGGGGTGACGCTGCCGCGGTTCGAGATGGCGCTGGTGATGGTCTGCGCCATGGCCCGGCCGACGACCTCGGGAACCTGGGTGCCTCCGGGGCCGTCGAAGTGCGCCGCACCCTCCGCGAGAGCCGGGAACTGGGCGCGGACGGAGGCGACGTCGTACGGCATACCGGCATCCTGCCCCACCGCACCACCCCGACCTCCCCGACGTCGTCTGTCAGATGGTCGGCGACACGCGGCTGACACGGCGTGTCGCCGCACCCTCACAGACGAGGTCGGGGAGGCCGGGGAGGTGAGGTCACCAGGAGGTGTGGAGCGCGCGGCCCTCGGCGAACCCGGCGGTGCTCTGGATGCCGACCGTCGCGCGTTCCGTGAATTCCTCCACGGTGCGTGCGCCGGCATACGTGCAGCTGCTGCGCAGGCCCGCGACGATCTCGTCCAGGACGTCCTCGACGCTGGGTCGAGCCGGGTCGACGTACATCCGCGCCGAGCTGATGCCCTCCTCGAACATCCCCTTGCGGGCCCGTTCGTATGCCGTGTCGTTTCCCGTGCGGCTCCGCACCGCTCGCGACGAGGCCATGCCGAACGACTCCTTGTACTGACGACCCGCCTCGTCCGTGTAGAGGTCCCCGGGGGACTCGAGCGTGCCCGCGAACCACGAGCCGATCATGACGTTGGACGCGCCGGCCGCCAGGGCCAGGGCGACGTCGCGCGGGTGCCGGACCCCACCGTCGGCCCACACGTGCTTGCCCAGCCCCCGGGCGGCCGTCGCGCACTCGAGGACGGCGGAGAACTGCGGTCGGCCGACGGCCGTCATCATCCGCGTCGTACACATCGCGCCCGGCCCGACCCCGACCTTGACGATGTCGGCGCCGGCGGCGATGAGGTCGCACGTGCCCTCGGCCGAGACCACGTTGCCCGCGACGACCGGCACCCCCGGGTCCAGGGCGCGCACCGCGCGCAGGGCCTCGAGCATCTTCTCCTGGTGGCCGTGGGCCGTGTCGATGACCAGCACGTCCGCGCCGGCGTCGAGCAGGTCGGCCACCTTGGCCGCCACGTCCCCGTTGATGCCCACTGCGGCGGCGATCCTGAGGCGGTTGTCCGCATCCACCGCCGGCGCGTAGAGCTTCGCGCGCAGTGCCCCCGACCTCGTGAGGATGCCGACGAGGCGGCCGTCCGCGCCGACCACCGGCGCGAGGCGCCGTCGGGCGTGGGAGAGGGTGTCGAACGCCGACTCGACGTCGACCCCGTCCTGGAGGGCCACCAGGTCGCGGACCATGACGTCCTCGAGCTGGGTGAACCGGTCCACGCCGGTGAGGTCGGCCTCGGTGACGATGCCCACCGGGCGCTCGGCCACCGTGACGAGCGCCGCACCGTGGGCCCGCTTGTGCAGCAGGATGAGCGCCTCCCCCACGGTGGTCGTCGGGTCCAGCGTGATCGGGGTGTCGTAGACGAGGTGGCGCGACTTCTGCCAGGCGACGACCTCGCGCACGAACTCGGCCGGGATGTCCTGGGGGATGACGGTCAGGGCGCCGCGGCGGGCGGTCGTCTCCGCCATCCGGCGGCCCGCGACGGCGGTCATGTTGGCGACCACGAGCGGGATCGTCGTCCCCGAACCGTCGACGCTCGCGAGGTCGACGTCGAGCCTGCTCGCCACGGAGGACCGGTTCGGCACCATGAAGACGTCGTCGTACGTGAGGTCGTGCTGAGGCTGGAGGTCGTTGAGGAAGCGCACCGCTCCAGCCTAGGTGCGGCGCCAGCGGCCGGCGCGCGGCCGGCAGGTGACCGAGATGCGGTCGGCGGGCGAGCGGCGTGCGGTCGGCGGGCGAGCGGCATACCCCGTCCGATGCCTGTCGTCGATGGGGCAGGATCGGCGCGTGAGTCTCATGCTCCCCTCGCCGGCCGATGCCGCTCGGCGGTCCGGCCTGCGCCGGATGCGGCTCCTCGCGGTCTCCCTCCTCGTGTTCGCGGCGGTGGTCTTCGTCGCCACGCTGCAGCTCGACCAGGACGGCGTCTGGGGTTACGTCAACACGGCGGCCGAGGCGGCGATGGTGGGCGCACTCGCCGACTGGTTCGCGGTGACGGCCCTCTTCAAGCATCCGCTCGGCCTGCCGATCCCGCACACGGCGATCATCCCCAAGCGGAAGAACGAGATCGGCCGCAACCTCCAGGAGTTCGTCACCGAGAACTTCCTCACCGAGGAGATCGCCCGTGAGCGGCTCGCCGTCGCTCGCGTGGGGGAGCGGATCGGCCGGTGGCTCGGGGTGCCGGCGCATCGGGCACGGGTGCGCACCGAGGTCGTGCGGGTCGCGCGAGCGGGTCTCGGCCGGCTCTCCGACGACGAGGTCCGCGGGCTCGTCGAGGACTTCCTCGTCCCGCGCCTCATCCGCGAGCCGATCTCGCCGATCGCCGGAGCGCTTCTCGAAGGCGTGGTCGAGGAGCAGACGCACCACGGGCTCGTGGACCTGGGCCTCGAGCAGCTGCACGACTGGCTCGGCGACAACCCCGGAACGTATGCCGCCGTGCTCGGCGAGCGCGCTCCGTGGTGGACGCCCCCTTGGCTCGACGACCGCGTCATCGGCTGGACCTACCAGCAGGTGCTCGACTGGCTGCGCGACATCCGGGACATGCCGACGCACCCCGCGCGCCGCGCGCTCGACGACCTGCTCAAGCGGCTGGCCGCGGACCTCCAGGGGAACCCCGAGGTGATGGCCCGGGCGGAGTCGCTCAAGGAGCGGCTGCTCAGCCACCCGCAGGTGCCCGAGACCGCCCTGGGGCTGTGGCGGTCGTTCCGCACGTCGCTGACGACGGCCATGGACGACGAGACCTCGTACTTCCACGTCCGGGGTGACGAGCTGCTCGAGCACCTCGGCCGCCACCTCGTCGAGGACGAGGTGTGGCGCGGCCGGCTGGAGGCCCGGCTCGGGGAGGCCGTCTCGTTCTTCGTCAACACCTACGGGACTGAGCTGGCCGAGGTCATCTCGGTCACCGTCGACCGCTGGGACGGGAAGGAGGCCGCCGAGCGGATCGAGCTCCACGTCGGGCGTGACCTCCAGTTCATCCGCATCAACGGCACGATCGTGGGCGCGCTCGCCGGGCTCGGCATCCACGCCGTCGCACAGCTCGTCGGCTGACCGGTCCCCTGGCCGGCGCGTGCCTGCACCACACGCGGCAGCCGCCCGTTGGGTCGCTCGGGCTCGGTCAGCCGGACGGCGGTTCTGCTGCGGCGTCGGTGCGACCGGCAGCGGCGGCCGAGGCGTCGCCTCCGGCCACCGCCATGTTCCCGTGCTCCCCACGGTCCGAGCGGCGGGCCCGGGCGGTCCTCGTCAGCTCTGCGACGTCGGCGACCAGGTCCGCACCCAGATGGTTGACCGCGATCTCCTCGAGCACCCGGGGCGTGGCCCCTCGCCCGGCAAGCCACACCGGGTGCTCCTCGCCGAGGCGTCGCAGGGCGCCGGCATGTGCCCGGAAGCCGGAAGGCCGCCGGCAGGCGAGAACCACGGCATCCGCCGAGGTGAGCCGGGCCGCGGCCGCGAGCGAGTGCACCGGGGTGTCGGGGCCGAGGTACCTCACCCGCCACCCCGCGCGCGCGAGCAGCACACCGAAGCTCAGGAGGACGATGTCGTGGAACTCGCCGGGGGGACAGGCCAGCACCGCGACCGGCCCGGTGCCGACCCCCCACGTCAGCGAGAGGGCTCCGAGCCGTCGACGGACCAGGCTGCTCGCGAAGTGCTCCTGTGCGATACCGATCCGGCCGAGCTCCCACATCTCACCGACGCGCACGAACAGCGGGAGGAGGACGTCGATGATGGCGCTCTCCACGGAGCGCTCGGTGAAGGCGGTGTCCAGCACCGCGTGCGCCCGGTCCTCGTCGAGCGCCGTGACGGCGTCGAGGAGCTGAGCCACGAGCATCGGTGGGTCGGTGCGCATGCCGGCCGGCGCCAGGTCGCGCGCGGCCCGGTCGGCGGATGCCGTTCCCGCGCCGCCGCCGGCTGCATGCTCGGCTGCCTCAGCCGCACCGGCGACGCGTTCCATCGCGCCCCCGGTCGCGGAGCCGCCCCCGACCGAGCCTGCGTCGTCGGTACCGGAGCCGTTGCGGTCGGCGGCCAGGACCCGGCGGGAGGCCTCGACGGCACTCACACCCTGCGAGCGCAGGGCGACCACCTCCCGGACACGCCGCTCGTCCTCGTGACCGTAGAGCCGGTACCCGCCAGCGGATCGAACCGGCCGGAGGAGGCCGTAGCGGCTCTCCCACGCGCGCAGCACGTGCGTGCTCACGCCCACCTTGGCCGCGAGCTCGCCGATCCGCATCGTCGGCGGTACCGAGGTCCTCACGACCTCAACGCTAACCCGCCGTCTCACATTTGACAAACATTTGACGAAGGTCGCCTCCACGTCCTACCGTCTTCGGAGACAGCGGGCGCTCAGCAAGCTCGCGGATGTCGACGACTGGCTTCAACCGCACTCAGCACCGGCGCCGTTCACCTACGGTGTGCCAGAGCGGACCGGGACGACCGGCCGGGCATCCGACGTCGGCGAACGTCCATTGTCGCCGCCGGATCACCACGCCCCGCGAGGAGGGCCGATGACCACCATCGAGCGCACGGTCTCGACGACCCGTCCCCCGGACGCCGTGTTCCCCTACCTTGTCGACTTCCGCAACGCCGTGGAGTGGGACCTCGCCACCGTGTCCTGCGAACGGGTCTCCGGGGACGGCGGTCCCGGGACGGTGTACCGGACGGTCTCGGAGTTCGCCGGCACCGAGGTGAAGCTGCTCTACACCGTGGAGACCGTCGACGAGCCCCGCCGGTTCGTCATCGTGGGACGCAACGACTCGACGACGAGCCACGACACCATCACCGTGTCGCCGCGTCCGGAACGGGGATCCACCGTCGTCTACCGCGCCGAGCTGACGTTCACGGGCGTCACGAAGCTCGCCGGCCCGATCATGAGGCCCCTGCTCGACCGGCTGGGCGACCGCACGGCCGAGCAGCTCAAGACCGCCCTGGACCGACTGTGAGCACCCCCCGCCGGGCACTCGTCACCGGAGTCACCGGGTACATCGGGTCCCGGCTCGTGCCCCGGCTCCTCGACGAGGGGTGGCAGGTGCGCGCGCTCACCCGGGATGCCGACAAGGTCGCCGACCGCACGTGGCGGGACCGGGTCGAGGTCGTCGAGGGTGACGCCTCCTCGCAGGTCGTCCTCGCCGCCGCCCTCCGCGACGTCGATGTCGCCTACTACTTCCTCCACTCCATGGACGGCGAGGGCGGCTTCGTCGAACGTGACCGCTCGCTGGCGCGCACCTTCGGCATCGCGGCCTCCGAGGCCGAGGTCGGCCGGATCGTCTACCTGTCCGGCCTGCACCCGCCCGAGGGCCCGCTCAGCGACCACCTGGCGTCGCGGGTGGAGGTCGGTGACCTCCTCATGGCGAGCGGCGTGCCGACGGCGGTCCTCCAGGCGGCGGTCATCCTCGGCTCGGGCTCCGCGTCCTTCGAGATGCTGCGGCACCTCACCACCCGGCTCCCGGTCATGGTGACGCCCAAGTGGCTCGACAACCGCATCCAGCCCATCGCCGTGCGTGACGTCCTCCACTACCTCGTGGGAGCTGCCGGCCTGCCTGCGGACGTCAGTCGCACGTTCGACATCGGTGGACCGGACGTGCTGACCTACCGGGCGATGATCGACCGCTTCGCCGCGATCGCCGGGCTGAGACCACGCCGGATCGCCTCCGTGCCCGTGCTCACGCCGTACCTCGCCAGCCAGTGGGTGGGCCTGGTGACCCCCGTGCCCACCGGAGTGGCGAAGCCGCTCGTCGGGAGCCTGCTCCACGAGGTCGTGTGCAGCGAGCACGACATCGACGACCTCGTCGGCCCGCCACCGGGCGGTCCCCTGCCGTACGACCGGGCGGTCGCCGACGCCATCGCGGGCGACGGGGCGGACCCTCGCCCCCAGCCCGGCACCGTGGACCCTGCCCGCATCACGGCCGCCGACCCCTCCTGGGCCGGAGGTGGCCGCACGGGTGGCTCGTGACAGCGACCGCTCGGTGAACCCCCTCCTCGAGCTCCGAGCCTTCTTCCGCGCCGCCCTCGTCGACCCGGTGCCACGTGACCACAACGAGCCCGACGGGGCGTTCCGCCGCCGTCGGGTCGTCGCCGCGGTCACCCTGCTCGTCGGTGCCGTCGTCCTCGCCTGGGCCCTGCGGATCGAGCCGGGCAACGACATCTTCTACGTGGCGACGTTCGCGTTGGCAGCGGTCTGGGCGGTCGGCGCCTTCGCATCCGGTCCGCTCCACCTCGGGCGGGGACACACTCGTGCCGGTGAGGGGTCGAGCCGCGGCATCGTGCAGTCCGTTGCCCTCGGGGCCCTCCTCCTCGGCCTGTTCATGGCCGGTGCGGTCGTCGTCGCCCAGATCCCGGTGCTGCGCAACCCGGTCCAGGAGCTGCTCGACCACGCCCGGGTCGGCTCCCTCGCGCTGGTCACGGTCATCACGATCGTCAACGGCATCGCGGAGGAGCTCTACTTCCGCGGTGCCCTCTACGCAGGGGTGGGCCGGCGCCACGCCGTGGCCGTCACCACCGTCATCTACGCGCTCGTCACCGCGACCTCCGGCATCCCGTTGCTCGTCCTCGCGGCCGCCCTGGTGGGCCTCGTCGTGGCGTTCCAGCGCCGGGTCACGGGCGGCATCCTCGGACCCACGATCACCCACCTCACGTGGTCGCTCGGCATGCTCTACCTCCTGCCCCTCGTCCTCGACCGGCTGAGCTGAGGCCGCGTGACGTCCGTGCTCTGGCTCCGCCGCGACCTCCGGCGCCGCGACCACCCGGCGCTCCTCGCCGCCCTCCAGGGCGCGCGTGGCGGCGACCTCGTCGTCGTCTTCGTCGTCGACCCCCGCCTGTGGGACGGTGGCGGAGCCGCGCGGCGGGCGTGGCTCGCCGCGACGCTGGGTGCGACGGACGAGGCGTTCGGCGGTGCCCTCACCCTCCTCCACGGTGACCCGCGGTGGGTGGTGCCCGCGCTCGCCCGCAGCCTCGGCGCCTCGTCGGTGCACGTGTCCCGGGAGACGACACCGGCCGGCCGTCGTCGCGACGAGGTGGTCGCCTCCCGTCTTCGGGCTGCAGGCGTCGACTGGGTCGAGACCGGCACGCCGTATGCCGTCGGGCCCGGGCTGGTCGTCAACGGCTCCGGAGAGCCGTACAAGGTCTTCACGCCCTTCTCCAAGGCCTGGCGGGCGCACGGATGGCCCGCACCCGCGGAGACGCCCGACGAGCTACCGCTGCGACCGGCGCGCAGCGACGCCCAGGCCGTCGCTGCACTTCGAGAGGCGCTGGCCACTCCCGGCCTCCCCCGGCTGCCCGACGCCGGAGAGGATGCCGCGTCGACGCGATGGCGGGAGTTCCTGGACGGCGCGCTGACGGCATACGGGGACGACCGGAACCGCCCGGACGTGGACGGCAC
>JAQSWG010000151.1 GCA_029266735.1 Ornithinibacter sp.
AGGTGGCTCTGTGGACCGAACGGTCCGGGCTCGGTCCGCGCGGCCAGGTCCACCATCTCCGGCACGTCGTCGACTCCGAGCTCGACGATGTCACCGTTCGAGAGCGGCGGCGGGTCCGCCAACCGTCCCGCGACGTACTGGGTGGCCTCCTCCCGCCAGAGCTCGGTCCACCCGCGGGGCGGCGCACCGACCTCGGCGCGCAGGAAGACGGCCTCGTCCGCGGGATCGACGAGCTCGGCCAAGGCGTCCCATCCGCCACGGTCGAGCCGCTCCACGCCGCAGAACGGTGCGATCCCGTCCCGGTAGCGCCTCGCCGCACCGCCGTCCGCCGTCACGGCGAGGGCGGACTGCGGACCACTCAGGGCGTGCCAGGCCATGTCGTCCAGCACGGCATCCACGGCGTCAGCCCCGGACCCGGACGGAGAGGCAGGTGACGCAGCCCTCGAGCTTCTCGAACTCGGACACGTCCACCTCGGTCACCTGGAAGCCGCGCCGCCGGTAGGACTCGGCGGTCCGCGGTGCGCTCGCCGCCATGAGCACGTGCCGCTCGCCGAGCACGACGACGTGGGCGCCCCCCTCCTCCGGCACGTCCTCGTACGCCGGAAACGCGCCCTTGTCGTCGACGACGGGTCCCCAGCCGACGACCGTGCCGTCCGGCAGGGCGGTGCACGCGGACTTCAGGTGCAGCGCCCGCGTCACGGGCACGGCCTGCACGCGCACACCGAACTCCCGCAGGTGCCCGGCGAGCTGGGAGATGCCGACGCCGTTCGTCCGCCCTCCGAGGCCGACATATGCCGTGCCACCGGTGCGCAGGACGTCGCCGCCGTCGAGCGTCCCCGGCTCCTCGATCCGGGCGATGCGCAGACCGAGCTCGCGCACCGCCCGTTCGACGCCCTCGGACTCCGCGCGTCGAGCCACTGCGCCCGACCGCGCGAGGACGGCGACGTCACCGTGGACGACGACGGCGTCCTCGACGAAGACCGCGTCGGGGCAGTCGTCCGCGGGCTCCACCTCGAGGAGCTCCCAGTCCGCCGCGCGGAGAGCCGACCGGTAGCCCTGCCACTGCTCCCGGGCCAGGTCGAGGTCGACCGGCTCGCGCTGGAGGTGGGTGAGCAGGCCCTCGGCGAGATGCGGGCCGGGGCGGCGCACGAGCGCGACGGGACGACTCACGACCCGGGCCACAGGGAGTGGTACGCGTTGACCGCCGGCTGGCCGCCCAGATGCGCGTAGAGCACGGTCGAGCTCCGGGGGATGTCACCGCCGCGGACGAGGTCGACGAGACCCGCGAGGGACTTCCCCTCGTAGACCGGGTCCGTGATCATCGCCTCGAGCTCGGCGCCCAGCCGCATGGCGTCCATCGTCGACTCGACAGGGATGCCGTAGAGATCCCCGGCCCAGTCGCCCAGCAGCTCGAACTCGTCGTCGCGCAGGTCACGGCCGAGCTCGATGACCTCGGCCGTGTGGCGGGCGATGCGCTCCAGCTGGGCGCGGGTCTTCTCCAGCGTCGCGGAGGCGTCGATCCCGATGATGCGGCGGCGGACGCCCGTGAGGTCCTCCAGCGCTGCGAACCCCGCCACCATGCCCGCGTGTGTCGAGCACGTCACCGTGCACACGACGACGGTGTCGAAGTGAACACCGACCGCCTTCTCCTGCTCGGCGACCTCGAACGCCCAGTTGGCGAAACCGACACCCCCGAGGGGGTGCTCCGACGCGCCGGCGGGGATCGGGTAGGGCGCGCCGCCTGCCTCCTCGACCTCCCGCAGTGCCTGCTTCCACGAGTCACGGATGCCGATGTCGAAGCCACGGTCATCGAGTCGCGAGTCGGCGCCCATCATCCGCGACAGGAGGATGTTGCCGACCTTGTCGTTCACGGGGTCGTCCCATGGCACCCACTTCTCCTGCACCAGACGGCATCTCAGCCCCAGGTGGGCGGCGACGGCCAGGGTGTCGGCTCCGCTCGCGAGGATGTCCGGCACGAGATACTCGAGCTTGCGGATCTTGTTGCCCCCGAAGGCGAGTCCGCCGTTGACGTCCTCCCGCTTTGCCCACACCTGAGCGCCTGCGAGGTGCTCGCTCAGGCGGCGCAGGTGCTGAAGCGGGCTGGGCCCGAACGTCAGTGGGTAGCGAGGGATCTCCGGAAGGCGCATCCCTCACGTCTACCACCGGTCGGCGCCCAGGGCCACGAGAACGCGCGCTGCCTCGACGTGGTCCCCCGCTGAGGCGAGCACGAGGGCGCTGCGCCCGGCCGCATCGACCGTCTCGAGGTCTGCACCGTCCCGCAGCGCAAGGGCCACGGAGTCGGCGTCACCCGAGCGTGCCGAGGAGAGCAGTGCCGCGTCCGGGTCCGGGAAGGGCCGGTGGGCCGAGGCAGCCTCGAGCACACGGCCGAGCCGGTGATAGCCGCGCTGGCGAGCCATCTGGAGCGGGGTGAGCCCCTCCTGACCGGACGGCCGGTCGAGCTGCACTCCGCCGGCCACGAGGACCTGCACGGTCGACAGCTCGTCTGCCTCGTCGGCACCGAGCCAGACAGCCTCGTGGATCGCCTGGTAGCCGATCCGGTTCACGTGGTCCTTGTCGATGCCGGCACGCAGCAGGCGTCCCACGACGAGGTGGTGACCACGCTCCGCCGCCCGGATCAGTCCCGTGCCGTCCCAGCTGTCCTTGGCGTCGACGTCCGCACCGGAGGCGAGCGCCAGCTCGAGGATGCCGAGGTGGCCCTCGCTGGTGGCGACGAGGTAGGCAGACTGCTGCGTCTCGTCCTTGGCGTCGACGTCGGCGCCACGCTCGACGAGCCGCCGGGCGGCGTCGAGGTCGTCCTCCCACGCGGCGGCCCGCAGCGCCGCGTCGAGCGCCGCCGGTGATCTCGACGTCGAGTCGCTGTCGGCGCTCGTGCACGCCGCGAAGAGGGCCATGGTGAGGACCGCGGCGACGGCACGGACCCCTATCGCGGACCTGATGGACGTGAGGACCATGCCCGCATCATCCGCCACGGCTTGCAGGCGGGGAATCCGGATGCGAGGGAGCGCGGCGTTGGGCAGGCTGTCCCGGTGACCGCAACCTGCACCACTCCGCTGCCCGCCGGCTTCACCTATCGCGCGCTGACGACGGGGGACCTCGACGCCGTGTATGCCGTGTACGCCGCCGACGAGGTCGAGGACAGTGGTCAGCTGGCGATCGAGCCCGAGGACATCGCGGGTGACTGGGCACGACCCAGCTTCGACCTCGCCGCCGACAGCGTCGGCGTCCTCGACGGAGACCGGGTCGTGGCCGCGGCAGAGGTCACCCGGGGTGGGGCCAGAGCCGAGGGCGCCGTGCTGCCGGAGGTGCGGGGGCGCGGCATCGGGTCGTGGCTGGTGGCGTGGACCGAGCAGCGAGCCGAGTCGATGGGGTCCTCGCGGGTCGGTCAGACGACCCCTGACGGCTCCCTGCCGCAGCGGTTGCTGGCCTCCCGTGGCTACACACTCGGCCACACCTCGTGGGTGCTCGAGCTGCCGGAGGGTCGGGACGTGCCGGAGCGCCCCCTGCCCGCCGGCTACCAGCTGGCGACCGGCAGCACCGCCGACCGTGAGCGGGCGGCCTGCGAGGTGATCCAGGAGGCGTTCTGCGAGTGGGAGGGCCGCGAACGCGAGTCCTTCGAGGACTGGGCGGCCACGACGGTGCGGCGGCCGGGGGCGCAGCCCTGGCAGCTGCGGGTGGTCGAGAGGTCCGGTGCCGTCGTGGCCGCCTCGTTCACCATCCTCGACAGCCAGGGGTCCGGCTACGTGCACCAGCTCGCCGTCGACCGTGCCCACCGCGGGCGGGGACTGGCGCAGGCCCTGCTGGCGGACGCCTTCGGCCGGGCCCACGAGCACGGGGCGACGCGCAGCGAGCTCTCGACCGACTCACGGACCGGAGCCCTCGACCTCTACACCAAGGTGGGCATGGAGGTCACCCAGACGTGGACGCACCTCGTGACCGACCTGCCGCGCCGTCGCTGACGCGCCCGCTCAGGCGCCCAGCGACCTCACGAGCTCGACGTATGCCGCGCGCGCCTCGTCCCGGCTCATGCCGCCGACCGAGAGCCACGCGTCGTACTTCGCCCGGCCGACCGGGTTGGTGAAGCCGGGACGCCTTCCCTGGACCTCTCCCTCGGTCGCCTGCTTGTACAGCGCGTAGAGGCGCAGCTTGGCGTCGTTGCCAGGGTCGGTGGGGAGGGCCTTGACGTCCTCCACGGCGGCGTCGAACTCGTTGTCGGTGGCCATGTCGCCACTGTAGGCGGGCCAGAACGCGGCGCACCGGCCTGTTCCAGTGGAGACTGGGGGCATCGACGCCGAAGGAGCCACGATGAGCACCAGCACGGGGACCAAGGACACCGCCTCGCCGGACCACGAGGACGAGGGCGCCCCTCGCGTCTCGGAGCAAGAGGCACGACAGGTCGCCGAGGAGGCACGAGAGCACACCTGGCGCAAGCCGAGCTTCGCGAAGGAGCTCTACCTCGGACGCTTCGACCTAGACCTCGTGCATCCGCACCCCCGGCCCGAACCCGAGGACGAGGCGCGCGGCGAGGCGTTCCTCGAGAGGCTGCGAGAGGTCACCTCGACGATGGACGGTCCTGGGGCTCACCATGCAGTCGTACGCCCGAGCCCTCGTCCTCATCGGCTCGGTCCACCCCTCACTCGGCGCAATGATCTCAGCCCACCAGTCGATCGGCGTCCCGGAGCCGGTCAAGCTCGTCGGGACCCCCGAGCAGAAGGAACGCTTCCTTCCCCGGTGCGCCGCCGGTGCCATCTCGGCGTTCCTGCTCACCGAGCCCGACGTCGGGTCGGATCCGGCCCGTATGGAGAGCACGGCGACGCTGACCGAGGACGGCACGTCATACCTCCTCGACGGCGTGAAGCTGTGGACGACGAACGGGGTCGTCGCCGAGCTGCTCGTCGTCATGGCTCGCGTGCCGCAGCACCCGGGCGGACGCGGCGGCATCAGCGCGTTCGTCGTCGAGGGGACCGCGCCGGGCATCACCGTCGAACGCCGCAACGCGTTCATGGGGCTGCGCGGCCTCGAGAACGGGCTGACCCGGCTGCACCAGGTGCGGGTGCCGGTCGAGAACCGCCTCGGCCGCGAGGGCGACGGCCTGAAGATCGCGCTGACGACGCTCAACGCCGGGCGGCTCTCGATCCCGGCGCTCTGCTCCGGTGCGGCCAAGTGGTCGCTGAAGATCGCCCGCGAGTGGTCGGCGGAGCGGGTCCAGTGGGGTCGGCCGGTCGGGAGGCACGAGGCCGTGTCGGGCAAGCTCGCCTTCATCGCGGCGACCACCTACGGGCTCGAGTCGGTCGTCGAGCTGTCCTGCGCGCTGGCCGACGCCGGCGAGACCGACATCCGGATCGAGGCGGCCCTCGCGAAGCTGTGGGCGAGCGAGATGGCCTGCCGGATCGCGGACGAGCTCGTGCAGATCCGTGGCGGGCGCGGCTACGAGACAGCGGCGTCGCTGGCGGCGAGGGGGGAGCGTGCGGTGCCCGCCGAGCAGCTCGTGCGCGACCTGCGGATCAACCGGATCTTCGAGGGCTCGAGCGAGATCATGCACCTGCTCATCGCCCGCGAGGCGGTCGACGAGCACCTCAAGGCGGCTGGCGACCTGGCCTCGCGCGACGCAGACCTCGCGGCCAAGGCCCGGGCCGCGGCGGACGCGAGCGGGTTCTACGCGAGGTGGCTGCCACAGCTCGTCGCGGGGCGCGGAGACGTGCCCACGGCATACGGCGACTTCGGGCCGCTTGCTCGTCACGTGCGTTTCGTGGAGCGGTCGTCGCGGCGACTGGCGCGGCAGACGTTCTACGGGATGTCGCGCTGGCAGGGCGCCCTCGAGCACCGGCAGCGGTTCCTCGGGCGGGTCGTGGACATCGGAGCGGAGCTGTTCGCCATGGCCGCAGCCTGCGTGCGGGCGGAGATGCTTCGCGCCGACGACCCGGAGCAGGGGCGGTCGGCGCAGCGCCTCGCCGACGCGTTCTGCGGACAGGCCAGGCTGAGGGTGGACACGTTGTTCGACGAGCTGTGGACCAACAGCGACGACGTCGACCGCAAGCTGGCGGCCGCGGTGCTCGACGGCGACCTCACCTGGCTCGAGGAAGGAGTCGTCGACCCGAGCGAGGGCACCGGGCCCTGGATCGCCCGGTGGGAACCCGGCGAGAGCACGGAGGAATCGGTGTGGCGCTCGGTGCGGTGACGCTGCTGGGCTGACGTGCTGCTCAGCGGCGCTTGAGCAGCTCCTCCGCGATCTGGACGGCGTTGAGGGCGGCACCCTTGCGGAGGTTGTCACCGACGACGAAGAGGTTGAGGCCCTTGCCGTCGGGCGCCGCCTGGTCCTCCCTCACCCGCCCGACGAAGACCTCGTCGCGGCCTGTGGCGTCGAGCGGGTTCGGCACGTCGGCAACGACGACACCCGGCGCCTTGGCCAGCGCACCCAGCGCCTCCTGGGGGCTGATGTCACGCTCGAACTCGGCGTGGATCGCCAGGCTGTGGCCCGAGAAGACCGGCACCCGCACGCAGGTGCCCGACACCCGCAGGCCGGGGAGGTGGAGGATCTTGCGCGACTCGTTGCGCAGCTTCTGCTCCTCGTCCGTCTCCAGCGACCCGTCGTCGACGATCGAGCCGGCGAGCGGCACCACGTTGAAGGCGACGGGCACGGCATAGATCTGCGGATCGGGCAGGGTGAGCGACGACCCGTCGAGGGCGAGCGCCGTCGGGTCACCGGCGGCGTACGCGCCGCGCAGCTGTCTGTCGAGCTCGGTGAGGCCCGCACCACCGGAGCCCGACACGGCCTGGTAGCTGCTGAGGTGGAGCCGGACGAGCCCCGCGAGGTCGTGCAACGGCTTGAGCACCGGCATCGCGGCCATCGTCGTGCAGTTCGGGTTGGCGACGATCCCCTTCGGGATGTCGTCGAGGTCTTCGGAGTTCACCTCGGAGACGACCAGCGGCACGTCGGGGTCCTTGCGCCAGGCACTCGAGTTGTCGACGACGACCGCGCCCGCCGCGGCCACCCGGGGCGCCCACTCCCTCGACGTCGCGCCGCCGTTGGAGAACAAGGCGACGTCGAGGCCGGAGAAGTTCGCAGTCGCGGTGTCCTCGACGGTGATGTCCTCGCCCTTCCACGGCAGCGTCGTACCCGCGGACCGCGCGCTCGCGAAGTACCGGATCTCGTCGACCGGGAAGCCCCGCTCGTCGAGAAGGGTGCGCATGACGTTGCCGACCTGCCCGGTGGCGCCGAAGACTCCGATTCGCATGTCGTCCAGTCTAAGGAGCGGTCCGGATGCCGGCCGCG
>JAQSWG010000007.1 GCA_029266735.1 Ornithinibacter sp.
GTCGTGCGGCAGGCCACCACGGTGGCCCTGCTTGGCGTGGCCGCGGTCGTCGGGGGGACGATGGTCCTCACCGAGCTCACCGACCTGCCCTTCCGGGACGTGCTGTTCGAGACGACCTCGGCGTTCGCCACGGTCGGGCTGTCGACGGGCATCACACCCGAGATCGGGGAACCGGGGCAGCTTGTCCTCGTAGCGTTGATGTTCCTCGGCCGCCTCGGCCCCATCACCCTGGTGTCGGCCCTCGCCCTGCGGGAGCGGAACCGCCGTTACCGCTACCCGGAAGGAGCACCCCTCATTGGCTAGGAAGATCGCAGAGTCAGGCGGCGTCGTCGTCATCGGCCTCGGTCGGTTCGGCAAGTCCCTTGCCGACGAGCTGGAACGCGACGGCGTGCAGGTGCTCGCCATCGACAACGACATCAAACGCGTCCAAGACCTCGCGGGCCGCTGGACCCACGTCGTCCAGGCCGACTCCACCGACATCCAGGCGATGGAGCAGCTCGGCGTCGGCGACTTCTCGAAGGCAGTGATCGGCATCGGCAACAACCTCGAGGCGAGTGTGCTGACCGCGTTCGTGCTGCGCAAGCTCGGCGTGACGGACGTCTGGGCCAAGGCGATCACCACCTCGCAGGGAGAGATCCTGGCGCAGGTGGGGGTCTCGCACGTCGTCCGCCCCGAACACGCCATGGGCAAACGCGTCGCCCACCTGGTCCGGGGGCGCATGCAGGACTACATCGAGTTCGACGACGGCTACGCAATCGTCAAGACCATGCCCCCGCGCAGCATCCTCGGCAGGACCCTCGCCGAGGCCGGAGTGCGTCAGAAGTACGGGGTGACCATCGTCGGCATCAAGACCGTCGGCAAGGACTTCTCTTACGCCACCCCGACATCCATCGTCAACGAGGGCGACCTCATCATCGTCTCCGGGGAGCGGCGCAAGGTCGAGCTCTTCTCCGACCAGGAGTAGGACGACAGGATCGGAGGACTGCGGAATCCTGGCCGCCGTCGACCCACGTCGAGTCTCTGCAGAGTCGAGCCGGGCAAGGGCGGACTCCACGGACTGCTCACAGACGATCTCGTAGTCCGCGTCATATCGGCTGACGAGTTCTCGTTGAATGACTGCAAGCAGACCCGGCATCATTCTGTGACCTTTCTGCGGGCTCCGGATCACCTGTCCAGGGGCTCTCGGCTCCGGACCGATGAGACGACGTCGAGGATGGCTTGAGTGGTGGCGGCGGCATCTTGCTGCTCCAAGATCAGCGATGCGTGGGTGGCGTCGTCGACCAGGCGGTGCGTGCCGTTCGTCGACAAGGCGGTCAGGTCGTCGTGGGCGGAAATCGTGTCGGCATCACTGCCGCTGCCGGCTGTCAGGACGACCAGGGGCTTGTCGCCGAAGTCATCGAGAGCCGCAGCTTGACCGCTCGAGGCACTCGCCCGGAGGTACTCCTCGATCGTGCTCTGCAGATTGCTGGCGGTCGACCCGGTGGCCTCTGCCTCGTCGGCAGACTGCGGCGGCAGGCTGTCGTACGAGCCAAGGCTGAGCAACCGCCCGACGCCGACTTCGGCGGTGGAGGAGAGCAGTGCGGAGATACGACCCATGATGTTGCGGGAGCTCGCGTCGTCGGGCGATGTTGTCGGAGGCGGTTTTGACTTCCGTCCGGTGGTGTCCACCAGCACGAGTCCGGCGACGTCGTCGGGGTACTGGGCGGCGAAGCTCTGCACGTAGAGGCCGCCGAAGGAGTGACCGGCCAGCACAAAAGGTCCAGGGACGTTCCCGCGCTCCAGCAAGGTGTGGAGGTCGGTCGCTGTCTGCGCGCCGTCTTGGGGGCTGTCAGCGGGCTCGCTCCAGCCGTGACCTGCGCGGTCATAGACACAGACCCGGGTTTGTTGGGCAACGGCCGGGGCGATCCACCCGAGAGTCGATGACATCAATCCTGCACCGGGTTCGAGGACCACGGTCGGGCTGCCTGAGCCGCTGCATCTCAGGTGCAGGCTGTGTCCGCCCACGTCGATCAGCTGCCCCGGCATTGGGGGGTCTTCATCCACCGCTTCACTCAGCGTCTCGTAGCCGCCACCTATCGCGGCCAGAGCCATGAGCGCGAATACCGGGTACAGGAGCCATCGCCTGCTTCGACTGTGAAGCTGGCGACGCGTTTGGACGATCATCCAGACCACCAACGCCATCAACGCTGGAGGCCACACCCATCCGAGGACCCCGTGCAACTCCGAGCCGAACACCACCAAGAGCAGTCCGCCCAGCCCCATGAACAGTGCAGGAGCCGCAGCCCACCGCTGAGGCTGATCGGTGAACCGCACCGAGAGCACGGCCAACATCGCCCAGCCCAGCGCGAATCCGCACAGAACCGCGCCAGCGACGGCGCTCTCCTCCGCGGGGATTAACGGGGCGACGACGAGAAGTAGGGCAGCGACGAGTCCAGTGAGCAACGAGCCGGCCACGATCCAACCAATGTGTCCCCTCGGACGCCTGATGGGTTCGGTAGTCACCATGGACTCCTTCCACACACACGGTGGCGCAGCAGGAGTAAAGCCCTGCACATGTGGCACGTGCCGTCATCTCGACAGTAGATGATCACGGATCTGAGGCACCAAGAAGCGACGAGCTCGGGAACGCCTCGAAGGCTCGAGCTTCGGTTTGCTCCTCAAGGAGTGGCCTCAACGCTTCTCACGCTGAAGAACTCCCCCGCTCGTCACACCGCTCCGATGCCCCCCGACGGAGGCCGGGGCGTCAGATCCAGCCCAGCTTGCTGAACTCAGGGAACACCTGGCCGTCCGTGACGAACCAGAAGATGCCCCATCCCACGAGCAGCAGCAGGCCCAGGCCGCCGACGACGATCAGAAGTCGGGAGGCGGGGCTCGGGTGCGAGCGGACGCCCATCGCCAGGAGCACGCCCAGGAAGATCAGCCCGAGCCACGGCTGCGCTCCCTCGATGTAGTTGTTGACCAGGGTGACGGCCACCAGGGCCGCGACGACGAGGTCGAGCGGGCCCACGCGCCAGGTGACGTGCTGTAGGGCCCAGGCCAGGCTCAGGAGCAGGAGGAACAGCCCGGAGAACCACATCACGTGGCTCACCACTTCATCCCACAGGTGCACGATCGACGCATCGGCGACGGCGGCATCCGGAACGTTGCTGATCGAGTTGGAGGAGAGGTGCAGGCCCTTCCCCAAGGCGAACGTCACCGCACCGACCCCGAACACGACCCACTGCGAGCGAGTGGCGGCGGCCCGGTACATCACCATCGCGGCGGTCCCGATGACGGCGTAGGCCGTGAGGAGGTCGATCCAGTCCGCGACCCGGGTCTCGCCAACGGCACCCAGCGGCCTGAAGAAGGTGCCGGCCTGCATTCCGACGACGACTGCGAGCGCGAACCACCCGAGCCATGGGCGGACGCCCTGTGTGGTCTGCGGTGCTGGCGGCGATGTGACGGGTGTGGCGGTGGCCATGGCCGACCTCCTGCTCGGAGCGATCCTGACGGTCGGACCGTCCGGCTGGGTGAAGGCTCTGCCTCAGGGATACACCTGTGCGACAGGCGCGTCAACGGCGGCTGACGGCAGCTGTCAGCCGACGCGCTCCATCGACCTCCGGGAATAGGTGCCGACGACACCCTCGACCGCGTCGATGCCGTCAAGGCTTCCCTCGACGGTCGCCGTGCGGTGGACGACGGTCTCGCGGGACCGGTAGGACACGCCGTTCTCGGGGTCGCGGAAGGAGTCCGTGAACGTGGAGCGGGAGGGCCGACCCGTGGGGATGAAGGTCACCGTGAAGGGCACGTCCTCGGCGGCGACCGCTTCCTCCTGGCCGGACTCCTCGTCGAGCTCCTCGTAGAGATCGACGGTGCCGTGTAGGTGCGGGACTCGACCCTGCCCTTGCTCTTGGCGGTCGTCACGCCCTCGCTCCATGCGTAGTACGCACCGGTGGAGTCGCACGAGTTCTGCTCGTCCCCATCGCCCCGTGGGATCTGCCCCTCGTCACAGTCGAAGGTCTCCACGAACCCCTCGGCGACGCTGCCGTGGAACGAGAGCTGCCCGATGGTGTAGTTCCCGGGGAGGCCCGCTGGGGTGCCGGCCCCTTCGAAGAACGCCTCGGCGAAGGGTCCCTTTCACGGACGTGCGATGTGGTGGCGGCGGAGGCGGGTAGCGCTGGAGCAACCAGCGGGAACGCGAGCGCGAGGACGACAGTGGTCCTGAGGGCTGTGAGCATGAGTGTTCCCCTGACTGCACGTTGCGAATCGAACCTGACTCGCGCTGGCCGGAGCCTGCTGACCCCGCACTGTGAGACTGACAGCATCAGCTGGAAACGGCCATGAGTATTCCGGCTCAACCGGGTGCAAAGGGGTCAGGCCTGGACGCGGCCACCCACGAGACGGCTCTCCTCGCCGAGCACTCCGCCGGGCTCGGCCGGTCCCTCCACGAGCATCGGCGCGGTGGTGGTGACCGGTCCAGCGGTGTGCCCGCGGCTCGTCAGCCACTGCTCGACGAACCTCGCCAAGCGGGTCAGCGCGTAGTTGATGACGATGAAGATCACGGCGACGACGATGTATGCCGGAACGGTGTTCGCGTATGCCGATCCGAGTGTCCGGGCGGACGTGAGCAGCTCGGGATAGAGGATGATCGTGCCGAGCGCGGTGTCCTTGAGGACGACGACGAGCTGGCCGACCAGGGCGGGCAGCATCGCTGTCAGCGCCTGCGGCAGCTGGATCGAGCGCAGGGTCTGACCGGGCGAGAGGCCGATCGACAGACCGGCTTCCGCCTGTCCGCTGGGAAGCGAGTAGACGCCCGACCGCACGAGCTCCGCGATGACCGAGCCGTTGTAGAGCGTGAGGGCGAGGACGACCCCCGCGAGGGGTGCCAGGTCGTTCGGCATCCAGTCGGCCCGGGAGAACCAGCCGAAGAAGAAGAAGATCATCATGAGCAGCACGGGCACGGAGCGGAAGAACTCCACCACCCCACCGGACACCCACCGTACGGCCCGCAGGTGGGAGAGCCGGCCCATGCCGAAGACGATCCCGAAGATCCCGGCGAGGACCACCGACAGCGCGGCCGCCTTCAGCGTCGCCCAGAGACCCGGCAGGAGGTACTGCGTCCACACCTCGGGGTCGGTGACGAAGGGCGACCACATGTAGCCCTCGAGCTGGTTGGCCGACCCCATCTTGCGGATCACCACCCACAGCACCCCGACTGCGATGACGACGCCGATGACGGTGAGGATGGCATGCCGGCGGCGTGCTCGAGGTCCCGGTGCGTCGAACAGGGCGGTCTGGACGCTCATCGCTTCACCGAGAGCCGCTGCGAGAGGTTGGTGAAGAGGATCCCCAGTGGGAGGGTGAGGATGACGAAGCCGAGGGCGAAGAGGAAGAACGTCGGCAGGCTCGCTCCCTCGTTCTCCGTGATCTCCGCGAGCTGGCCCGCCGCTTCGGCGGTGCCGAGGATGACGGCCGCCACGGTGGTGTTCTTGATGAGCGCGATGAGGGTCGAGCCGAGCGGGGCGATGGCACCACGGAAGGCCTGGGGGAGCAGGACCTGGCTCAGGGACTGCCCGAACGTCAGGCCCATGGCACGAGCCGCCTCGGCCTGGCCGGGCGGGATGGTGTTGACGCCGCTGCGCAGCGCCTCGCAGACGAAGGCCCCGTGGTAGATCGACAGCATGATCACGGCCCACCAGTACGAGTTCGTCGTCGCCTGGTCACTGAGCTGGAGCCCGAGGATGAACGAGAGCCCGAGGACGCTGAACGCCATGAGGAGGGTCAGCGGGGTGTTGCGGACGATGTTGACGTAGCTCGTGCCGATGAGCCGCAGGACCGCGACCGGCGACACCCGCAGGACAGCCATGACCGTCCCGATGAGGAGCGAGCCGATGGCGGAGAGCACGGACAGCTGGATCGTCACCCAGAAGGCGCCGAGGACGTCGTACTCGCTCAGGATCTCGCCCACGCGTCACCTCTCGTCAGAACGGACCGTACCGCGGTATGCCGTGCCGGTGTGGACGGACGGCATACCGCGGCCGGGACGTGCGTGTGCCGTCAGGCGCAGGCGTCAGGCGTCGGAGGGTTGCCCGCCCCGGCCTTGTAGTTCGCCGGCCCGAGGTTCTTGTCGACGATCTTCTGCCACTCGCCGTCGGAGATCATCTTCTTGATCGCGTCGGTGATCTTCTGGCACTGGGCCGTGTCGCCCTTCTTCAGGCCGATCCCGTACCGCTCCTCGGAGAAGGGCTGCCCGACGACCTTGAGCTTGCCCTTGTACTGCTCCTGGGCCGCGTACCCCGCCAGGATCGTGTCGTCGGTCGTCAGGGCGTCGATGGCGCCCGAGGCGAGCGCGGCGACGCACTCGGAGTAGGTGCCGAACTCCTGGAGGTTGACCCCGGGCACCGTCTCCTTGACCTTCTGGGCGGAGGTGGAGCCGGTCACCGAGCACAGCTTCTTGCCGTCGAGGGTGTCGGGTCCGGTGATCGAGGTGTCGTCGGACCGGACGAGCAGGTCCTGCCCGGCGATGAAGTACGGCCCGGCGAAGGAGATCTTCTCCTTGCGCGCGTCGGTGATGGAGTACGTGGCCACCACCATGTCGACCTGACCCGTCTCGATGAGGGTCTCGCGCTGGGCACTCGGCGCCTGGATGAACTCGATGTCTCCGGCCTCGACGCCCAGCTCCTTGGCGACGTACGTGGCGACGTCCACGTCCAACCCGGTGAACTCGCTGCCCTGCTTCAGCCCCAGTCCGGGCTGGTCGTACTTGATGCCCACCTTCAGGCCCTCGGCCTCGGAGTCACCGCCCGCGCCCGTGTCGGTCTCCGGGTCGTCCGAGCCGCACGCGCTCAGCCCGAGCGCGAGCACGGCCGCTGCGGCGACCATCATCCGTCGTGTCGTCATGGGTGTTCCTCCTGTGGGTGGGGTGAACCGGGGGTCAGTGGGTGAGGATCTTGCTGAGGAATTCCTTGCAGCGGTCGGTCGTGGGGTTCGTGAAGAACTCGTCGGGCGGCGCCTGCTCCACGATCTCGCCGTCGGAGAGGAACACCACCCGGTTGGCCACCTTCCGGGCGAAACCCATCTCGTGGGTCACGACGATCATCGTCATGCCGCTGTGGGCGAGCTCGACCATGACGTCGAGGACCTCGTTGATCATCTCGGGGTCCAGGGCCGAGGTGGGCTCGTCGAAGAGCATGACCTTCGGGTCCATCGCCAGCGAACGCGCGATGGCGACTCGCTGCTGCTGGCCTCCGGAGAGCTGCGCCGGGTACTTCTGGGCCTGATGGGCGATGCCGACCCGCTCGAGCAGGTCCATGGCCTTCTTCTCGGCATCCGCCTTGCCCATCTTGCGAACCTTGATCGGCCCCAGGGTGACGTTCTGAAGGATCGTCTTGTGTGCGAACAGGTTGAAGGACTGGAAGACCATCCCCACGTCCGCGCGCAGTGCGGCCAGTTCCTTGCCCTCCTCGGGCAGCTCGACGCCGTCGATGGTGATGGAGCCGGACTCGAAGTTCTCGAGCCGGTTGATCGTGCGGCAGAGCGTGGACTTTCCGGAGCCGGACGGTCCGATGAGGATGACCACCTCGCCCTTGCCGACGGTGAGATCGATGTCCTTGAGCACGTGGAGGTCGCCGAAGTGCTTGTTCACACCGTCCATGACGACGAGGGGCTCGCTCATGCGAGTGAACCTAGCGATGTCCGAGCCACGACGGTAACCGTGGGCACCGGAATCGACGGGGATCGAGACCTGATCGAGACCTGAGACCACGCACGGCACAATGCCAGCCATGACCGCCGACTCGACCGCCGTGGGCGCCTCCCTCGCCGACGCGGCCCCGGAGGTGTTCTGGACCGACCGGCCCGACCGGCCGGCCGCCCGCCCAGCGCTGAGGGGTGCCGGCCGTCGGGCCGACCTCGTCGTCGTGGGCGGTGGCTTCACGGGCCTCTGGGCGGCGATCCAGGCCAAGGAGGACGACCCCTCGCGCGACGTCGTGCTCCTCGAACGCGGCCGGCTGGGCATCGCGGCGTCCGGACGCAACGGTGGGTTCGTCTCTCCCTCGTTGACCCACGGCCTGGCCCAGGGGCTGGCCTGCTGGCCCCAGGAGATGGGGACGCTCGAGCGACTGGGCGCCGAGAACTTCCGCGACCTCCGGGACTCGCTCACCCGCCACGGTGTCGACGCCGACCTCCATGTGCCCGGCGAGATCACCATGGCCCTCACCCGGCACCAGGTGGGCACGGTCCGTGACGCCTACGAGCTGCACCGCAGGCACGGCATCCCCGTGACCCACCTGGATGCCGATGCGGCGCGAGCGCGCGTCGCCTCGCCCCGGTACCTCGCCGGCTTCCTCGACCCGACGGTGGGTCTCGTCGACCCCGGTCGACTCGTCTGGGGACTGGCCGACGCCGCCGAACGGCTCGGCGTCCGGGTCCACGAGGACACCACGGTCAGCGGTCTCGACCGCGACCAGGGGGCGGTCGTCGTGCGCACCGAGCGGGGGAGTGTGCGGGCCGACCGCGTCGTCCTCGGGACCGGCGCCTTCCGCGGGCTGCTCAAGCGGCTCGCCCTGTGGACCCTTCCGGTCTACGACCACGTCCTCATGAGCGAGCCGTTGTCGGCGGGACAGCTGGCAGCGGTCGGCTGGGAGGGGCGCGAGGGCCTCACCGACGCCGGCAACCAGTTCCACTACTACCGCCGCACCCTCGACGACCGCGTGCTCTTCGGCGGGTACGACGCCAACTACCACTTCCCCGGTCGCATCGACCCGCGGCTCGAGCAGTCCCCGTCGCACGAGCTGCTCGCCCGGCACTTCTTCGACATCTTCCCCCAGCTCGAAGGGCTGCGGTTCACGCACCGGTGGGCCGGCGTCATCGACACGACCTCGCGCTTCACCCCGGTGTTCGGCACGGCGCTGGGTGGCCACCTCTCCTACGCCGTCGGCTACACCGGCCTCGGCGTGGCCTCCACGCGGTTCGGTGCCCGGGTGGCCCTGGACCTCGTCGACGGCCGGGACACGGAGGTGACCCGGCTCCAGATGGTGCGCCGCAAGCCCGTCCCGTTCCCCCCCGAACCGATCCGGTATGCCGCCGTGCGCGCCACCCGGGCCAGCTTGGCCGCCGAGGACCGCACCGGTCGCCGCAACCTGTGGCTCAAGGGGCTGGATGCCGTCGGCGTCGGGTTCGACAGCTGATGGGGCGCCGCTACGTCCTCGCACCGACGTCGTGGGCGCTCCAGCCCCCGACGCGGTCCCACCGCAACAGAGGTGAGCCGCTCCACGCGGTGGTGATCCACAGGTGCGAGAGCGGTTCCTCGACCTGCGGATCCTCGTCCGGCATGGCGTCCAGCGGTCCGGTGAGGGGGACGTAGAGCGAGTCCGGCAGACCTCCCTCCCCGATGCCGACGAACAGGTGTCGCTCGTCCACTGACCGCGCCGCCGCCACCTTGGCCGCCCGACGGGCGACGTGGGGGACGGCGAGGAGCTCGGTCACCGCACCGGGCAGGCCGGCGAGCCGGGAGTCCACCCACGCCGTCCTCGCCTTGGGCGTGACGAGCACGCCGGAGACCGGCCGGCCGTTGCCCTCGAAGAACGAGGGGTTGCCCCGCAGCACGGACTGCGACTCGTGGGCCAGCCAGCGCAGCTCGGGGTCTCCGGAGAGCACGCCCCGCGGCAGCGCACCGGGCTGGGTCACCCCGTGGGACTCGCAGGCCTGGATGGCCCGCCCGTAGGCCGCTCGCACCCGCATGATGTCGGACGGCTCCGCGAGGTCGATGGTCCACCACCACGACCCGGGGTTCGGCCAGGTGTGCCGGTCCCGGCGGAGGAGCGCGTGCGTGCGCCGCACTCCCGGGCCGGCGTGCGTGGTGACCTCGAGCGCGGCCCGGCGCCCGTCGGGGAAGGCCAGGTCGATGTCATAGGCGGCCTGACGGCCGTCGACGTCGTGGGCACGAGCCCGCGCCCCCGTCGCGCGTTCGACGACGACGGCGGCGTACCTCTCGTCGTGCTTGAGCCCGTCGAGGCGTCTGGGGTCCGCGCCCACCAGTGGAGATTATGCGAAACGGTGTCGTCTTTCGCGCCCGAACCGGCACCCGAACGGCGGCCAGCTGGTTCGTTGCGCCCCCTTGCCGGAACTGAGAGCCTTCCGGAATGCGGGAGGTGAGTCGCTGGGCACGCTTGGACGACCACCTTCCGCGCGCGGTGCGGACGACTCTGGAGGAGAACCTCTGGCGGCCCATCGAGATGCAGGCCACCCTCGAGGCGCTCATGGAGGACCCGTCGTTCTTCGAGGACCCGGGCCGACACCCGGCGATGTTCGCCGACCACGGCGTGGTGCACGTGCGGGACGTCGCGTCCGGCGTCGTCGCCCTCGTGGACGTCGTCGACGGGGTGCTGCTCGCTGCCCGGCCCACGGGGCGCCGACACCTGGTCCAGACCTGGGGAGTCGCGCTCGCGTACCTGCACGACGTCGGCATGGTCGACCTCTCACCCGTCGGCCGTCGAACCCACGCGCTGTATGCCGCCCACGCCGCCTTCTCGGCCGACGCAGACCCGCTCGTCGACCACCTGCTCCGCCCGGGTCAGGTGCGCGAGAGCTTGGACGCAGTCCACGAGAGCGACCCGTTCCGGGTGCCCCTGGACACCGTCGTGCGGGAGGTGCTCAGCCTGTCGGCAGCGCACAGCAAGTCCACCGTTCCCGCAGGGGTGCTCGACGACCGGGCCGGCCTCCGACGGCTCATGCGCCGCATCACCTTCACGCCCATGGAGGTCCACCGGGCCTCGGGACGAGGACCGACCGACGAGAAGCGGGCGTCGCCGGTGTCGGGGGCAGGAGCGATCCCTCATCCGTCCGCGGAGGACGCGTATGCCTGGCTCGACGTCGTGGACGGCCCGCAGCGGCGGCTGGCCGATGACGTCATCGACGCGGTCCGCGCCCTTCGGGCCGCTGACGTCCTGCGCCAACGCGGGACCGCCCTGCGCACCACCGGCGGCTTCGAGGTCTTCTTCGACGCTCGGACCGGACAGGCGGTCTGCACCTTTCGTCCCTCCGACGGACGGGCGGCATACGTGATGACGTACGACGACCACCGGGGCGCGGGTGAGGCCAACATCCGGATGGCGTCGATCACTGCGCGCGGCAACCTTCGGATCGCGTTCCACCGCGGCAGCTTTGGTGAGCAGAGTGCCGCCCGGCGGGCCGCCGAGAGCGTCGCCAACGCCATCATCGACATTCAGGCCGACGTGCTGCCCACCTTCTCCGGGACGCCGGCTGACGGGCTGCCCGCTCCGTGGAAGACCCCCGGCGCCATGCTGATCCAGCTCGAACGGCCAGATGACGACGCCACGTTCGCGGATGCCGTCCGCGACGTGCTCTGCGCAACGACGCCTGCGCTCGGCGGCCGAGTGCGGGTGGTCGCCGACGTCGAGGGCGCCGCGCCGGCGGAGCGGGGGCGGTTCGACGCCGCAGAGTCCCTGGACCCGCTGGGGCCGCTGGCCGACCGGGTGCTCGACGCGCTCTCCCGCCACGGGATGGACGTCACCGGCATCGACCGGACCGAGGCGTTCACCGAGGTGGGTCGCGTGACCGTCGCGTCCGGGGAGGTTCTCGTCGAGCAGGACTCGCCCCCTGCCTTCGTCTATGTGCCCCTGAGTGAGGGCCTGCGCGTCCGTCCCGGCGGCGGGTACCCGCCCTCTCCCCTGCCCCCGTGGGTGCCGGTGGGCACGACAGGAGCCGTACGCCGGGCCGGCCGCAACGCGCAGATCGTGGCCGAGGATGATGTCGACGTGCTGATCATCCCGAGCGAGTCGTACGTCCGCACCTGGCTGCGGCCCTTCAGCCCCGCGGACCTGCGCAGGCGCCTCCTGTCCGAGGCGGCGGCACCGTGACGATGACGACGGTCGACCGGGTGGTCGCCCTCCACCGGGTGCCGCTGTTCGCCGACGTGCCGGGGCGCGTGCTCGCCGCCCTGGCGATGCGGGCCACTGAGGTGGAGGTGGCTGCGGGGGACGTGCTGATCGAGCAGGGAGCCGTCGAGGACCACCTCTACGCCGTCGTGAGCGGCCGCTTCGTCGCCCGCGACGGCGAGCGCACCCTGCGCGAGCTGGGCCCCGGCTCGACCGTGGGTGAGCTGGCGGCACTGGCCCCCGAGCCGCGGTCCGCCTCCGTCACTGCCCTCGAGGACGGCCTGCTCCTGCGGATCGACAAGGTCCTGCTCGACGAGCTGTTGGCCGACCGTCCGGAGCTCGCCCGTGCGGTCATCGCCTCGCTCGTCCGCATGCTGAGGAACAGCCCCGCCGGTGAGTGAGCAGATGACTCCTCGACCGGGCCACGGGGCCGTGCGCTGGCTGACGGCCCAGGCGGTCCTCTTCGGCGTCATGGCGGCGCTGCTCGGCATCGCCGCCAACGCCATGTTCCTCGAGGCCTACGGTCCCGGTTGGCTGCCGCTGACGTACATCCTCATCGGCGCGGCCGGTGCCGCGGTGTCGAGCGGGGTCGCGGGCAGTGCGCGCCGTTTCGACCTCGTGCGCATCGCCGTCGCGGTGCTCGGAGCGGCGGCGGTGGTGCTCTTCGCCGCCTGGGCGGTCGCTGCGGACGGGAGCGGCTCGTGGGTCTCCGGGCCGCTCCTCGTCCTCTTCCCCGTGCTCATCCAGCTCGGCTTCGTGTTCATCGGCGCGCAGGCCGGCCGGGTGCTCGACATCGCGGGCATCAAGGGGAGCTTTCCGCGGATCGTCGCCGGCTTCCCGGTGGGCGCGGTCATCGGCGGGCTGTTGGCCGCACCGTTGGTCGACGTGCTGGGCGGCACCGAAGGTCTGCTCCTTGCGACGGCCGTCGCCCAGGCGGCGTTCACCGCGACCGTCGTCGTGACCGGCATCCGGTATGCCGGTCTCCTCGCGGTGGCGCCCAGCCGAGCGGCGACCGCCGACCGGGTCGACGAGGCGGCGGTGTCCGCCCGTGCCGGCTCGGCCGAGCGTGGGATGCGGCACCTCCTGTCCACCCGTTTCGTCGTCCTCCTCATGGGCTACCAGGTGCTGTCGGCGTTGGCCAGCCAGCTCTCCGACTACCTCGTCTTCGACCGGGCCGCCGCGCGGTATGCCGAGGCCGACCAGCTCGCGCGCTTCCTCGCCGGCTACACCGCCGTCATGAACCTCGTGAGCATCGCATTCCTCGTCGTCGTGGCCGGGGCGCTGCTGCGTCGCCACGGGCTCCGGCTCGGCATCTCGGCCAACCCGGTGGTCCTCACCGCCGGGGCCGTCGCGATGGTGATCGTCCTCGTCGCCCTGGGTGGGGCGTCGCTGGCCCTGCTCCTCACGGTGTCCGCCGTCCGCATCCTCGACATCGCGCTCACCGACGGGACCACGCGCACCTCGATCAACGCGATGTACCAGGTGCTGCCCGAACGGGACCGTCTGGGTGCGCAGGCCACCATCGAAGGTGTCGGGGTCCCCGTCGCCATCGCGATGTCGGGTGTGCTCGTGCTGGGCCTCAACCTCCTGCCCTGGTCGCTGCCGGCGCTGATCCTGGCCACGCTCGCGGTATGTCTCGCGTGGGTGTGGGTCGGGGTCCGCCTCTATCGCGAGTACGGGCCCGCACTGGTGGGCGCGCTACAGCCCCAACCGCTGCTCGGGCCGACGGTGCTCCCTGCCCTTCCGCACGGGACCGTTCTGGCGGAAACCCTGCTCGAGAGCCCCGACCCGCGGTCGGCGCGGCTCGGCCTCGAGCTCGTGTCGGCGATGGCCACGCCGAGCCTGCTTCCGGAGATCGGCAGGCTGGCTGACGACCCACGGTCCGAGGTCCGGCTCACCGCGCTGGAGGCGCTGGCGTCCTCGGGTGACCTCGGTGCACAGGGCCGGCTCGCGGACGAGATCCAGGTGGCGGCCCGCGATGACGATGCCGCGATGCGGGTGCGTGCCGCCCTCGGAGCCCCAGCCCTCGACGACGTGGACAGGGTGCGGACCGTCGAGCTCCTCCTCCAGGACGACTCCGCGGAGGTCCGGACAGCGGCGCTCGACGCGGTGCGCTCCGGGGACGACACGCTGGTCGGCGCGGTGGTCGAGGCGGTGGGCGACCCGTCGACCGCGGTGCCGGCTTCCGACGCGGTCGGCCGACTCGGCGAGGCCGTGCTCAGGGCCATGGACCGGGCGCTCCAGCGTGCGGCGTTCGCCGGTCCCGAGTCGAGTGAGGCGCGCGCGGCGGTTCGGCTGGTGCGCGCCCTGCGCACGGAGTCAGCGGCCGGGCAGGAGGTGCTGCTCCGGTGGACGGGACACACCGACCGTGACGTGGGTCGTGTCGTGCTCGAGCGCCTCGCACGGCAGGGCCCCGCCGGTGAGGAGGTCGCCCCGGTGCTCGACGACGTCCTCGACGAGGATCTCGCCCACGCCATGCGTGTGCTTGCGGCCCTCGACATGCTCGATGCCGACTCTCCCCGCACGGCGGCGGGTGACGGTCCCCTGCGACGAGCCCTCATCGACGAGCTGGCGCTCATCCGCGACAGGGTGGTCGCCACCCTCGTCGCGCGCCACGGTCGAGAGCGCCTCGGCCCGGTGCTGGCCGGCCTGCTGGGGCTCGACGGCCCCGACGCCCTTGCCGTCGAGGCCCTCGAGGTGGTGCTCGGCTCGGAGGAGGCCGCTCGGGTCACACCCGTCCTTGACGGGCGCCCGACCGCGGGGGACCGCTTGCGGCGGCTGCAGGCGGCCACCGGCGTGACGTCGACCGAGACGGACGCGGGCCCCATCCTGCGCGACCTGGTCGAGGACCGAGGCGACGTGTGGCGTTCGACCTGGGTGCGGACCTGCGCCATCCGCGCGGCCAACGCCCGTGGGGTCGCCTCGAGCTGCGATTTCGTGCCTGCCCTGGCCCTCGGTGACAGCGCCATCGATGAGGAGCTCGACCTGATCTCCTGACCGCACGCCCGGGTCAGGACCGCAGCACGAACTCGTCGACCCGGGTGACCGGGACCACGGTCCCGTCCCGCTGGATGCCGTCGATCTGCACCTCGGGGTTGCCGACGACGACGTCGACGTGGGTGTTGGCCTGGTTGAGGCCGCTCGCGATCCGCTCCTGGCTCGACAGCTCCATGGCGCCGTCGAAGGAGAACGGGAAGCCGAACCCCCAGGCGATGTGGGAGCCGACGTTCTCGTCGTACAGCATGTCCTTGAAGACCAGGCCGGTGGTGGCGACCCGGGAGTCCGAGTCCACGATGGCCACCTCACCGAGGTGCCGGGAGCGGGGAATGAGGTCGAACTGCTGCTGGACCTCCGCTTCGCCCCGAGCCGCCCGAGCCCCGGTGATCGTCCCGTCCCGCAGCTCGAGCTCGAGGTCCTCGACCAGGGCGCCCATGGACGCGAGGAAGAACGGAGCAGTGGTGCGGACGACCCCGTCGGCCCGCCGCCAGTCCGGCGAGATGAACACCTCCTCGGTGGGCATGTTCGGCACGAACTCCACCCCGTCCTCGCTCAGGACGGAGCCACCACACCACGTGGACCGCTCGGCGAGCCCGATGGTGACGTCGGTGCCGGGTCCTCGGTAGCGGATGCGGTCGAAGGAGTGGTCGTTGAGTGTCGCTGCCCTCGTGGCCAGCTTCTGCACGTGCCGTCGCCAGGCCTCGACCGGGTCCACCTCGTCCAGCCTCATGGCGCGCGCCACGGCGTCCCAGAGGCGCGCCACGTCGGTCACGCCCACACTCGCGGCCCATCCGGGCGTCGGCGCTCCCACGACGGTCCAGGCGACCTGGTTCGTCGTGAGGATCGGGCTCACCTCGGCGACGAGGTCCACGGGTTGGGCCTTCGCGAGCCGCTCGGGGTCCAGTCCGTCCATGAGGCCGGGAGCGGGGTTGCCGGTGAGCCTGATCACGGCCGGACGGCTCTCCCGCCATGCCCGTATCCCTTCCAGCTGGTGCTGGGGCGTCCGCCCCAACATCTCCTCGGGGGCGTGCTGGACGGCGGAACGGCGAAGGTGGAGGTCCTCGTAGTTGATGGTGACCCGGCTGGCGCCCACCCGGTACGCCTCGTGGGCGAGGGCGCGCGCCACGTCCGCCTGCTCGGGCAGGCCGTTGATGACCACCTCCTGCCCCGGCTGGACGTTGACCCCCACCCTGATCACGAGGCGTGCGTAATGCTCCAACAGGTGGTCGTACGGCTCGGTCATCTGCGTCCTCTCGCTGTCAGCCTGCCGCCGTCACCGAGGGCGGGGCGGACGCTCCCTGTGGTGCAGTCGCGGTCATCAGGCGCACGATGTGGTCCTGGTCGGCCTCCGACGGCATGCCCCATCCCGGCTCGTACTCGTACACCTCGTGCAGCGGGGTGGATGCCGTGCGTCCGTCGAGGATCTCCACGGCGCTGGTCCCGATGAGCCCGGGGTGCTCAACTCCGCATGCCTCGGCGACCTTCATGAGGTCCCGTCGGAGAGTCTTGATGTAGTTCGCGGCCCGGACGGACTTCAGGCTCGGGTCGAGTCCGCGGGTGAGCCAGGGGTTCTGTGTCGCGACGCCGGTGGGGCAGGAGTCGGTGTGGCACCGCTGGGCCTGGATGCAGCCGATCGAGAGCATCGCCTCGCGGGCGACATTGACCATGTCGCAGCCGAGCGCGAAGGCCACGACGGCATTGTCGGGAAGGCCGAGCTTGCCCCCGCCGATGAACGTGACCTGTTCCGAGAGACCCCTCTTCGCGAACATCCGGTAGACCCGGGCGAAGCCGACCTGGAACGGAAGGGACACCGTGTCGGTGAAGATGAGCGGAGCCGCGCCGGTGCCACCCTCGCCGCCGTCTACGGTGACGAAGTCGACGCCCCGGTCGGTTCCAGCCATGAGGTCGGTGAGCTCGTCCCAGAACGTCAGGTCACCGACGGCGGACTTGATCCCCACCGGCAGTCCGGTCTCCGCGGCCAGCATCTCGACCCAGTCCAGCAGGCTGTCGTTGTCGGAGAACTCGGCATGACGAGACGGGCTGATGCAGTCCTCGCCGACGCGCACCCCGCGGGTCGCCGCGATCTCGGGCGACACCTTGGCGGCGGGGAGCAGGCCGCCGAGTCCCGGTTTCGCGCCTTGGCTCAGCTTGACCTCGATGGCGCGGACGGGGGCACTGCTCACGAGGTCCTTGAGGCGGTCGAGGTCGAAACGGCCCTTGTCGTCGCGACAGCCGAAGTACGCCGTGCCGATCTGGAAGATCAGCTCGCCGCCGTTGCGGTGGTGCGGCGAGAGTCCCCCTTCGCCGGTGTTGTGCAGGCACCCGGCGAGAGCGGCTCCACGGTTGAGGGCCTCGACGGCCGCGCCGGAGAGCGAGCCGAAGCTCATGGCAGAGATGTTCACCACCGAGTTCGGGCGGAACGCGTGCCTGCGGTCCCGTGGGCCACCGAGGACCTTGGCGGACGGGAGCACGACCTCATATCCGGCTGCAGGAGCCGAGGGCGGCACGGCACGGCCGAAGTTCCGGTGGTTGATGACCGGGTACCCGGCGGTGAACTCGATGTCGTTGTCGGTCCCGAAGCCGAAGTAGTTGTTCTGCTTCTTGGCCGAGGCATACACCCACCGGCGCTGGTCGCGGGTGAAGGGGCGTTCCTCGTTGTTGCCCGCAACCACGTACTGCCGCAGTTCGGGGCCGATCGCCTCGAGGAGGTATCGGGCGTGGCCGATCACCGGGAAGTTGCGCAGCAGCGCGTGTTCTCGCTGGAGCGCGTCACGCGCCGCAACAGCAGCCAGGGCGGATGCCGCCACTGCCCCCGCCTTCGCCGCTCGGGAGAGGAGTGCCATGCAGCCACTATGCCGCCGTCCACCCGCGGGGAGCGCGGCAGTGTCCCGCCGTCATCGGAACCACCCAGAGTGACTATGGACGTCGGCGACAGCCGGGCAGACACTCGACAGACGCCTTGAGGGACAGTACCCACACCATCGTGGAGACGCTGGTGCCACACGAGAGGAAGACCATGATCAGTCACCTACGGAGCTGCGGTGCGCTCGCCGCCGCGGTCGGGATCGCAGTGGTATTGCCAGGTGCCGCCCAAGCCGACCCGCTGACCCCGCACACTGACACCTTCGAGCTCACGTGCGGGGCCGAGACCTACGAGGTCGTCGTGGCCGGCAACGGGTGGTTCCTCCCGGCCCACGACGTGAACAGCACGCGGATCTTCGTGGCGACGGCCTTCGGAGAGGGCTCCGGTACGGTCTCCATCGCCGACACCGGCGAGGTCATCGACGAGTTCACCGACCCAGCGTTCAGCAAGGGGAACGCGACGAAGCAGCGGCACACGTCCGTGAGCTGCTCCTTCACGAACCGGTTCGAGTTCTTCGACGAGGAGCTCGGTGAGGACCTCGTCGTCGAGTTCACCGGTCCTGTGACCGGCTTCTACACGCCAGCTCGCAGCTGACCGGACTCAGCCCTGGCCGGGGTCGCCGGACACCCGTGGCGACTCTGCCCGCAGCTCGTCGATCAGCCGTGAGGCGTCAGCCTTGCTGACGTTCTCGGGGACCTCGCGCCCGCTGTCGTGGGCCAGGGTCCTCAGGTACGACAACTGGGCGGCGGTGGCCGGCTCGTCGCCGGTGGCCCAGTCATCGGGGTCCTTCGCCGGGCTCGTCTCGTTCGTGCTCATGACGTACGGGTTACCCCAACCGCCCAGACGTACACCCGGAGCAGTCACGGGAGAGCAACGCCTCCGTCAGCGGAACGGTGCAGACGCCGGATCTTCGTCTCGAAGAGCAACGGTGGGCGCCGAAGCGGCCGGGGTGGCGACGCCGCACCACCGTGCAGCAGTTCGGGCCTCGGTGCGAAGGAACCATGGTCGACGCGCCGTTGAGCAGGAAGAGCGCCACCGCAGGCACGACCTCTGTCGCGGCAGGGCACGATCGCGAAGCGTGAGGCTCTCCAGTCGGCCGGTCCCGGACCCGTCCGCTTGACCAGCGGAGTTCCGGGCCCCACGACGAAGACGTCCAGGGCTTCATGGCCCTCGCCTCGGCGCCCGCGGCGCCGTAGAGGACGCCGGCGCCCACCAGTGCCTCCAGCGCTGGAACGCCGAGCCGACGCCACGTCACACCGCTCGCGTGGAACTGGTCCCGGCCTGGCCGCCCGGCTCCGAGGGCTCGAGGACCAGAGCGTCCAGGCCTTCCGGTGGGGCGTACACGGCTGAGGCGAGACCGGCCGGTCCTCGCCCCACGAGCGTTCGTCGGGTCACCTCCTTCTCCGACACGACGAGGATGATCGACCTGTCCACAGGACACTCTCCGCGGCTGCCCTCCATGTCGGCTGGCCGCTGGCCCAGCGTGGCGCAGTTGTCTCGTGAGCCCACCACCCAGGTCGGTCGCCGCGGCGGATGCATCGAGTTGGACGCAACCGATGGTTGCGCGACGGCCCGACCCGCGATACTCTCGTGCGCAACCACTAGTTGCAGGAGGTTCGACATGCAGTTCCAGACCATCGAGCGGGAGATCTACATCGACGCCTCACCGGACGTCGTCTTCGACGTGGTGAGCAGTCCGAACCATCTGCGGGGCTGGTGGCCGGACGACGCGCGGTACGAACCGGTCCCCGGGTCGACAGGGGAGATCGTCTTCGGTGACCGCGACGAGGGTAGGACAGTCGTACCGTTCACCGTTGTCGACGCGCGACCGCCGCGGACGTTCACGTTCCGCTGGACGCACCCGGCGAATGAGCCTGCGGCCCAAGGGAACTCGCTCCTCGTCACTTTTGACCTGGCTCCTTCCGGTGACGGCACCCTGCTGAGGATGACCGAGAGCGGCTTCCGGGAGATGGGTTGGGATGCCCCAGTGCTCGAGCACCAGTACGAGGAGCACGTGACCGGCTGGGACTTCTACCTGGGCCGGCTGAGGCCGTACGTGGCAGACCTGCTGGCCCGGCGATGAGCACCGATGTCGCGGACAAGGTCGACGACCACCTCTGGTCCGCGATCGGGGACCCGACCCGTCGCCGGATGCTGGACCTGCTGCTCACCCAGGGCGACGGCACGGCCACGACGCTGAGTGACCATCTGCCGGTCACGCGCCAGGCAGTCGCCAAGCACCTGGTCGTGCTCGATCGGGCGGGACTCGTCAGGGTCACACCGACCGGCCGCGAGAAGAGGTACCGGGTCGACGACGTGCAGCTCTCCCGCGCAGTGGCACAGATGGCGTCGGTGGGTTCGACGTGGGACGCCCGACTCCAGCGGATCAAGCGCATCGCCGAGACGATCCAGCGCGCCCAACAGGACTGACGACGGACAAGGAGAGGCACAGATGGTGGACATCCTGCACAGGGTTGGGGTCAAGACCGCCTCACCGGCAACGGTGTATGACGCGCTGACCAGGGTCGAGGGCCTGGCCGGCTGGTGGACGGACGACACGAAGGGCAGTGGCGAGCTCGGCGGCATCCTCGAGTTCCGGTTCCCGGTAGGCGGCTTCGACATGGAGGTCGTGGGACTGACACCGCCCGAACGAGTGACGTGGCGCGTGGCCGACGGTCCGGAGGAATGGATCGGGACGACGGTGACCTGGGACCTCCGCCAGGAGGGCGACTACACGATCGTGTTGTTCCGGCACGAGGGCTGGAGGGAGCCGGTGGAGTTCATGCACCACTGCAGCACCAAGTGGGGCTCTTTCCTGATGAGCCTGAAGTCCCTCGTGGAGACCGGCCAGGGGGCACCGGCGCCCCACGACGTCCAGATCAGCGACTGGCACTGAGCCGAGCGGTGAGAAACTCGATCCGGTGAGGACGTATGCGCTCATCGGCCCCGACGGCCGCCCGCACCAGTCGCGGACGCCGGGCGCTCTGGGCGGTCATCGACGCGCGAAGACATACGGTCGCCTCGACTGCCCGACCGCCCTTCGGTGGGTCGCCAAGGGCACGTACGTCCAACACCGCGTGTTCTTCGCCGACGAGGACGCGGCCATCGCCGCGGGGTACCGCCCCTGCGCCCGGTGCCTTCCGGGGGCGTACAACGAGTGGCGCGCGGCTCGACAGGGCTGAGCTCGTCCTTCACGACACCGAGAACCGCCGAGGCACGCACCACCCAGAATGACTATGGACGCCTCGTCCTGGCACGAGCAGACTCGGCGGACGCCCGCTGTGGGCATCACGGCGACCGCTGAGGTCTCGACGAAGGGGAATGACCCCCGCCCGCCGCTGACCGACTACCGCCCGGCGCGCGCTGGGCGCGCCAGCACTACGGCCGCAGGGACTGCCCGGAGCAGTACGGTCAGACCGCCGCCAGGGCTGCCGTCAGTGGCGCATCTTGAGGTACTGGATGACATCGCCGCGGATGCTCCGATCCGGCCTTTCCCCCGGCATGATCAAGCCGGCCCTTTCCAGCGACCTCTCAACGCCGTCGCTGAGCTGACCGGCATCCCGTGACTGGAGGGCCTCGGCCCTTTCCTCCTCGCTCAACCCATCCCACCAGCGGTCGAGTTCATCTGTCCCAGCCACGGTTTCTCCTTCGGAACTGCGTCGTGAGCCTTGCGCCCATGGTGTTGCCAGCGTGGCCAATAGTAGAGGTCAGGCGGTCGTGGGTATGGGTACGTCGGAGATTGCCTGTGTGACGGCCGGTCGATGGTGAGTGTGGCTCGTCGGGCGAGGGCGTTGTTCCAGTGGTGTTCGCCCATCACCAGCGGGATGCCCCTGCCCGATTCCGCCTGTGCGGGAACCGGCGAGGCAGTAACCTCGGAGCACGAAATGTGGTGCGAAGCAGGGGAGGGCGCATGGCGGTCTCGGCGTCGGGACGACCCTCCACGCCGATCATGGTGGTCTCCTCGCTGCCCGACGAGCGACGAGCCGCGGTTGCGGCGCAGCTCGAGGAGCGCTACGCGGCCACCTATGAGGTCGTGCCCGTGGCCACCTCGAGCCAGGCCGCGGACGCCTTGCGCACCGCGGCGAACGACGGCCGGCAGGTGGCGATCCTGCTCGCGGACGACCCCGGGGAGCTGGAGGACGGGCTCACTGTCTTCCAGGTCGCCGCACGGCTGTTTCCGGACATCCGCCGCGGCCTGCTCGTTGAATGGGGCGCCTGGGGAGACCGTGACACGGCAGACATGGTGCTGACCCTCATGGCGCAGGGACAGATCGACTACTACGTCATCCGCCCTTGGCACTCACCCGACGAGTACTTCCACCGCACCATCACCGAGTTCCTCAACGAGTGGGACCGTGCGGTCGGGCTCCGGCCGCGGGAGGTCTCGGTCGTCGGTGACGCGGCGTCGGCGCGCTCGCACGAGGTCCGCCGGTTGCTCGCCAACAACGGCATCCCGCACCAGTTCGTCCCCAGCGCCGAGCCGGAGGCCGGCGAGCTCCTCGCCGGGGCGGGCCTCGCGCGCAGCTCGTCCACCGTCGTTCTCCTCCATGACGGTCGGGCCCTGGTCGACCCGACGAACGCCGAGCTGGCAGCTGCCTACGGGCTGGCGGTCGACGTGCCGGACCACTCCGCATTCGACCTCGTTGTCATCGGCGCGGGGCCCGCCGGACTCGCAGCCGCGGTGTACGCGTCGTCTGAGGGACTTCGCACGCTCGTGGTGGAGCGCGAGTCGATCGGAGGCCAGGCGGGCTCGAGCTCCTTGATCCGCAACTACCTGGGTTTCGCGCGCGGAGTCTCCGGGGCCGAGCTGGCCCAGCGGGCGTACCAGCAGGCCTGGGTGTTCGGCTGCTCCTTTGCGCACTCACGGGCGGCGGTGTCGCTCGACACGGACGACGAAGGCTTCGTCGTGGGCATCGAGCCGCGTCGCACCGTCCACGCGTCCTCGGTCGTGCTCGCAACCGGCGTCTCGTACCGCCGGCTCGGCGTGGCCGAGCTGCTCCCGTACGAGTCGGCGGGCATCTACTACGGCGCCTCCGGGTTCGAGGCGAAGGGGGTTCAGGACGGTCGGGCGATCGTCGTGGGAGGCGGCAACTCGGCGGGCCAGGCGGCCCTTCACCTGGCGAGGTACGCCCGTCAGGTGACCCTGCTCGTCCGTGGAGCGACCCTGGCCGCCAGCATGTCGCAGTACCTCATCGACACCCTGTCCGCGGCAGGCGTGGACGTGCGCCTTCAGGCCGCGATCGTCGGGGGAGGCGGCCAAGGTCACCTCGAGTACGTCCTGGTGCGCGATCTCGCCACGGGGGAGGTCTCGAGGGAGCCGACCGACGCCGTCTTCGTGCTCATCGGCGCGTCCCCGCGGACGGACTGGTTGCCTCAGATGGTCCTTCGGGACCGGTGGGGGTATGTGCTCACCGGCGACGACGTCATCGCCGAGGGCGGGCGCCGAGCATGGCCTTACAACGAACCACCGCAGCTCTTGGAGACCTCTGTACAGGGCGTGTTCGCGGTGGGCGACGTGCGTCGAGGATCAGTGAAGCGCGTGGCGTCCGCGGTGGGTGAGGGCTCGGTGGTCGTATCCAGGGTCCACAACCACATCACGCGCGGTGTAGCGCAGGGTCTGAACCCTGGCTGGCGGGGATGATTGATGTGGGCCCAGATCCGACTGGTGAGCGCCAGCTCGACTCCGGCGTTCGTCGAGGGCGCCGCCACCTGAACGACTGAGCGGACACCTCTTCAGTCCTGGTCGTCGGTGACGTCCCCGGGAGTGGTGTAACTCCGGTCCGGTCGTGAGCGGCGTGCCCTTCGTGACGTGGAGGGGCCATCGCGTGAGTCTTTGCGTGTAACCGCCAAGTTCCACGTGAAGGAGACCCACGCGATGGCCCTGTCCCAGTCTGCCCTGCTCGAGGTGCTGGACACATTGAAGGAGGCTGATGTCGCTGACCGGGTCCGCTCGGCGGCGGCGACGATCTACCAGGCGTTGATCGAGGCCGAGCTGACCTCGGTGATCGGCGCGCATCCGCACGAACGCACCGACGCCCGCACCGCGCAACGCAACGGGCACCGGACGCGCACGTTGGCGACCACGGCCGGTGACCTGGACCTGCGGATCCCCAAGCTGCGTACCGGGACCTTCTTCCAGGCACTGCTGGGACGTCGCCGCCGGGTCGACCAGGCCCTGTACGCGGTGGTCATGGAGGCGTACCTGCACGGGGTGTCCACCAGGAAGGTTGATGACCTGGTCAAGGCGTTGGGCGCCGACAGCGGGATCTCCAAGTCGGAGGTGTCCCGGATCTGTCAGGACTTGGACGAGGAGGTCGGTGCCTTCCGGGCCCGCTCGCTCAAGGCCGCGCAGTACCCGTACGTGTTCCTCGACGCCACGTACTGCAAGGCCCGGGTCAACCGGCGGGTGGTCTCTCAGGCGGTGGTGGTTGCCACCGCCGTGCGCGCCGACGGGCACCGCGAGGTCCTCGGGTTCGACGTCGGCGACAGTGAGGACGGGGCGTTCTGGACGGCGTTCGCCCGCTCGCTCAAAGCCGCGGCCTACACGGGGTGAAGCTGGTCATCTCCGACGCCCACGAAGGCCTCAAGGCCGATCGGGTCGGTGGCCTGGGCGCGAGCTGGCAACGCTGTCGGGTGCACTTCACGCGCAACGTGCTGGCCAAGGTCCCCAAGGGCAACGCCGAGATGGTTGCCGCCGCGATCCGCACGATCTTCGCCCAACCCGACGCCCAGCACGTGCGTGACCAGCTCGACGTTATCGCGACCATGCTCGGGCGGCAGCTGTCGGTGGTGGAGTCGATGCTGCGCGAGGGCGCCGACGACATCCTGGCGTTCACCGCCTTCCCCCAAGCGCACTGGCGCAAGATCTGGTCGACCAACCCACTGGAGCGGGTCAACGAGATCAAACGACGCACCGACGTCGTCGGTGTCTTCCCCAACCCCGAAGCGCTGCTCCGCCTCGCCGGCGCCGTCTTGGTAGAGACCCACGACGAATCGGCCGCCGGCGAGCGCCGCTACCTATCCGAGGAATCCATGAAGACCATCGACGCCACCACCAAGGAGGTGGCCACCACACCCGAGCTCACGGCATAGTCAACCCAGCAGAGCCTCACGCGACGGCGCAGTTACACCACTCCATGGGACTCACCCCTGGTCGTCCTCCGTGGACGCATTGCCGCCACAAGTCGTGAATGCTTCCCCGGTTTGCTCCCTCATCCCTAGACTCGCCTCACGCGATGTGTCAGGACCACTCGCCTCGGCGGCCCTGCTGCCGGTGGCACGACGGCAAGGCGGGTTTCCATGAAAGACCCCACCGAGAGCCCGGAGTACGGCGCTGTCACGCCGCAGGACGCCTATGTCAATCTCCTCACCCGTGCCGGTCACTTCGGCGATGCGGGTCCCCCTTCCCTCCCAGGGTGGCGCCGCATACCGACACCCGATGCCCTGCGTGCGCTGACCGAGTCCCCCAAGGACGAGATCCCGAACTCCGTGCGCATCTCGGTGCTCTACGACTTGGCCCGCGAGGGCTTCCCGGACCGTGACTCCGCGCGGGACGAGTACCGCCGTCTTGCCGAATCCGTCGCTGGCGGAAGGGACGTGGACCCGGACCAGCTCCTGAACGACCTCCGTGAGGCGTCGAGCAGAGAGGCTCCGTTCCACACGACTGCATCCGGGCAGGCTCTGGACCCCCACGAGGTCGCCTTCGTCGGGGAAAGCGTCTGCACGGTGCAGAAAGTGAAGGTCGGCGACCTGACCGGGACGTGGATCTACTCGGAGTTCGACACGGACGCCCCCTTCGAGAGCGTGTCGGAATGGGTCGATCCACGCAACTGGCCCCGCCTGGCGCCGTTCATGTTCAAGGGGATGAAGGTCGTCGGCGCGCGCCGCCCCCTTGCGATCGCCGAGCAGGGAACCGACCACTGGCACGGCGTTTTCCACGAGGAGGTCCAGCTCTTCGACCGCATCAGCGCGCTCCTTCACTGCGACCACTGGACGGACGGGAACCGGGCCGGAGGAATGACCTTCGAGCTCGCCTTCAGTCCGGACGGCCAGCTGGACGTCGACCGCGGGTTCATCGCGGTGAACAACACCGCGCTGGAGACGGGCGAGCCGGGCTGCCGCGTGCAGGCGTTGAAGATCGTCGGCTTCACCGAGGACCTCTGGGACGACATCGCCCAGTACGTGTGTCCCATCTGGACCGAGTTCCTTCGCGGTGCGGTGAGAGCGGGCTCGAGCCCGCCCAAGCCGACGGAGCCCTCCTCGCCTGGGGCGGCGCCCACCGAGGGTCCCGTCCCGGAAGACCTCATCGAGGCCTGGACCACCTTCTTCGGTGCGTCGGCCAGGACGTACCTGGACCTGTTCGAGGACATCAACGCGCGAGCGGTGTCCGGCAGGTACTCTGCCTCCGTTTGGCTGGCTGACGGGTCTCGCTTCTGGTCCCAGCTCGCGAAGGACTGGGTCCAGGCGTGGGCGTACGGGCTGGACAAGCTGCCCGAGGTCGTGCGTGACGACGGTGGGTCCGCTTTCGTCCCGCCCCCGCCGCCGCGGCCCTCGCCGGGATCGCCGACATCCCCGCCGTCCCGAGTGCCCGAGGGCGCGACGGCCGGCCTCCGCGGAGCCGGCGGGGGGGTCCCGGGGCACCTCGACGACCTGGTGCTCGCGGTGCCCGGGCTCGGCGAGGGCGATCAGCCCGTGACCACGGAACTGGTGTCGATCGAGGCACGACCGGCCACCATTGCCGCCCGGGACGTCTCCGTCGCCGTGGTGGACCTCCCCGACGGCACGCGCGGGGTCCGCCTCAGGACCTCGAACAACTCCGCACCCCCGGGGCTCTACGTGGGCGCCCTGCTGCGCGCGGCGGGGGGACCAACGCTGGTCCCGGTGCAGCTCTACGTGTCGGGTGCCCGGGAGAGGTGACCGACATGACGACGTCGGCCGAGACGATGCTCAGCCGACTCCTCGAACGGCTCCTCACCGCGGCCGAGACGTCGCTGGATGCCGGTGACCTGGAACCCGCTCGCGCCACGGCCGAGGAGGTGCGCGCGGTCGATCCCGACAACCGGCGAGCTTCGGTCATCCTCGAGCGTGTCGCCGCGCAGTCGGCCGGGTCCCTGGGGCAACGCGCCCTCGTGACGCTGCTCTTCTCCGACATCGTGGGGTCGACGATGCTCTCCGAGCGCGTCGAGCCCGAACAGCTGCGCGACCTGTTCTCCTCCTACCGCGCCCTCGCCCGGGAGGCGGTGACCCGCTACGGCGGCAACCTCGTCCAGTTCTCCGGGGACGGCATCCTCGCGGCGTTCGGCCACCCCGACCCCCACGAGGACGACGCCCGCCGAGCCGTGCTCGCCGGACTCGACCTCGTCGTCGCGATGAGCGACGCCAGGGCCGACCTCGAGCGCCGCCTCGGTGGGGCCGCCGAGGTGCGCGTCGGCATCCACACCGGGCGCGTCGTGATCAGCGACCTAGGGACCGGGTCCGGCGTCGCGGAGCGGGACTCGATCGTCGGAGTGGTTCCCAACCTCGCGGCGCGCATCCAGCAGGCGGCCGAGCCGGGGATGGTGGTCATCAGCGACGTGACCCACCAGCTCGTCGACGTCGACTTCTACATGCACTCACTGGGGGAGCAGCAGCTCAAGGGCATCAGCCGCCCCGTCGAGGTCTTCGCGGTGGAACGCCCCCGGTACGCCGCGGCGCGGTTCGACGTCGAGCGCTACCGCAAGGCCGGGCTCGTAGGGCGGGAGGGCCCGCGCGAGGAGCTGCTGTCGGCCTGGGAGACGACCCGTGACGCCGACGCCGGGTCGGCCTTCCTCGTCGCGGGGGAGGCCGGCATCGGCAAGTCGAGGCTCGTCGCGGAGGTGGTGGACCGCGTCGAGACGAGCGCGGGGCGGGTGCTGGGGGCTGCCTGCCTGCCGTACCACACCGACGTCTCCCTCTGGCCCATCTCCCAGCTCCTCGAACGGGTGGTCGGCAGCGCGGGTGGGGAGGCGGACGCCGCCCGCGCCCTCATGACGCACCTCACCTCCCTCGACCTCGATCCGCACGCGTCGGCGCCGTTCCTCGGGCCCCTCCTCGGCATCACCGACACGACCGAGTACGCAGCGCCGCAGCTCGACTCCAGCGCGTTCCTCGAGGAGACCCTCGCCCGCGTCGTCGAGTGGCTGGCGGCGCTCGGGCGGCAGACCCCCCAGGTGTTCGTCGTCGAGGACCTCCACTGGGCCGACCCCTCCACGCTCGCGCTGCTCGGGCAGGTCGTCGCCCGGCGGCCCCCCGGCGTCCTCACCCTGGCGACGACGCGCCACCTCTCGGAGGTTCCGTGGCGGGATGCCGTCCGCGTCCTCCAGCTCGGCCGCCTCGACCCCGGCGCGTCCACGACACTCGTCGACAACCTCTCCAGCGGGAGGGAGCTCGACACCCAGCAGCGCGCCTCCATCGTCAAGCAGGCGGAAGGGATCCCGCTCTTCATCGAGGAGCTGACCCGCTCCTGCCTCGACGAGGACCGCACGGAGGCGATGCCGCTGCGCCTCCAGGAGCTGTTCACCTGGCGGCTCAAGGCGCCACGGGTCGACCTGCGGGTCGTCCAGGCCGCGGCCACGATCGGCCCGGCCTTCGACGCCGAGACGGTCTCCGCCGTCGTCGGCGACCCGGACCTCGTCGAGGAGCAGCTCGCGGTCCTCACCGCCGAGGGGGTCATCGAGCCGGGCGACTCGGCCGCTCGCGCCTACCGCTTCCGCCACGCCCTCATGCGCGACGCCGCCTACGAGACCCAGGTCCTCGACGTGCGCCGGTTGACCCACGCGCGCGTCGCGGAGGCGCTAGCCGCCGACCGGGCCGGGCCGGCCCTCATCGCCAAGCACCTCGACCTTGCGGAGCACGTCGACGCGGCCGCTGCCCAGTACCTCGTGGCCGGTCAGGCGGAGCAGGGTCGTGGAGCGCACGTGGAGGCGACCCGGCTGCTCTCCCGGGCCATCGAGCTCGTCGAGTCGATGGGCGACTCGGCTGACCGCGACCTGCGGGAGCTCACGGCCCGCATGCTCCGGGGTGCGAGCGTTACCGCGATGTCCGGGTATGCCGCGCCGGCCGTCCAGGACGACCACCGTCGGGCCGAGGAGCTGACCGCGCGGCTCGGGGCGCGCCCGGAGGTGCTGCCCTCGCTCATCGCCATCTGGGCCTACTGGCTGGTGCACGGAGGCGTCGCCAGGACGCGTGCGCTCATCGACCGCCTCGCCGGGATGGTCCATGAGGACGTCTACTCGTGGTTCACCCCCGAGGTGGAGGCGTGCGTCGGGTGGCAGCAGTTCTACGCAGCCGACTTCGAGGGCGCCCGTGAGCACTTCGAGATCGGCATGGGCGGCTTCCTCGCTCGGCCGGCGGACCAGACCGTCTCCCCCTTCTGGCCGCTGCCGAACGACCCGATCGCCGTGTCCCTCATCGCCCTGTCCTGCGTCAGCACGGCCCGTGGCGACCTCGTCGAGGCCGGGCAGTGGGAGCTGGAGGCCATCGCTCGTGCCGAGCAGATCGGGTTCCCCCGGGGTCCGTTCAGCCTCGCCTTCGTCAAGACGTTCGCGGCCTGGAACGCTCGGTTCCTCGGTGACGAGGAGAAGTCACGGCGGCTGGGCGAGGAGATCGTGGCGCTGGGCCGGGAACACGGCTACGCGCTCTGGACCGCCCTCGGCTCCGCGTACGCGCCACCCGTGCCCACCGGCGGGGCTGAGCATCGGGCGTTCCTCGAGCAGGTCATCACCACGGTACGACTCATGGGCCAGGAGTCCTTCATGGCCGCCTATCTGGGGTACCTGGCCGAGCTGCACGCCGCCGCGGGTGAGGTGCCTCGTGCCCTGGAGTGCGTTGGAGAGGCCCTTCAGGTGGTGGTGAAGACGGGGGAGGACCTCCATCTGCCCGAACTGCTCCGCCACCGGGCTCGGTATTCGCTCGATACCGGCCAGAACCCGGCGATCGCGGTAGCCGACTTGCGGGAGGCAGTGCGCGTCGCCAGGCACCAGGGAGCCCGGGTCGCTCGCCTGCGAGCCGCGGTGGACCTCGCCCGCGTCCCAGCGGCCATCAGACCGGACGACTGGCGCACCGTGCTGGCGGATGCGAGACGTGACCTGTCGCCGACGCTCGCCACGAGTGACACCGCCGCTGCCGATGACATTCTCGCGCACTGATCCGGGGCGGCCTCGGGTCGTCGTCCTCGGCGGAGGCATGGCTGGGCTCGTGACGGCCTGGGAGCTGAGCACTGGCGCCTGGAGGGAGCGGCTGGAATCCATCACCGTCTACCAGCGGGGTTGGCGACTGGGGGGCAAGGGCGCGAGCAGTCGAGGCCCCCACCAACGCATCGAGGAGCACGGCCTCCACGTGCTGCTGGGGTGCTACGACGCGACGTTCCGAGTTCTGCGCGAGGTCTACGGTGAGCTCGATCGGCCCATGACCGACCCGGTCTGCCCCCTCCGTACGTGGCAGGACGCGGTGTCCCCCGCCGGTGACGTCGGCCTGGCTGACCAGGACGGCGACGGCTGGACCCATTTCGTGACGAGGTTCTCGGGGAACGCCGATCTCCCGGGTGAGCCCGGAGCGGAGGACCGCCTGCTCACTCCCCTCGACGTCGCCTCACGGGCGATGCGCCTCCTGGCAGACTTCCACGTGGCGGGTGCGGCTCCCAGGGCACGCAGTGGAATCTTCCTCAGCGCGTCCCCGGTGCCCCCGGCATCCGCTGTCGACCTGGAGCCGCTCATCCGGGGGGCCGGCCTGACGGCCGCTGCGGCGCTGCTCGAAGGCATGGGGCGAGGTTCTCGGCTTGCGGACGGCGTTCTGCTCGACCAACCAGCCCTGGAGCCACTCGCCGAGGCGATCCGTTCCTGGCGCGACGGCATGCGCACCGTCGTGCGAGCGGACCCAGCGCTGCGACGGACGTGGGAGCTGGTCGACCTGGTGGCGTCGAGCCTCCAGGGCATGGTGGTCGACGGACTCCTCTCGGGCAAGGGGTGGGACTCCATCGACCACCTCGACTATGGGGAATGGCTCGCGAAGCACGGCGCGGCCGCGGAGACTCTGCAGTCCTCGATCGTCCGGGGCATGCACGACCTCACGTTCGCGTACGAGGGTGGTGACCACGGCAAGCCCGGCTTCGCGGCCGGACTGGGTCTGCAGCTTGCCGGCCGGATGCTCTTCGACTTCAAGGGATCGATCTTCTGGCGGATGAACGCCGGAACGGGCGAGGCGATCTTCGCGCCCATGTACGAGGCTCTCGTTCGTCGCGGCGTCGAGTTTCGCTTCTTCCGGCGCCTGGACGACCTGCGGGTGTCGCACGGGAACTCGATCGAGAGGATCGAGCTCACCCGGCAGGCCGAGCTTTCGCCGGGGCGGAGCAGCTACGACCCGCTGGTGCGGGTCGGGGGTCTTCCGTGCTGGCCACACCAGCCACTCGTCGACCAGCTCGACGGCGACCCGGGGGAGGAGTCCGAGTCGCATTGGAGCTCGCGGGAGGGAACCGGCAGGGAGACTCTCGTCGCGGGCAGGGACTTCGACGTCGCCGTGCTCGCGGTCTCCTTGGGCATGGTGCCCTTCGTCGCGTCAGGACTGGTGGCGCGAGACCCGGCATGGCGTGCCATGGTGGACAGTGTCGCGACCGTGGCGACCCGCTCGGCGCAGCTGTGGTTCACCTCGTCCGAGTCCGACCTGGGGTGGAAGGGTCCGACCGGCGTCACGTTGAGTGGCTTCGGCGAGACCTTCGACACGTGGGCCTCCATGACCCACCTCCTCGCGCGGGAGTCCTGGCCATCCACCGGAGCGCCCCGGAGCCTGGCCTACCTATGCTCGGCGATGCCCGACGCCGACCCCGCGATGGGGAAAGGTGCCGTGCGGGACTCGTTGGTGGGCTTTCTCGAGCGTGAGGTCGGGTCGCTGTGGCCGGGCACGAGCGGTCCCTCTGGATTCGCGTGGGACAAGCTGTGGGACGACCAGGGGCGCGTCGGCCGGGACCGGCTGGAGTCCCAGTACGTTCGGGCCAACCTCGACCCCTCCGACCGGTACGTCCAGTCCCTCCCCGGCTCGGGCAGGTACCGGCTGGCTCCTGGAGGGACCGGCGTGGACAACCTGGTCGTGGCCGGTGACTGGACCGCCTGCGGGTTCGATGCCGGTTCCATGGAAGCCGCCACGCGATCGGGTGTCCTGGCGGCGCGCGCCGTTCTGTCCCGCTTCGACGGAGCGTCTGCCGTTCGACGGAGATCAGGGTGACGGGTCGATCGGATGGCGCCCGGGGAGCGCGGCACATCATCGGGGAGGTCCAGCGCTTCGGGCTGCTGTCCGCCGCCTCGGTGGTGGATCGATACGTCGAGATCATCAATCGCGAGAGCCTGGGCGACCCGCTTCGACATGCCAGGGGGGCGCTCGGGGGTATCTCGGAGGGGTCGGTAGGGGCTGCTGCCCGGATGCTCGAGGCAGGGCTGCAGGCGCTCGACGCGTCGGCACGGTTGATTTCGGATGCCGTCGCTGCCGGCAGTCACCCCCTCGTCCTACCGCCGACGGAGCCGGGACTGGCCTCCGAGGCATCGGTGTGGATCCACAACTGCACGTCATCGCTGGTCGCGTCGGTCCAGCTTCATGCCACCATCCTCGTCTCCACGGAGGAGTCGAGCATTCCGCGGGATGCTGTTCGGTTTCGGCCAGACGAAGCGGTCCGCGTCGAGCCCGGCACCTGCCAGGAGGTCACCGTGCGGGTGAGCGTGCCAGAGGGCCAGCCCCTCGGGCTTTACCACGGGCTCCTGGTGGGTTCGGGGGCTCCCGACGGCGCGATCACGCTGCGTCTCGCGGTGGAGGGCCCGGCGGGAGGGTCGTCATGACACTGCCCACGAGCGGCTTCCTCGAACAGCTCGACGAGTACGACCGCATGGCGCGGCAGGCAGCGCTGTCATATCTGCGGGGAAGTGGTGTGTCGTCGTACGTCGGCGTCCCCGCGGCCGACTACCTGCAACGACCCGGAAAGGGGCTGCGCCCGGCTCTCTGCCTGGCCACGTGTACGGCGTTCGGGGGTGATGTCCAGGACGCCCTGCCTTCGGCGGCCGCCATCGAGCTCTTCCACACCGCGTTCCTCGTCCACGACGACGTCGAGGACGACAGTGAGCTTCGGCGGGGCGCGCCGACGCTCCACCGTCGCTACGGTCGAGCGCTCGCCATGAACACCGGCGACGGACTCGCGGTTCTCGCGCTGGGCGCACTACGGGACAACGAGTACCGCTTGGGCCGTCGGCTCGCCGCCCAGATCTGGTCGGAGTTCGACCTGATGGCCCGGCAGACGGTCGACGGGCAGGCGCGAGAGCTGGGGTGGCAGCTCGAGGGTCGCACTGATCTCACCCCCGGCGACTACCTCGACATGATCATCCAGAAGACGTGCTGGTACACCACGCTGCTGCCGCTGCGCGTTGGAGCGTTGATCGGGGCCAGGAACCCCGCCGACCTCGAGCCGATGCTGCGTTTCGGGTTCTTCCTGGGCGCCGCGTTTCAGATCCGCGACGACATCCTCAACCTCATCGGTTCCGAGGCGGCCTATGGGAAGGAGCTGCTCGGTGACCTCCGCGAGGGGAAACAGACCCTGATGCTGATCCACCTGTTTGCGGCCACGGAGCACGCGAACCGCGACCGCGTTGCGGAGTTCGTGGCCCTTCCGCCCCACGAGCGCTCGGCCGAGGTGATCGCGGAGGTCCTCGCGATGATGCAGAGCCACGGGAGTGTCGCCTTCGCCGAGGAGTTTGCCCGAGGCATCGCCCGATCCGCTGCCTCGGCGTTCGAAGAGGCATTCGCGAATGTGCCCGACTCGCCAAGCCGCCGCTTCGTGCGCGACCTCATTCCCTTCATGGTTGACCGAGAACGGTGAGCTCCGGAACGCCAAGCTTCAGGCATCCGCGAGCCCCCCAAGGTCGCCCTGCACAACCGCGGCCTAGCAGGGAGGTCTAAGGGCACAGCTCATGGGCATCGTGTCGGGTGATGCCTAACGACCAGTCGCCGAGGGCCTATCGTCCTCGCGTCCTCTGGGAGCTCTGCGGTACTGCGTCAGCGTCCACGCTCCACCCGCCAGCAGGATGAACACGACGCCGAGGGTTGACTGGCCCAGGACGAACAGGATGACGGCGACGACCCCGAGCACCGTGGCGGCGATCTGCAGCTGCTGAACGGTCATGAGCACGTCGTCTTCCTCTTCGAACTGTCCCACTGTCCTCCACTTCGAACTGTCCCACTCGACCCGCCACTGGTCAACGGCGCCTCGATCGTGATCGCCGGTTGGCCGTCGCGTGGCGCTCGCCGCGATGGCGCTCGCCGTGATGGCGCCCATCACGATCCGCCTCCGGGGATGCACGCCCCGAGCGTCGCGTGTGGCGCTCTTCACTGACGACCACCGCCGCGAGACGTCGTGGCCAACGCTGGGGCGGTGGGTTCGCGTGGCGTGCACCACGATTGCGGCTCATTCGCCGCAGCCCGGCGTAGCGTCGGATGGGCCGGGAGGGTCGTGCATGCAGGTTCCGGCCCGTCGACCCGGCACGAGGCTGCGGCCCGGTGGGCCGAGAAGGTCGATGGATGATGAACGTTCCAACCCCCGCCCTGCGCACTCCGTCACACGACGCACGAGACGTCGCCATCCCGTCGCCGACCAGGCACGGCGAGCTGACCACTCGCTCGGCCTGGTGGTTCTTCGCTGCGACCTTCGCGGTGACCTGGGGACTGGGCGTGCTGGTCGTGGCCTTCATGGACAGGATCGAGTCGATCTTCGGGCCGATGGGCTACACCAACCCGGTCTTCATCCTGATGGTCTACTCGCCGGGATTCGTCGCCCTCTTCATGGTCTGGAGGCACTACGGCATCCACGGCCTGGCGGCGTTCCTGCGCCGGCTCACGCTGTGGCGGATGAGCATGGGGTGGTGGCTGCTCTTGTTGGTGGGGATGCCGGCGGTGTTCTACACAGGAGCCGCGGCCAACGGCAACGCCACCGACTTCCCGTTCGACCCCTGGTACGGGGTGCTTCCGGCACTGCTCCCAGCGTTCCTGATCGGCCCGATCGAGGAGCTCGGCTGGCGAGGCGTAGCCCTTCCACTCCTGCAGCGCAGGTTCGCACCACTGTGGTCCGCCCTGATCGTCGGAGGGGTCGCAGCGATCTGGCACACACCGGCCTTCCTGATGTCCGGAACCAAACAGTCGGCGTGGAGCTACTGGCCCTTCTTCTGCGGGGTCGTCGCCATCTCCGTCATCCTCACCCCGATGTTCAACGCCGCCCGGGGCAGCCTGCTGGTGGCCGCGATCTTCCACGCCCAGATGAACGGCCCGGCGTGGCCGGACGCCCAGCCCTGGGACATGCTCGGCTTCGTCCTGGTCGCGATGGTGGTGGTGATGGTGAACCGGCGCGCCATGCTCACTCGGGGCAACGCGTCCACAGAGCTCCTCTTGCCCAATCCGGCAGGCGCCCCTGCAGAGGTTGTCGAGATGCCCCCCCAGCGGCGTGCGCAACCGGGTGCTGGGCGCGGGCGAGCCGAGGTGCGCACATGACCAACACGCTGAGTCCCGTGCCGGCCGCGATGGACACCACCGCGGATCGGCGTCCCCCACTGCGACGACGCACGTCCTGGGCGGCAGGACTGGTCGCCGCGCTGGCGCTGGCAGCGACCGCCATCGCCGGCGTCGCCCCGCTGCTGTCGCCGGCCACGCCGGTCGACGACCCCGTCGCGGGCTTCTCCGTGGATCGTGCGCGGCAGGACCTGGCGGTGGTGGCAGCAGCACCGCATCCCATGGGGGCCGTGGAGCAGAGCTCCGTGGAGGCCTTCTTGGTGCGCGAGCTGACGGCGATGGGCCTGGACCCGCAGGTGGACGTGCAGACCGTCACCATGGCCCCCGACGCACCCAACTCCGTGTGGACGGGGACGGTCCGAAACGTCGTGGCCCGCGTCGAAGGGTCCGGGCCGGACGCCGACCACGCAGTGTTGCTGGCGGCGCACTACGACTCCGTACCCACCGCCGCCGGGGCGGGCGACAACGGTGCGGGAGTGGTCAGCGTCCTGGCCGCCATGCGGGTACTGGCGGCGGAGCCGCCACCCCGCCACGACGTCATCGCGGCATTCGTCGACGGCGAGGAGCACGAGATGCTCGGCTCCCTGGCGCTGGTCGAGTCGGCCGACTGGATCGGAGACGTTCGCGTCGCCGTGAACACCGAAGGCGTCGGCAACGCCGGACGGGTCACGCCCGCACTCACCAGCCCTGCCAACGGGTGGGCGCTGGGTAAGTATCTCCGTGCGGTGCCCTCGCCCGCGGTGTACTCAGCCTTCGGGGCGCCGCTGAACGCCACCCACCAAGGTGCCGACCTCGGGCGCTACCAGGAGGTGGTGCCCGCCGGACTCGAGCTGGTCATCGTCGGTGGCCTGCCCGCCTACCACGCCGGCACCGACACTGCCGCCGGCATGCACGAGGGGACGCTGGCGGACTACGGGACCACGGTGGTGCGCATGGCGCAGCAGTTCGCGCAGGCGGACCTGAGTTCTGTCCAGGCACCAGACCTCGTGGCATTCACCCTCACCCCCGGCGTCACGGTGCACTACCCCTCGACCTGGTCGCTGCCCTTGGCCGTGCTGGGCGCGCTGGCCGTGCTGGCGGTCATCGGTTTCGCCGTGCATCGCGGTCGCGTCGGCCCCAGGCGAGTGCTGTTGTCGTGGGTGGTCCTCGGGCTCGCCGCTGTCAGCGGAATCGTCGCCGCCACCGGCTTGTGGCTCGCGGCACGCACCATTGACCCCCGCCTGTCCGATGCGCTCAACGGTGGGACCTACGAGCGCACCGCCTATGTGCTGGCCTGCGTCGCAGCGGGGGCCAGCGCCGTGCTGCTCGTCCTCTGGCCGCTGCGCCGCCGCTGTGGCGCATTGGAGGTGGTGGCCGGGGCGCTCATCGGATGGAGCCTGCTGGCGCTGCTGCTCGGCGTCTTCCTCCCCGATGCCGCGTACGCGGTCACCTGGCCGCTCATTGCCGCTACCGCCGGCTTCGCCGTCCTCGCCGCTCGCCAGCGATCGCCACGGGTGACGCTGGTGACCGTGATCGCGGCCGCCGTCCCCGCCGTGCTGCTGGTCAGTCCGCTGGTGGTCCTCTACTTCATCCTGGCGGCGCGCTTCGAGCTGATGCTGCCGGTGGCCACCCCGTTGCCCATGCTCTGGGTGGTCCTGGCGTTGACCGCCGTCATCCCGCTGATCGCGGCGACTCGTCCCCGGATCGGGTGGCAGCCAGCCGCCCTCGCCGCCACTCTGGCCGTGGCGCTGACAGGGGTAGGGGCCCTGATGAGCGCCACCAGCAGCGGGCCCCGCCCCGACCTGCTGGTCTACCACGCGGACGCCGACGCCGGGACCGCGCGCTGGGTGGCGATACCCGAGCAGCTCGACGAGTACACCGGCCAGGTCGCGGACAGCGGCTGGGCACCAACGCAGTTCGAGGCCTCGCCCTTCCACCAGCCCGGTCAGATGACGCCGGCCAGCAGTGCGCCTGCACCCGCGCCAGCTCACAGCCCGGCCGCGCCTGAGGTCACCGTCATCGAGGACACGGCCACGCCAGGAGGGCGTGAAGTCGCCCTTGACGTCCGCGCGCCGTCCGGGTGTTACGCACTGACCATCGATATCGGCAGTGAGGCCGGCATCCGGGGCGTCGCCGTGAACGGGAAGATCCTGCCTGAGGCCACCACCGGTGCGCCGGTGTCGGTTCGCGTCGTCGCCTTCAGCCCCCAAGGGGGGATCCCCCTCACGGTCGTCGTCCCTGCTGACGCGGACGTCGAACTCGCCCTGGCGTCGTACACCCGCGGTCTCGAGGGCTCCCCGGACCCCCAGCTCCAACCGCGCCCGACCAGCCTCACCACCGCCGTCCACGAGGTTCCGGACGCGGTCCTGGTCACACGAGTGGTCCAGCTGCCCCCCGCGGCCTAGGTCCCAGCCCGGGCCGGGATCGGCTGTCGATGCGCGGGGGATCGGTCAACAGGCTGGTGCACGCGCGGGCGATCTCCCACTCGGGGATGCGGCTCGTCGGCGCCGTGATCGGTCGTTCCCCGTACGACCCCCGGCCGTTCGCCTCGCTGTCCAGCTCGACGCCCAGCACCTGAAGATCGCAGAGGACTGCGGCTCGAAGTCTCGGACTGCGCTCGCCGATGCCTCCACTGAGACGAGGGCATCGACCCGTCCCAGCGCCACGGCATACGCGCCGATGTCCTTGCGGATGCGGTATGCCATGACCTCGAACGCGAGAACCGTATCGGGCTCCCCGGTTTCGCAACGCTCTTCGAACTCCGGCATGTCGCTCGTGCCGCTCAGGGTGAGCAAATCGCTGGCGTTGTTGACCTGCCCTCGAACTGCTCGACGGTGAGGCCCGCGGTGCGGGCCAGGTAAGGCGGGGTGGACTGGTCGAGGTCACCCGCACGGGCGCGCAGGTCGGGGACGTGCTCGTGGAGCAGTGCCACCGCTGCCAGGGCCTCCTGTGTTGGGCCGTCGCCGGCGCAGGCGAGGACGATGTCAGGCTGTTCGCCGGGCGGGCTGGTGCTGGCCAACTGCCAGACGCCCGCGCCGTCCGCGCAGTGCTGGTTCGCCTCCCGCAGGGTGAGGTACGGCGTTTGGAGCGGCGTGCTGGGGGGACATGTAGGGACATGGACGCGCAGCAGAGGCGGGACCAGGCGGCGGTTGCCCTGCTCACCGCCTGGCTCGAAGACGAGGATGGCACCTCCGAGTTCTCGGCCAGCCTGGTGTCGGAGCTCGCCGTTGAGCTGGGAAGCGGTGACGACCTGTCGGGTGCGCTCGAGGGCGTCCTCTCCCTTGTCGCCGGGCTGACCTCCGTGGCGGGACACCTGCTCATCCGCTCGGCCCACGGCCACGGCACGACCGAGGAGCAGGAGCTGCAATCCTTGAGTCTTCTGTTCGCCTGATTTCCCGCCCATCCACAGTGACGCCGGGATTCGTCTCTGGGCGAGCTGTCCTCCTCCCGCCCGGTGCGGGTGAGGGTATCGTCAGGTCAGGCCACGACGCCGAGATGAGGTTCTCGATCGTCTGCTTGTCGCTGCTGCCGGGGGTCCGACCGGGATTTAGCGAGTGGCGGGGCCCCTCGGTGCTCAAGAGCAACGGGTATGCCGCCGACGACGTCCTCGACGCCTGCGGGGCCGCGTGGACGGCCGCCCGGCGGGCCGGGGTTGTCGCACTCGCTCCCGGACCCGCCCGAGGTGTTCTCCGACGGCATCGAAGCTCGCGAGACGCGCGACTGGTCGCCTCGTTCAAATACGCCCTCGCCGGCCCCTAGGCACGTCCACGGAGTCCGAGCGTACGTTTTCACGACGGCGCTCTGCCTGGGCAGGGTCGGCCCGATATCGCTTCGCAGGCATCAGGCCGGAGGCGCCAGCCCGAACTCGCTCTCGAGCCAGTCCAGGACGGACGCCAGGTCGACCCGCTGCGTCACGTCGATTGAGACGCAGTTCGGGTCGCCCCAGCTGGTGACCGATACGAGGATGAGCGTGTCCTCCCAGAAGTGCGGTCCGCCCGAATCGCCGCCACAGGTCCCGCCCTCCGCGGTGGCGCTGTGGTTCATCAGTAGCCGGAGGCTGTTCTGCGTCAGGCCGCTGTACGGAGAAGTCGACCAGTAGCGGTCCTCGTTGGGCACGAGGTTCGGTGGCGTCGGCCCGTTCAGGACGCCGTACCCCACGTTCACGAAGGTATCGTCCTGGATTTCGCCGGCCGCCTTGAGGTCGCTCAGGAACCCTTCAGTCGGTAGGACCGGGTACGTGGCCAGCCGGACCCGCTTGTCCAGGACCACCACCCCGATGTCGTTATTAGGGAAGCGGTAGTCGGGGTGTGTATAGGGCGTGCCCTCGATCCCCGACGGCTTCGTCCGGAAGTCGTCCGGCACTTGGTACGAGAAGTACGCGTACACGATCGACGTGCCCTCAGTGCAGTGAGCCGCGGTCAGGACGATCGTCGGCGACAGGAGCGTGCCCGAGCAGCGATGCATGTACTCGCCGTCGGCGTCATGGAAGGCGAGGAGCCCGACGAACGGGTACAGGTTGTCCTCGTCGGGGAAGCCGTCCGTGATCGCGTGCGCCGACGTCGGGAACAGCAGCATCGCCGATGCAGCGACGATTGCAGCGAGGAACCTCTTCACCGTCCACCTCCTGGTGGGCGCCCCATTTCGCCCGCACCGAGACGTTACTCCTACAATCCAGTCAGTACCAGGAGATCTGGTACCCCGGTCGTGCATTCGCGCTGCTCCTGGGCTGGGGCCGGCGCGAGCCCGCTGTCGTACCTGCCGGTCGCGCAAACGTTTAGCAAACCCGACGACAAACCGGGGCCAGCGGCGCTACCACGACGCTGAACTGGACAAACGTTGTGGGGCGTGTCGGGCTTGAACCGACGACCGACGGACTATGAGGGCGAACAGGGCCTCTTTCCGGGGGCGGGCATCGCCCAGCTCGTGCGTGGTTGCTTGCGACGGGCTTCGCCACGCGGGGGCCGGGTTCCGATCCGGTGTGCCACAAACGCGCCACAACAGAGGTGCGGGCAGGGGGAGCCACCGATCCGCAGCGGAGCATGGGAGCCGGCAGGAGTGGTCGGGTCAAGGGTGGCCGAAGGTCATCGCGGAGCGACGCGCAGCGCCCTTGATGCGGCCCGGAGGCGGGCGGAGAGTGGAGCGCAGGGTCGGCGGCTCTTGGTCAGGTCAGCCGGAGTCTGACCCGTCTGCACGAGTCGGCTTCTTCCGGTCAGACGGTGTCGGAGCCGCTGAAGGGGTGTCCGCCAGGCTTTGGCGACGGTTCCGTCTGGCAGGGTCAGCGTCCAGGAGATCTCGGTGTTTCCGCGCTTCTTCGTGACCTCGTCACCGCGTCCGTGCAGGTACGCCAAGCCTCGGCCGAGCTGCTTCCCTACGGCGTCGGGCTGATCTTCCACGTCGTATTCGTACTCCGGGATGGAGTACCGATGGCCCAAGCCGAGAGGAACGCGTCGCTGCCGACGTCGAGGCTGAACCACCGACTTGGATCGGATCGGAGCGTTACGAGCAGGTTGTCGTGCTCGTCGAGCTTCCACGCGACAGCCGAATCCTCGTCGAGCAGCGTCCTGGCGGCGGCAAGCAGCGACTGTGAGGGCACGCACGCAGGGTAGATGGACGGGACCCCTGTCGGGTGCGATTCAGCGTGGGGCGCGACGGGGTGCGCGTAGGGCGCGAAGCGCCCGGAGCGCGGGGTCCCTGTCGCGGGCCCGCGCTCTTGAACCAGTAAGGAAAGTTCTCACGGCGCTCCGGCCGACATGCTGGACCTACTGTCATGCCGATGAGCGGTCGTCGCCAACGGCGTCCGCCGTCGATGCGCGAGCGCGGGGAGGGCACCCGTCAGACCGTAACGACCGAGGCCCGGTTTCAGCCAGCCGGATGGTACGCCACGCGGAAACCCAGGTTGCCCGTGGTGCTGTCCGGGGTGTTGCTGCTGCGCGAGTCGACCCGGTACCGCCAGCAGTAGCTCTCGTGGCACAGGTAGGAGCCACCGCGCATGACCCGTGACGTGCCATACGACGGCCCGGGCGGCGCCAGACGGGGCGAGCGCGCGTAGTAGGTCGGGTCGAACCAGTCGGCGCACCATTCCCATACGTTTCCGGTCATCTCGAACAGGCCGAGGTCGTTCGCGGGGTAGCTGCCGACCGGGCAGGTCCCGACCCAGCCGTCCTCGCCCGTGTCGTTCCCGGGGAACTGGCCCTGGAAGACGTTCATCAGGTGTCGTCCGCCCGGTTCCCGTTCCTCGCCCCACGGGTAGTGCTGGCCGACCCGAGTGCCGCGGGCAGCCTTCTCCCACTCGGCCTCGGTCGGCAGCCGTCCGCCGGCCCACTGGCAGTAGGCCACGGCATCCGACCAGCTGACGTGGACCACCGGTTGGTCACCCCGTCCGGTGAGGTCGCTCTGCGGGCCCTCCGGGTGCCGCCAGTCGGCGCCCTCCACCTCGCGCCACCAGGGCGTCGCGGCGACAGCGCGGGTCGGGGAGAAGTTGTCGGGGAGCAGGCCGCCGAAGACGAAGGAGTTGCCGAGTTCCTCTGCGGTGGTGCGGCGCCCGGTGGCCTGAACGAAGCCGTCGAACCGGTCGTTGGTGACCGTGTGGATTTCCAGGAGGAAGCCTGGCAGGTCCACCTCGTGGACCGGGCCTTCGCCGTCGCGGGGGTACCGGCGTGGGTCGTTGGTGCCCATGAGGAAGGTGCCGGCGTCAACGGACGCCGTCGCAGCGCGCCGGACCGCGACGCCCGCCACGCCTGGACCGGATCGTTCGGCAGGTTCGTCGGGGCCGAGACCGGCACCGTGGTGGGCGGGTCCGTCGCGGGCTGGGGTGCAGCATCCGTTCATGGCTGCGTGGGTTGGGTCTGGCCGGGTCACTGCCTGGCCATGGCGATCCGGAGGCGCTCGTCGGGGGAGATCAGGTGGTCGTGGTCGTCGGTGCCGACGTCGAGCTGCACCCAGTGGATCTTCCCGGTGAAGCGGCTGCTGCGGGCGGTGTAGTCGGGTGTGACGGTCGTGCCCGACTCGGAGCCGATGTCGGTGGTCTCGTCGGCGGAGAAGATCATCGGCTGGGTGGCCCCGACACGGCCGGTGCCGACCGGTTCGCCGTCGTGGAAGAGGGTGACGTCGCCGCCCTTGGCCAGCCCGCCGCCGTCGTAGGCGAACTCCATCCGCAGCTGGTGCCGGCCCGCCGGGATCGGTTCGTCGGCCAGGGTGGTGAACTCCTGGATGCCAAGAACGTTGTAGACGAACGCGAGCCGCCCGTCCTTGACGTAGACCGCCCAGCCGCCGAACCGCCCGCCCTGAGCGATGACGACGCCGGTGACTCCACCGTCGGGGACGTCGACGTCGGCGGTGACCGAGAACGACTTGTTCTTGATGCTTACCACGCTGTTCTCCGACAGCCGGCCCATCCCGGGGAAGAACAGCTGCGAGTTGCCTCGGATGAGGGTCGGGCGGCCGGCGGTGGACGGCTCGAGGCGTTCGGCGCTGCGGTCGTCGATTGGCAGCACGTTGTACTTGGTGGCTTCGATGAGCCAGAGCCGCTGCAGCTTCGCGAGCATCTCGGGGTGGTCGGCGGACAGGTCGTGGGCCTGGCTGTAGTCGACGTTGCCGTCGTACAGTTCCCACACGTCGTCGTCGAATGCCGGCAGCGTGCCGCCGACCAGGACCCAGGGCGTCTTGTGCTTGGTGACCGCGCTCCACCCGCGGTGGTAGATGCCGCGGTTGCCGAACATCTCGAAGTACTGCAGGTCGTGACGTTCGGCCTCTGTCGGCTGGTTGAAGCTGTACAGCATGCTGGTGCCCTCGATCGGCGCCTGCTGCACACCGTTGACCATGACCGGTTCGGGAAGCCCTGTTGCCTCCAGGATCGTCGGTGCCAGGTCGATGACGTGGGTGAACTGGGAGCGCAGCCCGCCCTTTTCCTCGATGTTGCTCGGCCAGTGCACGATGGTGCCGTTGCGGGTGCCACCCCAGTGCGAGGCGACCTGCTTGGTCCACTGGAACGGGGTGTCCATCGCCCAGGCCCAGCCGACCGAGTAGTGGTTGTAGGAGCTGGGGGAGCCGAACTCGTCCATCTTGCTCAGCATGAACTCGGGCGTCTCCAGTGCGGCCATCCCGTTGAAGTTCGCCAGCTCGTTGAACGCCCCGTTGAGCGTTCCCTCGGCCGAGGCTCCGTTGTCGCCGATGATGTAGTAGATCAACGTGTCGTCGAGGATCTCAAGCTCCTCCAGGGTGTCGATCAGCCGCCCGACGTGGTGGTCGGTGTGCTCCAGGAAGCCGGCGTAGACCTCCATCTGGCGGGCCAGCACCGGCTTGAGCTCGTCGGGCATGTCGTCCCATGCGGGGATCTCCTCATGGCGTGCGGTCAGCTCCGCCTCGTCTGGGATCACTCCCAGCTCCTTCTGGCGGGCGAAGGTCCGCTCACGCTGCGCGTCCCAGCCGTCGTCGAACTGGCCCGCGTACCGGTCGGCCCACTCCTTGGGCACGTGGTGCGGCGCGTGCGTGGCACCGAGGGAGAAGTAGACGAAGAAGGGCTTGTCCGGCATCAGGGCCTTCTGCTGGCGGATCCAGCCGACGGCCTGGTCGGTGAGGTCCTCGGTGAGGTGGTATCCCTCCTCCGGGGTGGCCGGCGGCTCGACCGGTGTCGTCCCGTCGTACAGCGCCGGGTCCCACTGGTTGTTCTCACCTCCGATGAAGCCGTAGAACTTCTCGAACCCACCCCCGCCGGAGGGCCACGCGTCGAACGGGCCCATCGGTGAGGACTGCCATACCGGCACCTCGTGGCACTTGCCGAACTGGGCCGTGGAGTAGCCGTTCAGCTTCAACGTCATCGCCAGAGGCGCCTTGGTGTTGGGCCGAAGCGAGCTGTTCCCCGGCGCCGACGTCGCGGTTTCGGTGATGCTGCCCATCCCGACCGAGTGGTGGTTGCGACCGGTCAGCAGCGCCTGCCGTGTCGGGGCGCACAGCGCCGTGGTGTGGAAGCGGTTGTACCTCAGCCCACCCGCCGCGAGGCGTTCGGCGATCGGCGTTTGACACGGCCCGCCGAACGCGCTCGAGGCCCCGAACCCGACGTCGTCGACCAACACGATCAGGACGTTGGGGGCACCTGCGGGTGGCAGCAGAGGCTCTATCGGTGGAAAGGCCGTGTCCGGGTCCTTCGCGTCGTAGGTCGTCAGACCCGACGCCGGGCGATCCGGGATGGGCAGCATCGTGCGGGCATGGCGATCGGGTGACGCAGTCATGGCCGCATCCACCTCTCGATTGGGGACGTGAACCCCTCATCATCGGCCGTACAGCACTCACCCGACAAGGGTGGCTTTGGGCGCGGGGTGCGCGGACGTCCGCATCTGCAGCCGTAGGGCACTTGCCACGACGGTGCGAGCACCGTCTGGCGCCGGGCGCTTGTCGCAGTCCCGTCGGGGACACTGGGGGAACACCGACCGTAGCTTCGACAAGGAGTCAGCCGTGGGTGGTTGAGAGCGTGACGGAGGTCGGCGGCCGGTCGGAGTGGTCGACGCCGAAGACGCACGAGACCCGGTCGGACCCTGTGCCCAGGTCGCTGGTCGAGTTGCTCCGGGTGGCCTGCCAGGGCAAGCCCGGTGACGACGTCGTGTTCTCAGCACCCGGTGGGGGACCGTTGCGCCTGGGCAACTGGCGTCACCGCGTCTTCGATCCTGCCTGCGCGGCGGCTGGCCTCGTGGGAGTGACGCCGCACGACCTGCGGCACACGGCGGCGTCGCTGGCCATCGCCGCCGGGGCGAACGTCAAGGCGGGCCAGCGGATGCTGGGTCACGCCTCGGCCGCGATGACGCTGGACATCTACGCCGGGCTGTTCGGGGACGACCTCGACGGCGTGGCGGACGCGCTGGACGATCTTGCGCCACAAACGCGCCACATCAGGCCTGGGGAGGTCGCATCATGATGCTGGCGGCGGTCGTCGTGGCAGGGCTGACCTGCGGAAACGTCTGGTGGGGCGTGTCGGGCTTGAACCGACGACCGACGGATTATGAGTCCGCTGCTCTGACCGACTGAGCTAACGCCCCGCTGCCGGACGGCAT
>JAQSWG010000152.1 GCA_029266735.1 Ornithinibacter sp.
GGTTCGCAGGCCGCGCCGGCGAGTCGCCGCCTCCAGGCTCTTGAACCGGATGCCGGATGCCGGGACACCGGCGGGCGGTTCGGTCGCCCTGAGGACCGCAGCGTCCTCCTCCTCGTCCGGGCGGAACCCGTAGCCATCCTCGAAGTCGATCCTGAGGTCGTCCACCGGTTGACGGGCCAGCCGTGCCCGAACGCGCTCGACGAGGGACGCGTCGGCTCCCACGGCCTCCGCTGCCGCGTCGAGCAGCGACAGGGCCTCCTCGCCGTAGGCGGCCGCGATCGTGGGCTCGTACCGGTCCGCGGGGACGTAGACGGTGTGCACGGGCTGGTGCCCGCGGGACCCGGGATATGCCCGAGCCAGCTGGGCGTCGGCTGCTGCCAGCATCCGGTCGAGGCGGTCCTGGAGCTCCGTCACGAGATGGCCTCGTACGCCGGCAGGGTGAGGAAGTCGACGTACTCCTCGTCGAGTGCCACCTTCTCGAAGATCTCGCGAGCCGGCTGGAAGTCTGCGCCGAGGGTCTCCATCTCCTCGTCCATGATCCGGCGCACCAGCTCGGCGGTCACGACGGTGCCATCGGTCAGCACCGTGCCGTTGCGGACCCACTGCCACACCTGCGAGCGCGAGATCTCCGCGGTCGCTGCGTCCTCCATGAGGTGGTGGATGGCCGCGGCGCCGTTCCCACGCAGCCATGACTCGACGTATCGGATCGCGACCTCGACGTTGGACCGCAGCCCCTCCAGCGTCACCTCGCCTGTCGCCGACGAGATGTCGAGGAGGTCCTCGGCGACGACGGCGACGTCGGGGCGCTGACGGTCGAGCTGGTTCGGTCGTCCCCCGAGCACCTCGTCGAAGGCCGCGAGACACACCGGTACCAGGTCTGGATGCGCCACCCAGGAGCCGTCGAAGCCCTGGCTCGCCTCCCGTTCCTTGTCCGCCCGGACCTGCGCGAAGGCACGCTCGTTGACCTCGGCGTCGTGCCTGCTGGGAATGAAGGCACTCATCCCGCCGATGGCGAACGCTCCCCGCCGGTGGCAGGTCTTCACGAGCTGCTCGGCGTACGCCTTCATGAAGGGTGCCGTCATCCCGACGCTGCCGCGGTCGGGGAGGACGTAGTCGGGTCCCCGGTCCCGGAACCACTTGATGATGCTGAACAGGTAGTCCCAGCGACCGGCGTTGAGACCCGACGCGTGGTCGCGCAGCTCGTAGAGGATCTCCTCCATCTCGAAGGCGGCAGGGAGGGTCTCGATGAGGACCGTGGCCCTAACCGAACCGTGGGGAACGCCCAGCTCGTCCTGGGCCAGCACGAAGACGTCGTTCCACAGCCGAGCCTCGAGGTGGCTCTCCAGCTTGGGCAGGTAGACGTAGGGGCCGCTCCCTCGTGCCAGCAGCTCGGCGGCGTTGTGGAAGAAGTGGAGCCCGAAGTCGACGAGCGCTCCGGCCACCGGCTCGTCGCGGACCTGGACCTGCCTCTCGTGCAGGTGCCACCCTCGGGGGCGAACGACGATCGTCGCGAGGGGGCCGTCGTGGAGCGCGTAGCGCTTGCCGTCTGACGAGGTGAAGTCCACCTCGCGTCGGATGGCGTCGCGGAGGTTGACCTGGCCGCCGACGACGTTGCTCCAGTGCGGCGTGCTGGCGTCCTCGAGGTCCGCAAGCCAGACGCGAGCGCCGGAGTTGAGCGCGTTCACCGTCATCTTCCGCTCGGGCGGACCCGTGATCTCGACCCGGCGGTCGACGAGGTCGGGTGGGGCCGGCGCGACTCTCCACTCCGACTCGCGAATCCACCGGGTCTCCGGCCGGAAGTCGAGAGCCGAACCACGGCGAGCGCCACGGGCCCGCAGCACCTCCGCGCGACGTTCGCCGAATCGCTCGTGGAGCAGTCGCACGAAGGCGAGCGCCTCGGGCGTGAGGATCTTCTCGGCTCCGGCAGCAGGGTCCATGGCCCTATAGTTCCCCTCCAACGCGTCGCGCGTGGCTGGTCGGGCGTCGCTGCCTGCCTCGGGTAAGTGGTGGGGGGCAGTCCGTCAGACAACCCAGGGCGAGCTGGCCTCCGCAGGAGGCAGCCGAGCGGTCGAGTGCAACTGCACGATCAGGTCTCGCTCCGCTCGCTTTCCCGCAGCCAGACGGGTTGCTCACGGTCCATGAGCTACACCGTTGTCCCGTCGATACCCAGGGCTTGGGCGTCGGTGAGCCTCCGGACCGGACAGCCGTTGGCTTCACACATGTCGGCCGCCCTACGGCGTCCCCTCGCCGAAGTCGGCATTGTCGACATGGGGCGCGATCACGAGCTCCGTGAGGCCGAGGCCCTCCCAGATCAGCACCTCCGCCTCGCGCGGGTCGTCGCCCGGCGGACCCGCTCGGTGATGACCGCGTCGGCACCGGTCAGGTGCATCAATGACACCCAGTGATCGGCAGCGGAGCTCCGCCGGTGTTGGCGCTGACGGACGCGCCCTGACCCGAGACGGCACGGACCCTGTCCTTCACAGACACGGTCGTTGACACAGGCAGGGCGCACGGGCACCATCGCGGTGGTCGGCCCGCAGGGGTGGACGCGGCACCCGCCTCTCGCCGGCCACTGCCGTAGCCAGGTGCCTGGCTGCGTACCTGGTGAGGAGAAGGCGATGACCGGTTCGATCGACCACATCGGTATCGGTGTGCCCGACCTTGTGGCCGCCAAGCAGTACTACGACGGGCTCGTCGGCATCATCGGGTTCCGGGAGTGGTTCCCGGCCGACGAGAACCAGTTCAACTACGGCCCGGACGGCACACCGGGAACCCAGATGTTCTTCTACCGAGCCGACCGATCCACCGGCTACTCACGCCACGGCATCGGGCTGCAGCACCTGGCGTTCACCGTCCCCACGCGGTCGTTGGTCCACCGTGCCCACCGATGGGCCACTGAACGCGGCTCCGAGGTCGTCCACCCACCGCGCACCTTCCCTGAGTACGGCGAGCACGCCTACGCCACGTACTTCCTGGACCCACACGGCATCATGCTCGAAGTCGCGTGCCACGCTCCGGACGACGCCAGCGCGGGGCCGGAGGCTGACCCGACATGACGAGAAGCACAGTGCCGGAGCCGCTCTCGACCTGACGGTTGGCGACGCTGCCGTACGGGTTCCCCGGGGCCCTGCGGACCGACCGGCCCCGAGAGGGCTCAGGGTCGACTCAGGGTCGCGCTCAGGTGCCTCACCGATGCGCGCATGGCCGCAGTGCCGCAACGATGCTCGACATGATCACCGTCACATCACTCACCAAGACCTACGGCCGCAACCTCATCGCCGTCGACGACGTCTCCTTCACCGCGGCGACCGGTCGCGTCACCGGGTTCCTCGGTCCCAACGGAGCGGGCAAGTCCACGACGCTGCGCATCGTGGTCGGGTTGACCCCGGCCACCTCGGGAACCGCCCTCATCGACGGACGTCGGTTCACCGACCTCCCCAACCCGGGCACGGAGGTCGGGGTCCTCCTCGATGCCTCCGCCCAGCACGCCGGCCGCACCGGCCGCGAGATCCTCACCATCGTCCAGCGCACCATGGGCATGCCGCGAACGCGGGTCGAGGAGATGCTCGAGCTCGTCAGCCTCACCGACGAGGAGGCGGACCGACGGGTGCGTAACTACTCGCTCGGGATGCGGCAGCGCCTCGGGATCGGGGCCGCCCTCCTCGGCGACCCCCACGTGCTCATCCTCGACGAGCCGGCCAACGGCCTCGACCCGGCCGGCATCCGGTGGATGCGCGACCTGCTGCGTGGGTACGCCGACCGCGGTGGCACGGTGCTCCTCTCCTCGCACCTCCTCCACGAGATCGAGGTCATTGCCGACGACCTGGTCGTCATCGGGAACGGCCGGATCGTCGCGCAGGGCACCAAGGCCGAGCTGCTCGCCTCCGCGGGCACCGTCGCCCGCACGCGCGACAACGCGGCGCTGGCAGGCGCTCTGACGCGGTGCGGGCTCACCGTCACCCACTCCGACGGCAGCGTCCACACCGACGCCACCCCCGAGCAGGTGGGCGAGGTCGCGCTCGCCGCCGGCCTGGCCCTCACCGAGCTGCGCGCCGCCGACGGCGCCGGCCTCGAGGAGATGTTCCTCGAGCTCACCGCAGACACGTCCCGCGAAGGAGCAGCAGCATGACCACCACCACCGTCCTCGACCCCGCCGCGCGGGATGCCGTGGCGCACCGCGAGCGCACGCGCACGGCATCCGCCCGCATCCCCCTGACCCGGCTGGTCAGCGTCGAGCTGCGCAAGATGTTCGACACGCGCTCCGGCTTCTGGCTGATGGCGAGCATCCTCATCACCAGCGTGCTGGCGACCGCCGCCATCATCGTCTTCGCGCCGGACGACCAGCAGACCTATGACAACTTCGCCGCCGCCGTCGGCATCCCGATGACGGTCATCCTGCCGATCATCGGCATCCTCGCCGTCACCAGCGAGTGGAGCCAGCGCAGCGGCCTGACCACGTTCACGCTCGTGCCGCACCGCGGTCGCGTGCTGTGGGCGAAGTTCATCGCAGCGGTGGGCGTCGGTGTCGCAGCGATGTTCGTCGCCCTGGTCGTCGGGGCGCTGGGCACCCTCGTCGGCAGCCTCGTCACGGAGCTGGACCCGGTCTGGAACTTCACGGCCGCCGAGTTCGGACTCGTCGTGCTGGGCAGCGTGCTCGGCATGCTCTTCGGCTTCATGCTCGGCGTGCTGATCCGCAACTCCGCCGGCGCGATCGTCGCCTACTTCGTCTACAGCCTGGTTCTCCCCCCGCTGGTCGAGCTGCTCGCGGCGAACGCCTCGTGGTTCGCCGACGTGCGGCCCTGGATCGACTACGCCAACGCCCGCAACGTGCTGTTCAACGGCAGCGTCACAACCGAGCAGTGGCAGCAGCTGGCGGTGTCGGGAACCCTGTGGTTCCTCCTTCCGCTGGCCGTCGGCCTGTTCATCGTGCGCCGAGCCGAGGTGAAGTGACGCACTGACGTCGCCTCCGGGGCCCGTCGCCCGCCCTCGCCGGATCAGTCCGGTAGGTGCGAGCGGCGGGACTCCAACGCCTCCCGCCGATGGGCGTTGCCGTGCAG
>JAQSWG010000008.1 GCA_029266735.1 Ornithinibacter sp.
CGGGGAGGCCGCCGGCCACCTGGGGCTGGGTCATGGGCGGGGCTGGCCGGTCATCGCACGAGGTGCCGGGGCGGGACGGTCAGCGGCGGCCCGGCAGGGGTCGCCGGGCCCTTGAACGCCGCCCACACGTAGGTCGGCACGAGCGGCAACGCGGCGGCCAACACCGCCGGCGGCACCTTCGCCGCCCACTCCGGGACGTTGTCGTCGGCGGAGAACGCCCGCGGGTCGGCGAGGACCGGGAGCGTGTAGTCCCAGACGTCGAAGTCGGCGAAGAGACGACGCAGACCCGAGGGGGTGTAGTAGCGCTCGTAGTAGTGGTCGCCCCTGCCGGCCAGCCGGACGTAGCGGTCCGCCGCGCGAGGCGGGAGCCACGAGAGGAACGGCAGCCGGTGGTGCGGCTCGATGAGCTGCCACCGGTGTCCCACACCGAGGTACAGCAGGCCGCCGGGCCGCAGGACGCGATGGATGTCGGCGACGACCGCCTCGGGGTCGACCACGTGCTCGTAGATGTGGTTGAGCACGACGACGTCGACCGAGTCGTCGTCGAAGGGGAGGTCCTCCCCACGAGCCACCCGGAAGTCGACCCGGTCCCCGAACCGCTCGCGGGCCCGGGCGAGCCCCGGCTCGTCGATGTCGACCCCGCTCGTCGTCGCACCCGCGAGGGCCAGCTCGTCGGCGATGAACCCCGCCGAGCACCCGACGTCGACGGCCCGGAGGGCGTAGAGCGACTCGACGCCGAGGGCGTGGCTCACCACGGCGACGATCTTGGCGGCCTTCTTCCGGCGCGCCGTCTCGTCGAGCATCTTGGCCATCGTCTCGGAGTAGTTGAGCTGCTCCCGGCGGTCGGCCGGGCCGCCGCCGTCGCGGTCAGGCAGGTCGCCGGTGTCGCTCACGCGGCCGATCCTAGGAGGTGGTGCCGTCGGCCCCACGTCCACCCGAGGGCTGCCACGAGAAGGTCGGTGAGGATCGCGAGGAACCGGGCGACGACGACGACCGCCGTCGCGGCCGACAGCGGCATGAGCGTCACGAGGATGACTGCCAGCAGGCCGTCGCGGACACCCGCTCCCGCCGGGACGAACACGCTGAACATCCCGGCGGCCGACGCGAGCGCGAACCCACTGACGCTCGCGACGAGGAGGTCGCTCGTCGACGCGTCCGGGGCCACGCTCCTGGCGAGGACGAAGGTCGCGAGTCCGGTCGACACCCACGCCCCGACGAACCACACGCCGGTCAGCAGGACCGCGCCCCCGGACAGCTCGTGCTCGAGCAGCTCCCGCCGCAGCAGGCGCAGGCCTCGGGCGATGGCCGCGTTGAGCAGCCGCGGCCAGAGCAGCACCGCCCCCAGGACGAGGGCGAGCACGACCCACCACCACGAGAACGCCGACTCCTCGCGGGCGAGGAGCCGCGGGATGGCCGGGATGCCGATCACCGATCCGGTGAGCACTGCCAACCCGATGGAGAGCAGGCCGACGACGGCCACCCGCCGTCGGGGGATCCGCAGCCGCCCGCCCATCTCCGCCTGCGCGAGAACGGTCCAGACCGAGCCCGGGACGTATTTTCCGAGCTGACCGACGAAGAAGACGCTCGCGGCGGGGGCGGCCGGCAGGCGGGTGCCGAGGTCCGCCAGCAGCACGCGCCAGCCGAGGAGCGTGAAGACCGGCGCGCCGAACGTCAGCACGAACGCGCCGGCGAGCACCTGCCAGCTCATCTTGTCCAGCTCGCTGGACACCGCGTCCCAGTTGCGCCAGAGCGCGACGCCGACCGCCGTGAGGATGACGACGAGGAGGCCGATGCGGACGACGTCGAACACCCGCGACCGGCCGCGCCGGCCCCCGCGAACCGGCACCTCTCCCGGGAGACCGGCGTCGACGAGGTCCCCGCGCTCGGCGACTGGGTCCACGAGGTGATCACCCGGCGCGGCGTCGGCGCGCATGGGGTCAGGCCCCTGGTCGCGGCCCGGTGCGTCCTCGCCCCTCGTGCCGGGTCCGGTGGTCATCAGCGGCGCCGGAAGGTCAGCCGCAGCACGGCGTATGCCGGTGCGTCGTCGCCGGCGGCCTCGAGCCGGGCGTCGTACATCCGGGCGAGGACGTCGCCGTCGACGTTCCCCACGAGGCGGAGGCCCAGATCGTCGGCCCGCGCGAGGATGCCGCGCACATCCGCGGGCCGCACCGCGAAGTCGGGGTCGTCGTCGCCGATCGGGACGGTGAGGACGAGGAGTCCGCCCGGGCGGAGCGCCCAGGACGCCTGCCCGACAGCGTGGTCGACGTCGGTGGCGGTGCAGCCACCCGGGTGCACGCGGGTGATGACGTCGAGACTCGCGGTCTCCACGTCGAGCACCTGGACGGCGGCTCGCCGCGCCGTGAGCCCGAGCTCGACCGGTGCGAAGCCGACCGCCCGGGCCCAGCGGCCCAGGGGGCTGCCGCTGCCGGACTCGTCCACGATCACCGTGGAGCGCTGGCCGTCGTCGCGGATCCGGAGGATTGCGGCCAGGGCGCCGAGGGCCGACCAGGCGGCGACCGGCTCACCCGGGCGGGGAAGCCCGAGCTCGCGAGCGATCTCGACGGCGTCGACGGCATCGTCGTCCAGCGCGAGGAGGTCGGTCGCCCGGACCCACTCGGGGATGTCCGCAACGGCCAGCTGGACGACCGGTCCACGCCTGCCCCACAGTCGCGCCATCGTCGTCCTGGCCCGGCCGACCGGGCCCAGTGGCACGACGTGTGCCGACGTGGGGTCGGCCGGAGCGGCGGTGAGCGCCTCGATGCCGCCGACATAGTTCGCCCACGGGCCGGACAGGTCGGGAGGGCGCACCGCGGCGCGGAGCCGGTCGACGCATCCGGGCTCGCGGAGGCGGCGCAGGGCGGCGACGAGCGCCTCGCGGTCCGCCGGAGGGACGAGAAGCCCGTCGATGCCGTCGCGCACGTCGTCGGGGAAGGTGCCCACCGCGCTGGCCAGGACGGGGACTCCGTGGAGACGGGCCAGCAGGGCGTTCTGCGAGGCCGTCGCCGAGCGGTAGGGAAGGGCGACGACGTCGTGGCGCGCCAGCAGCCCGGCGATCCGGTCCGCGGGAACGTAGCCGCTGTGCACCTCGACCCGGCCGTCGAGCCGCGGGTCGGACGCCAGCTCGCGGACGCGCCGGCCGGCATCCCCCCAGAGCTCGCCCGCGACGGTGAGGTGGATGCCGGGCACGTCACGGACGGCGTCGACGAGGAGGTCCACGCCCTTGTAGTCGCGGACGATGCCCAGGGACAGGAGGCGGACGGCGCCGTCGCCGCCGGCACGGGCCTGGCGCGGCTCGGGTGGTCCTCCCGGCAGGTGCGGCGGGAGGGAGAGCTGCTTGACGTGGCGGGCACCCAGCCCCGTGGCGAGAGCCACCTGGTCGTCGGAGTGGACGACCACGGCGTCGACCCGGCGGACCAGGGCCTCCATCAGCTGCCGGTCGCCGGGGCGGCTCTCGTGGGGGAGGACGTTGTGGGCGATGACGACTGAGCGTGGTGACGGCCGGGACTGGCCGCCGGCGGGGCCACGCCCGACCCCGGCGGCTCGCAGCAGGGAGAGGTGAGCGGGGACGACCGCCGGGACCACATGGACCACGACGACGAGGTCGATGTCCCGCAGCCGGCGCCCGGCGCGCACCCACGTGTCCGGACGGGCCCACGACAGCACCCGGAGGGTCCGGGGGAACGGGTCGACGTCAGGGCTGCCGGGCGGGACGGACTGCTCCCCCGGGTAGAGGGCGGACGGGTAGAGGTGGCTCCACGAGACGAGCGTGACCTCGTGGCCTGCCTCCGCGAGCTCGTGGGCCAGGGTCGTCGTGTGGGCGGCGACGCCCCCCTTGTAGGGGTGGGTGGGACCGACGAGGGCGATGGTGAGGGACGCGCTCGAGCCGGACGACGGCATACCGGAGTCGTCGTCGTGGTCGGCCGTGCGACCGGAATCGTTGTCAGACACCGTCTCTCGACCTCACCACGAGGTCGGAGAGAAGGGCGAGGGAACCGATCATGATGCCGCTGACGATGAGGAGCACCGTGCTGGCGGGGAAGTAGAAGGGGTGGCGCACCATGTCGACGACCGCCTTGACGGCGCCGACGACGAGCATCAGCAGCGCCGGGGGCATGAGGACCTTGAGCGGGTCGAAGTACATGACCATCCGGAGCACCTGGAGGATGTACCGGTACGCGTCGTGGACGAAGTGGAACTTGCTGACGCCGGCCCGCTTGGCGTAGGCGGTGTCGACGTACCTGATGTCGTGCTGGTTGCTGAGGAAGGCGATGGTGATCGTCGTGACGCACGAGAAGCCGGCCGGAAGCAGGCGCAGGTAGGGCAACGACACCTCGCGACGGAAGGCGCGCAGCCCAGAGTTGAGGTCGGGGATGCGGGTCTTGGTCAGCCACTCCGCGACCTTGCGGATGAACCACTTGGCCGGCACGCGGGCCCACTTGTGCGTGCCCTGCTCCGTGGTGCGGGCGCCGACGACCTGGTCGTACGTCGCGTCGTCCCGCAGGATCCGGACGAGCTCGGGGATGCGCTCGTTCTCGTACGTCATGTCGGCGTCGGTCCACACGACGATCTCGCCGCGGGCCTGCTGGGTCCCGATCCTCCGTGCGGTGCCGGAGCCGCCGTTGCGGCGGAACGGCAGGATCCGCAGGTGCGGGTAGCGGCCCAGCGCGTGCCGGAGCACGTCGAGGGTGTCGTCGGTGCTGGCGTCGTCGATGCAGAGCAGCTCGTAGGTGAGGTCGCTCGTGGACATCGCGGCGGTGATCCGGTCGATCTCCGCGAGGACGTGGGCGCCCTCGTTGAAGCAGGGCAGCACGATGGTGACGTAGGGTGCCGGACCCGGGCCCGCCGCGCCGTCCTCGATGGGGTATGCCGGGTGGCCGGCTCGAGGGACCGGCACACCGGACACTGCTTCCCCTGGTGCTGCCGGCAGTGGTGCCGTCAGGGCGGGCGGGGCCTGGCCAGGCACTGCTGCGACCGCCCCCGGGGCCGCCGCGTCGTCACTCCGGCCGCCCGGCTCCACCGGGCGCAGGGCGATCTTCTCGGTGGGCGCTGCGTGGAGCGTGTCGTGGTCGTGCTGGTCCTCGGTCATCGCCGGGAAGCCTACCCGCGGGAGAGGATCCGGCCGCGTGGCCCGCAAGGGGCAGCGGGCCGTCACAGTGGGCGCCGCGCCGCGGGGGCACCGCTCGCCTATGCACAGTGGCGACGTGACCGCGCCGGTGAGCACCCTGAGCGGGGACTCGCGCGGCTGCCTGGCGTCGGACTTCACCGGGTTCACGGTCGGGAACATCGCCCTCATCCAGCGGGGTACCCCCACTGGCTTCCCCGTGACCTGCACGTTCGCTCTCAAGGCGGCCAACGCGGTGGCCGCGGGCGCCGCGGGAGTCGTCATCTACAACAACGCCGCCGGACCGCTGGCCGGCACGCTAGGGAACACCTTCGCCCTGGACGTCCCGGTCGTCGGCATCACCCAGGCGCTCGGCCAGGAGCTGGCGGCCACCGCCGGGCTGGTGCTCCACCTCGCGACGGAGACCCTCATCACGACGACGACGACGTCCAACGTCCTCGCCGAGCTCCCGGCGTCGTCATGGCCGGCGCCCACCTCGACAGCGTCGCGGCCGGCCCGGGCATCAACGACAACGGGAGTGGCGCCGCGGCCCTCATCGAGGTCGCCGAGAACCTGTCCAAGGTGCGACCGCAGAACACCCTCCGCTTCGCGTGGTGGGGCGCGGAGGAGGCCAACCTCGTCGGCTCCACCTACTACGTCGCAAACCTGTCCCAGGCGGAGGGCGAACGGATCGCGCTCTACCTCGACTTCGACATGATCGGCTCGCCGAACCACGTGTTCTTCATCTACGACGGTGACGACTCCGACGCAACAGGAGCAGGTCCCGGACCGGCCGGGTCTGCACAGATAGAGGAGACGTTCGAGGAGTTCTTCGCGTCGCGGGACCTGCCGTTCAAGGGCACCGACTTCACGGGTCGCTCCGACTACGGGCCGTTCATCGCGGTCGGCATCCCCTCCGGTGGACTCTTCACCGGGGCGGAAGGGATCAAGAGCACCTCGCTCATCAACGGAACCAAGTCCAAGGGCAACTTCCGCCCGGCACCAGGCACCTTGGCGCAGTGAGCCCTCGGGGGTCCGGGGCCGCCGATCCGGTCGGCGCGCACCGGACACTCCGCAGGCCGGATCAGTCCGCGTTGTCGATGAGCCGCGCGACCGCCGCCTCGATGGCTGCCTGGCGCCGGGCCTCGTCCGGATAGCTCTGGCGCAGGGTGCCCGCGATGGTGACGCCGTCCTCGTACTGCTCGATGACCCGGGGGTCGATGTAGGACTTGCGGGCGATCGTCGGGGTGTTGCCGAGGTAGGCGGCGACCTCCTCGACCGCGGCCTTCACCGCTCGCTTCCTCGACGCCTTGGTGCCCCCCCTCTCGGGGCTCTCGGCGAGCGCGACAGCCGCGAGGACCGTCGCGTGCCAGGTGCGGAAGTCCTTGGCGGTGAGGTCCTCGTGGACCATCTCCGAGATGTAGGCGTTGACCGCGGCGGCGTCGAGGTCGGCCCAGCGCGAGTCCCCGCGGTAGGCGAGGAGCCGAGCCGAGCCGCCTCGCCGCCTGCGCATGACATCGAGCGACGCGATGACCTGCTGGTCGTTGATGGTCACGGTGTGCTCGATCCCCGACTTCCCGACGAACTGGAAGAGGAGCTCGCCCCCCCGCCGCCGCACGTGCCGCCGCTCGAGGGTGGTCAGCCCGAAGGAGCCGTTGGCGTCCGCGTACGCGTCACTACCGATGCGGAAGTAGCCGAGGTCGAGAAGCCGGGTCGCGGTCGCGGCGGCACGCGTGAGCGGCATCCCCTCGTGCCGGAGGTCCTCGATGAGCCGCTCCCTGGCGTCGGCCAGCCGGGTGCCGGCCGTCTTGACCCGGTCGAACTTCAGCTCGTCGCGCTTCTGGCGCCACACCGGGTGGTAGAGGTACTGGCGGCGGCCGGCGGCGTCGGTGCCGACCGCCTGGATGTGGCCGTTGGGGTAAGGGCAGATCCAGACGTCCCGCCAGGCAGGCGGAATCGCCAGGGAGCGGATCCGCTCGACCTCCTCGGGTGGGAGCCGGCGACCGTCGGAGTCGTAGTAGGCGAACCCCCTGCCGGCCCGCCTCCGAGTCCACCCCTTCATCTGCGGCGTGACCCGCCGCAACCTCGCCATGCATGGACTCTAGGTCAGCAGGTGGCCGTGACCTGCGGAGACGCCGCGCGAACTGACCGGCCGGTCCGTCGTCGGACGCGGGCGCCGGCGCGGTGGGGCGGTGTGCGAGCAGCACCGACCGTGTGGAACGGTTACCCCATGCCGGGCCTGTCGAGCGACGCCGTCCTCGACCTCCTGCGTGAGGTCGCCGCCGAGGTCATCACCCCTCGGTTCCGCTCGCTCGCCACGGGTGAGGTCATGGAGAAGAACCCGGGCGACCTCGTCACCGTGGCCGACCGCGAGGCGGAGGCGATCATCACCGACCGCCTCGGCGCGGCATACCCCGATGCCGTCGTCCTCGGCGAGGAGGCGCACGCCCTCGACCACTCGGTCATGGACCGGTACCTCGCGGCCGACCACGCGTTCACCGTGGACCCGGTCGACGGCACGAAGAACTTCGTCCACGGCTCACCGGACCACGCGGTCATGGTGGCCGAGACCCTGGCCGGGCAGACGGTGCGCGCCTGGATCTGGCAGCCGGAGCACGAGGTCGCCTGGGTTGCCGAGCGCGGCGCTGGCACGTGGCGCAACGGCGAGCGGGTGCACACGACCCCGGTCGTCGACGACCCGCGGGGCGTGACGTCGATCTGGGCGATGCGCGGCCACGCCCTCCGGGGCATGCCCGCGATGCGCCTGTCCTGGGTGTGCTGCGGCATCGACTACGCCCGCCTCATCGAGGGCGCGGCCGACTACATCCTCTACAGCCGGTCGAACCCCTGGGACCACGCGCCGGGAACGCTCCTCGTCACCGAGGCGGGCGGTGCGGTCGGACACCCGGACGGCACGGCATACGGCCCGCGGTCACTGCGGCCCGGGCTCGTGGTCGCCGTGGACCGCCCGACGTATGCCGCGGTGCAGCGCCGCGCCCACGTCGCCTTCGCGCGCTGACGCAGGCGTCCGACCGTGGATCCCGTTCGCGCCGTGCTACCGAGCGGGGGCCAGCCAGACGGCGACCGGCAACGGGTCCGTGCGGTCGGGCCGTCGCTCGAGGACGTGCTCGTCCTCACGCACGGTGACCTCGACGACGGACGTCGGCGTCACGCCCAAGGCCACGAGAGCCTCCGCCGAGTCGGCAGCGAGGAGCACGAGGCGGCCCCCTCGCTCCTCGACGCCCGCAGCGACCGACGACACGGTCGACCGCAACAGCTCCTCGTCGGAGCGGACCCGCGACGTCAGCGACAGAGAAGGGCTACCACACATCCCTCGCACGACCTGCGGCCACTCGTTCGCGGCTCGTGAGTCGACGGCGAGGACGACGTCGTCGGGCCCCAGGGCCCGACACAGCTGCTCGACGGCGGCCAGCGACTCACGCTCCACGCCACCAGCCCGGTGCGGCCATGTGGCGAGGACGGCCGGGACCACGACGGATGCCGCGACGAGGCCGGCGACCGCGAACCCGATCCACCGACGGCCGGCCGACACCGCTCGTCCCACCAGCCAGTCGAGGGCGACGACGACGAGGACGACGACGAGGGGCAGGGCGACGAGCAGGCGCCGGTCGGCCCACGGGTGGTCCGGTGTGATGCCGGGCCGCGCCAGGGTGAGCAGTGTCGACCCCGTCGCCACGACGAGGGCCGGAACCCATGGCTCCATCCACCCGCGCGCCACCGACGCGACGCCGCTGCGCGCGACCAGGGACAGCACGACGAGGGCCACGACGAGCGCCACCGGTCCGACGTACCACGAGAGCCACGCCACGGTCTGCTCGGCGTAGGTGCGGCCCCCGTCGACGGGCAGCCCCTCCCGCGCCTGCATCCCGGCGACGTAGCGGGCGCCCGGGTCGTCGGGGTCCTGCCGGACGACCTGCCACAGCGGGCGGCTCGCGAGGTAGAGCCCCGCCAGCACGACGAGCGCCCCGGCCGCGTCCGGGAGGCGGCGCACGACGGATGCCGGCAGCCGGGCTCCCCGCCGCCAAGCCGCGAGGGCCGCCCATGACGCACCACCGACGAGCACTCCCAGCACGACCAGCGGCACCAGGCTGTCCGAGATGGACGCGACGTACTCCCGGGAGAGCCCCACTGCGGCCACGGCCGAGACGACCGTGGACACCGCCAGCCCCACGAGCAGCGGACGCACCCATCGCGCTCCGAACGCCGCCCCCAGCGCGAGCACCGGCAGGAGCAGTACCACCTCGCGGAGTGCGTCGACGCGGATCAGGCCCGTCCCTCCCACGAGGAGCCCGGCGAGCAGGCCGGCGCGGGCCGTCGGGTCACGCACGACGAGCGACCGCAGCGGCGAGCGCCCCACGATCATCCCCTGGGCCGACGCATGCCCGGCGAACCGGGCGGCAGGCAAGGTGTCCCCGAGGGCGGGCCGCCCGGCGGACCCGGCGGACCCGGCGGACCCGGCGGACCCGGCGGACCCGGCGGACCGGGCGGCAGGCACGACGCTCTCGGCGGCCAGCGTGGCCGCGAGCAGCCCCGCCGCCAACGTCACCATGGCGAGCGGCTCGGAGTACGTCGCCCGCGCGGTGTGGAGCACCGGGAAGAGGACCCCGGTGATCGCGGCCGACGCGACCCCCGCCCACGGACCGACCACCCGCGTCACGAGGAGACCGAGAGCGAGCAGCGCGAACCCCATGGCGACGGCCGGCAGCGCGAAAGCGCCGGCCGCTCCAGCCGCCCACCACCCGAAGCCGTAGACCACCGCGGGTCCGATGACGAACTGCGGCTCCACCGACGGGTCCGCGTCGGTTCCCACCTCGAAGAAGGCGGGGCTCGCCAGGGTCACCCCCTCGAGACCGAGGACATCCCGCCCGCCCACCGCCTCCGGGTCGACCGGCACGAGACGAGCGTGCGTGCTGGCCAGGCTCGCGGCCGCCTGGAGGTTGCTCGCTGCGTCACGCCGGGGCAGCACCTGCTCCGAGTGCGTCGCCGCAGCCCAGACCGTGAAGGCCGCGGCGACCGCGACGAGCACCACGGCAGGCGCACCCGGCATCCGGACCTCCGGTATGCCGCGTACGCACCACCCACAGACCCCCACGAGCACCATTGCCAGCGGCCAGGCGAGGTACGGCGTCCACCACCCGACGGCGGACAGCACCGCACCGGCCGCACTGACGAGGACGAGCCAGAGGCCCGCGCCGACCGCGAGGCCGGGGAGCAGGCGGGATCTCACGACCCCATGGCGACGGTCGTCAGCATCATGCCGGGGAGCCTAGTGTCGGGCGACGACCTCGCGGTTCGCGCGCGGCGGCGGAGCCTCTCCCGCAGCCGGCCCCCGCCCTCGTCGCCGCCTTACGCGTGGCGCGGTCTCGGCCGTTGCTAGGGTCCGGACGGTGACCACCTCAGCCGCGAGCCCGGCCGCGGTCCTGCGCCGGGCGGTGACCTCCGACCCGGGGCGGCCGCGCGTGACGGTCTACGACGACACCGACTCCCCCACCCGTGGCGAGCGCATCGAGCTGTCCGCCCGCGTGCTCGCCAACTGGGTGGCCAAGGCCGCGAACCTCCTGCAGGACGACCTCGACGTCGGACCGGGCTCCGTCGTGGTGCTCGACCTGCCGCCGCACTGGCGCACTCTCTACTGGGCGCTGGCCGTGTGGTCCGTCGGCGGGTGTGTCGAGCTGCCCTCCCACCACACCACGGATTCGCACCCGCGCCGCGATGCCGTCCTCAGCCACCCCCCTGCCCACTCGGGTGCAGGGCGGACCGGGGATGCCGCTCGGACCGGAGATGCCGATCCGTCCAGGTCGTTCGATGACCGGAAGGTCCTCGTCACCGACGACCCCACGGCCGCCGCCCACACCGACCGTGCGGTGCTCGTCACCCTCGCAGCCCTGGCCCGCTCGGCACCGGTCCCCGTGCCTCCGGGGGTCGTCGACGAGGCCCGAGAGCTCGCCACACACGGTGACGTGTTCGACCCGTGGGACGAGCCGGCTGACGACGACCCGGCGCTGCGAGCGGGCGGCGCCGACACGGCATACGGCGAGATCGTGCCGGGCGACGGCACCGCCGACCGGGTGCACACCGCGTCGACGGACACGGCGGCGTTCATCCGGCTGGCGCTGGGCGCCCTGACCGGCGACGGCTCCGTCGTGCTGACCCGTGGGGAGCCCGGCGCGAAGGCACTTCAGGCGCGGCTGGCCAGTGAAGGCGTCACCTCCACGGCCTGAGCCGCTGGCCACGACGTCGCGCGCGTGTGACCGAGCGGCCGCGACGCCCGCCTCTGATCCCGAAACCGCCGATTCCCCACTCCCGCACGTGGTTCGGGAACGATGCATGCCGTGTCAGCGTGGCATGCGCGCCTCGACGGCCTTCCAGGTGAGGGTTCCCACGACGCCTGTCTGGGTCAGCTTGGCGTTCAGCTGCACGGCCTTGACGGCGGCCTCGGTGATCGGGCCGAAGGACCCGTCCGCGGTGATGCGCAACGCCTTCTGCAGGGCCACGACCGGGGTGCCCGTGGACCCGCGCTTGAGGACGATGCCCCAGTAGGGGTAGAGCGGGTGGACCTTGAGCTCCAGCGCCTTCCACGTCGCGGCGTCGACGACCCCCGTGGCGCTCAGACCCCTGGAGGTCTGGAACTGCTTGACCGCCGCGAGGGTCAGGGAGCCGAACGACCCGTCCACCACGAGGCCGCCGAGGCCACGCTGGAGGACCTTCACGGCGGTACCCGTCGCCCCCAGCCGCAGGACCGTCGCCTTGTACGGGGTGAACTCGGTGGCCAGCGACGTCACCGTCGATCCCGAGGTGGTCGTGCTCGTGACCGGGTGGTCGGCCATGAGAGCCTTCCACACCGCGGCATCGGTGACGCCGGTGACGACGAGCCCCTTCGACTTCTGGTAGGCCTTGACCCGCCCCTCGGTCAGCGGTCCGTACGAGCCGTCGACGACGAGGCCGCCGATGTACTTCTGGAGCGCCGAGACGGCCTCTCCCTTCGACCACAGCCGGAGCGTGAGGCCCGCGTACTTCGCCAGGGGGTGCGCGGTCGCCGTCGTGGGCGCGGCCACCGTCGACCCTGCGATGAGGGCGTTCCACACCTTGGCGTCCGTGATGCCGGTGACGGTCAGGCCCTTGGCCTGCTGGTAGGCCTTGACCCGTGACTCGGTGAGGGGCCCGTAGGACCCGTCGACGACGAGACCGCCGATGTACTTCTGGAGGGCCTTGACCGCCTCACCGGTGGATCCCCGCTTGAGGACGACGTTGACGTACTTCGCGAGCGGGTGGGCCGTGCGGCTCGGGATGAGCCCCAGCGCCACCATCTTCGACCACGTGGCGTTGTCCAGTGCCCTCGTGGCGGGAACGCCGTACTTCGTCTGCCACGTGCCCAGTGCGGCCGCGGTGATCGGACCGAACTTGCCGTCCGCCGTCACACCGATGACCTTCTGGGCGAGGGCGACGTCGGGGCCGGTCGCACCCTGCACGAGCAGGGGGTAGCCGCTGGCGGTGATCACCGGCACGGGTGGCGGGGCGGTGTAGTTCGGGCCGGTGAGCGGCGTCGTCACCGCCACCCCGCTCCACCAGGACGACCGCATGCGTGCGCCGTCCCAGTTGAAGGAGATGTGGATGTGGTCGGTGTGCGGGGAGACGCCGTAGTACGGCGCCCACCCCCGGGCCGTGTCGTAGGCGCGCCACATCTGGCGGTTCCAGATGATGTAGTTGATCCCGAAGCGCTTCGCCATCGCGCCGGCGCGGCCCTGGCTGTCGGGCGCCGCGAGCCAGCGGGTGATCGCGTTCGCCAGCGCGAGCTGCGAGGGGTCGTTCGCGTTGATCATCCAGTCCAGAGCCCTGCCCTCGCCGTGCTCGGCCGCGCAGTGCCGGAGGATGCCCCAGGTGCGGTAACCGTAGGTCGCGTTGAGCATCTTCACGAACGCGACGGCTCCCGGCTGGTTGTACGTCAGGCACATCGTGCCCTTCTGGTACGGCGGGGCGACGTCGAGGGCCCTCGGGAGCGGAACAGGTGGTGTGGGGTAGGGGACCGTCGTGGCGGCCTGCGCCGTCGAGCCCATCAGCGGGAACGCGATGGCCGAGGCAGACAGCGCTCCGAGGGTCCGGGCGGGGAGGCGCCAGTCACTGCGCGCAACAGGCTGAGGGGTGGGCACGGCGGGGCTCCTCGAGGTGAACGACCGCCTCCTCCGATGTCGAAGGCGCACCGGGCCGCCTTCGTCGCAGAAGTCACATCTGTCACACGAAGACCACCAGATCCCCCTTTTGTCCCACCTGTCACCTGCGTCCCGCAACCCGAGCGGGGTAATTACATGAATGTACTTCTCAGCAGCCCCACGAGTAGCGCAAGATCTCCGCGTTCCACGGGGCACGACAGGAGGTCCTGCGCGCCCGCGGGGGGAGGGGGCACCACCGCGCGGGCCACCGGTCACTAGAGTGCCCGCCATGGACAAAGTCGTCTCCAGCCCCGCAGAGGCTGTCGCCGGGATCTCGAACGGGGCCACCCTCGCCGTCGGCGGCTTCGGGCTCTGCGGCATCCCCTCGGTCCTCATCGCCGAGCTCCACCGGACCGGCATCTCCGACCTCGAGGTCGTCTCCAACAACTGCGGCGTCGACGACTGGGGGCTGGGCATCCTCCTCGGGTCCCGCCAGATCCGGCGGATGGTCTCCTCGTACGTCGGGGAGAACAAGGAGTTCGCCCGCCAGTACCTCGAGGGCGAGCTCGAGGTCGAGCTGACCCCGCAGGGGACGCTCGCCGAACGGCTCCGGGCGGGCGGTGCCGGCATCCCCGCGTTCTTCACTCCGACCGGTGTGGGGAGCCAGGTCGCCGACGGCGGACTTCCCTGGCGGTATGCCGCGGACGGCACCGTCGCGGTCTCGTCGCCGGCGAAGGAGGTCCGGGTCTTCGAGCGCAACGGCGAGGAACGCGAGTACGTCCTCGAGCAGGCGATCGTCGCCGACTTCGGACTCGTGCGCGCGTGGAAGGGCGACCGGCACGGCAACCTCGTCTTCAACAAGTCCAGCCGCAACTTCAACCCGCTGGCCGCCATGGCGGGCCGGGTGACGGTGGCCGAGGTGGAGGAGCTCGTGGAGCCGGGAGAGCTCGACCCGGATGCCGTGCACCTCCCGGGCATCTACGTCCAGCGCGTCCTGCCCCTCACCCCCGAGCAGGCCGCCGACAAGCGCATCGAGCGCCGCACCGTCACGCCCGCGGCCGCCAGCCCGACGACGCAGGAGGCCTGACCCGTGCCACTCACCCGTGACCAGATGGCCGCCCGCGCCGCAGCAGAGCTCGAGGACGGCGCCTACGTCAACCTCGGCATCGGCCTGCCCACCCTCGTGCCGAACTACGTCCCCGACGACGTCGAGATCGTCCTCCAGTCCGAGAACGGCATCCTCGGCGTCGGCGCGTACCCGACCGAGGACGCCGTCGACCCCGACCTCATCAATGCCGGCAAGGAGACGGTCACGGTGCGCAGGGGCGCCTCCTACTTCGACTCGGCGACGTCGTTCGGCATGATCCGCGGCGGCAAGGTCGACGCCGCGATCCTCGGGGCCATGCAGGTCTCGGCCCGCGGGGACATCGCCAACTGGATGATCCCCGGAAAGATGGTCAAGGGCATGGGCGGCGCCATGGACCTCGTCCACGGGGCGAAGAAGGTCGTCGTGCTCATGGAGCACGTCGCCCGGGACGGCTCGCACAAGATCGTGGAGGAGTGCTCCCTGCCCCTCACCGGGAAAGCCGTGGTGCAGCGCATCATCACCGACCTCGCCGTGCTCGACGTGGCGGCCGACGGGCTCGTGCTCCGCGAGCTCGCGCCCGAGGTCACCGTGGACGACGTGCGCGCGGCCACCGGGGCCCCGTTCACCGTCGCCCTCGCCTGACGCCGGCCAGCCGCAGACCCACCGCCCGGATCAGCGAGCGAGCCCGATGACCCGGTGCACGACCCCGTCGAAACGCGCGGGGTCGGTGACCTGTCGTCCGTCGACGATGGCCCTCAGCCCCGGGAGACTGGCCTCGTCCAGCTCGCGGTACATCGCGTGATCGGCCTGCACCAGAGCGGCGTCGACCTGCTCCCCCACGTGGTAGGGCTCGAAGCCGAACCCCGCAAGCTCGTCGTCCGAGTACATCGGGTCGTGCACCAGGGCCGTGGCTCCACGCTCTCTGAGCCCCGCCACGAGCGGGAAGACGCCCGAGAACGCCGTCTCCTTGACGCCACCGCGGTAGGCAGCGCCGAGCACCGCCACGCGGGCGCCCGCGAGGTCGCCGAACGCGCCCTCCAACAGGGTGATGGCGTGGTCCGGCATCCCCGCGTTGGCCTCACGCGCGGCTCGCACCACCGTGGCGTCGGGGTCGTTGAAGAGGTAGAGGCGCGGGTAGACCGGGATGCAGTGGCCACCCACGGCGATGCCCGGACGGTGAATGTGACTGTAGGGCTGGCTGTTCGACGCCTCGATGACCGCGTGGACGTCGATGCCGTTCTGCTCGGCGAACCGGGCGAACTGGTTGGCGAGCCCGATGTTGACGTCGCGGTACGTCGTCTCGGCGAGCTTCGCGAGCTCCGACGCCTCCGGGCTGCCGAGGTCCCACACGCCGTTCGGCCGATCGAGGTCCGTGCGCTCGTCGAAGTCGAGCACCGCCTCGTAGAACTCCTTGGCGGTCTTCGCGCCCTCCTCGCTGAGGGCACCGACGAGCTTGGGGTACTTGCGCAGGTCGGCGAAGACCCGGCCGGTGAGCACCCGCTCGGGCGAGAAGACGAGGTGGAAGTCGACGCCCTCGGTGAGTCCGGAGACCTCCTCGATCATCGGCTTCCAGCGGGTGCGCGTGGTACCCACCGGCAGGGTCGTCTCATAGGACACGAGCGTGCCGGGGGTGAGGTGCTCGCCCAGTGCCCGGGTGGCCGAGTCCATCCACCCGAAGTCCGGCTGCCAGCTCTCGTCGTCGACGAACAGGGGGACGACGATGACCACGGCATCCGCGCCGGGAATCGCGTCGGCGTAGTCCGTGGTGGCCCGCAGACGTCCCGCGGGCACGAGCGTCGCGAGCCGGTCCGCCAGCTCCGCCTCACCGGGGAAGGGCTCCGTGCCGGCGTTGACGAGGTCGACGACGGCCTGGTTCACGTCGACACCGACGACGTCGTGTCCCTTGCTCGCGAACTGCACCGCCAGGGGCAGCCCGATCTTTCCGAGGGCAACGACCGCGATCTTCACTCATACCTCTTTCGGACGACGGGAGTTCGGGGCGCCGGGAGGGCCGGGGGGCGCCGCGTCATCCTACTGGTGCCGAACGCCGGCCCCGTCCGGGCACCGTCGTCCCCAGCGCGCTCCGCCGCCCCGAGCCCTTCGGCCCGACGCGGCGCCCGCATCACGGGAGGTAGATCTTGGCCTGCAGGGGCAGCCAGTACCCGGCGAGCGCGCCGCTGTGGAAGAGGTAGCTCGGGCGGCCCATGACGATCCCGCTGTAGCGCGTCGGAGCCATCGACGAGCTCGTCGCACTGATCGTGATGGTCTTGTGTCCCACGACGTTGCCCGCGGAGTCGAGTCGGTATGCCGTGAACGTCGATCCGGCGCGGAAGACCACGGGGGTCTCGGGGAGGTAGCCGTGGCGGTCGATGGCGCCGAGTCCCCAGGCGATGCCGAAGCCCTCCGCCACCCACCAGCCGGCGTAGGCGCCGGCCGAGATGCGGTAGGCGATCGGTCCGCCCTTGAGCCGCTGACGGCGGTCGTACGGCGCGCCGGTGGTCCGGGAGAACGCGACGCTCCGGGTCGAGGAGATCGCTCCCGCGGAGTTGATCCGGTACATCGTGCGGACCTTGGGGGTGATCCGCAGCTGCCCGGTCTGGGCCGGTCTGGGGTAGTCGGTGCGGAACAGGCTGGCGGAGGTGATCCACCGGCTGTCCTTGGTCATCCGCCAGAGCACGAGGAACTGCTCGACGTGGACCGGGTGGTAGCTCGGCGTGTTCACCTTGTGCCGCAGGGAGTAGACGCTGAGCCAGTTGACCCTGCGGAACTCCGAGACCACGCTCCGCTCGATGGTCCACAGGGCACCCAGGAAGAGCCGGCGAGCCGCATCGTCCCCGGTCAGCTGCCAGTAGTCGTGCAGTCCGTACATCGCGAAGACGTGCCCGTTGAGCACCATCTCGCTGTCCGCGACCGGGTAGCGCGGGTACTCCTCCAGCCAGAGCCGTCCGGCACCGTCGACCCGCGACGAGAACGGCGCCGTCCCCTCCGGGGCCTGGAGCAGGCTGAGGAACGTCGCGTCGGCGGCGAGCCGCCACTGGGCGTCGCCGGTGACCTCGAACAACCGGACGAAGACCGAGAGGGCTTGCCCCTGCGCCATGGCCGAGTACCACGGAGCCTGGAGGGTCTCGCTCGTGTCACCGTGGACCGCGAAGTCGAAGTCGTAGGGGTAGTACCAGGCGCCGGCGGACTCGACCCGCCGGTCGACGAGGCGCTGGGCGTTCTTCGCGGCCGTCTCGAGGTAGACGGGGTCCTTGGTCAGGCGGTACGAGTTGAGGTTGTGCAGCGCGTACTGCGCCTGACCGACCGGATGGTTCCACTGGGTGGTCTGCCCCGGCCAGACGAACATCCGCACTCCGGTGGCATCACGGGTGCCCCACCCACCCCGTGGGGACACGGAGGTGCTTTCGTAGCCCCGCGTCCCCACGGCGACCCGCTGCATGACCTCGGTGGAGAGCGTGTAGCCACTGATCGGGACGGTTGCCGTACGGTCCCCGTCGGCCGCCTGGAGCCGGGCTGCCTCCTGGCGCTCCTTGACCAGGCGAACATCCCGCTTCGGGGCGCTCGGCGTCCCCTCTAGGCGGCCGAAGTCGTCGGGCACCGTGCCGGTGGTGGGGTCGGGCACGACCTCGACGACACCTCCCAGCGCGCTCGTCACCGAGGTGACGGACCCAGCCGACGCGGTCGGCGCCACGAGGAGAGCGGCACAGAGGCCGAGTGCCAGCAGCGTCAGGATGGACGGTCGTCGAGTCACGTGTGCAGGTTCCTTGGCGTCACGGCGCGCTCGTGATGGCGCTCCTGAGTGGTGGTGGAGTGTACGGCGTCCGCGACCCCCCGTTCGCGGGCGTGTGCAAGGGTACTCCACGACGGGACCTAGGCTTGCCCGAATGAAGGTCCTCAGCATCGTCGGTGCCCGTCCACAGTTCGTCAAGCTGGCCCCCATCGCGCACGCCCTCGAGTCGGCGCGACACGACCACGTCATCGTGCACACCGGCCAGCACTACGACGTGCGGATGAGCGACGTCTTCTTCGACGACCTGGACATCCCTGAGCCGGACGTGCACCTCGGGGTCGGCTCCGGCAGCCACGGCGTCCAGACCGGTGCCATGCTGTCCTCCCTCGACGCCGTCCTCGAGGAGCACGCGCCCGACTGGGTGCTCGTCTACGGCGACACGAACTCCACGATCGCCGGTGCCCTGTCGGCGGTGAAGCTGCACATCCCGCTCGCGCACCTCGAAGCGGGTCTGCGCTCGTTCAACCGTCAGATGCCCGAGGAGCACAACCGGGTCCTCACGGACCACGCGGCCGACCTCTGCCTCGCCCCGACCGAGGTGGCGATGGGACACCTCGCCGCCGAAGGGCTGGCGGCCCGGTCGATGATGACCGGAGACGTCATGACCGACGTCTGCCTCATGGTGGCCGACAGGGTGGGCGACGTGCGCGCGGCCCTGCCCGAGGGTGTCGGCGACCGCTACGTCCTCTCGACCATCCACCGCGCCGAGAACACCGACGACCCCGAGCGCCTGCGGGGCATCGTCAAGGGGCTCGCGTCGCTGCCCATCCCGGTGGTCCTCACGGCCCACCCGCGCCTCGTGCAGCGGGCGCGCCACCACGGGATCGACCTCGACGAGGGATCGCTGCACACCATCGAGCCCCTCGACTACCCGGCCATGGTGAGAGCGGTGAGGAACGCGCACCACGTCGTCACGGACTCCGGCGGGCTCCAGAAGGAAGCGTTCCTCCTCCGCACGCCGTGCACGACCGTGCGCACCGAGACGGAGTGGACCGAGACCGTGGACCTCGGGTGGAACGTCCTCGCCCTCGACCCGGCCGACCTGCCGGCGCTCGTCGCCCGCCCCGAACCTCCGGCGACGGACGAGACCCCGTACGGCGACGGCCACGCCGCCCACGCGGTGGTCACGGCCCTCGTGAGCAACCGTCGGTGAGCGGCCTGCGCACGGCGGTGCCGCCGCCGGTCCGCCGGATGCTGCGGCCCGGGGTGAGGGCCGCGCGACGCGGCGCCCGCGTCGCGAGGGCGCTGCCGAGGACGCCCCGACAGGCCCGCTCCAGGCTCGAGAAGGTGCTCGACCACGTCGTGATCCCCGACGAGCGCCATCGCGCCCGGCTGCTCGCAGCGTGGCGCCTGCGCACCCGCCTGGGAGCTCTCGGCCGCCAGGACCGACTGGCCGGCCAGGCGCTCGGGCTCGGTCGACGCCTGGCCCGGCGAGGGGAGGTGGAGACGGCGATCGCGGTCTACGCGGCGGGTGAGACCGCGCTGCGGTCGCCCGACTCGCGCCTCCTGCTGACGGTCCAGCGGCTGGCACTCGAGCTCCGACAGGGCACCGTGCCCGCCGACCTCTGGGACCGTGCCCGTGACCTCCTGGCGGCGGCGGACCGCGCGCTCGGCCGAGAGGACCTCGATGCCGCCGGGACACGTCTCCAGGAGGCGTTCAACCTCGGGTTCCATCGGACGCTGCACTTCGAGGACATCCCGTCCCCCCTCTCCACCGACCCGGACACCTTCCTGGCGCCCTTCGTGGAGTCGTCGACGTTCCGCCTGGCCACCAGGGCCGGGGACGGCCGCCGCCCGCCCGCCGGAGACCCGGCCACGCGGCCGCACCGCCTCCTCGTGACGACGTTCATGAACTGGAACTTCGTCGGCGAGATCATCGACGACTACCGCAACACCGCGGGCGTCGAGGTCCGCACGGTCGACCTCAAGGAGATCCCCGACGGCCCGTGGCGCGCGCAGCCCGTGGACCTGGTCAAGGACCGGCTGCGACAGGCCACCGGTGGTGGCGGTGTCGACCCACCCCCCGAGGTGCGCGAGGCGTTCGACTGGGCGGACACGGTGTTCGTCGAGTGGGGGCACCGGGCCCTCCCGTGGGTCTCGATGCTCCCCGAGCTGCGAGCACGGGTCGTCGCCCGGATCCACAGCTACGAGGCGTTCACCCCGATGCCGATGCACACCAACTGGGCAGGCATCGACGACATCGTCTTCGTGTCGCCGCACATCCGGGCCCTGTGCGAGGTCACCGTGCCGGAGATGGTGGCGCACGCCCGTATCCATACGATCCCCAACCGCAACGTCCTCGCTCCCTACCTGCGGCCCAAGCACCCCGGCGCGGAGTTCACCCTCGGGCTCCTCGGGTGGAACAACGTCACGAAGGACCCGGCGTGGGCGCTCGACCTGCTGGAGGCCCTCCGTGAGCACGACGAGCGGTGGCGCCTACGGCTCGTCGGGAGCAACTTCCCGACCAGCAACCTCACCGGCGCGGCCACGGCATACCGCGACGCGCTGCTCCGCCGCATCGCCGCGCTGGGCGACGCCGTCGAGCGTCCGGGCTTCAGTGACGACGTCCCCGAGGCGCTGCGCCACGTCGGCGTGATGCTCAGCTCGAGCCGCCGGGAGGGCACGCACGAGGGCCTCATCCAGGGGGCGGCGAGCGGTGCGCTCCCCGTCGTGCGCAACTGGCCGTACGTGGCGCGTTGGGGCGGTGCCAGGACGATGTTCCCCGACGAGTGGGTCGTCGAGACGGCCGGTGAGGGTGCGGCCCGCGTCCTGGAGGCGACCCGGGCGGGGGCGATTGGTGAACGCGCAGCGTCGCTGGCAGAGTGGACGCTCGGACGTTATGACTGGTCGGTCGTCCGCCCGCAGCTGGACGCCCTGCTGCTCGACCGGACCCGCACGTGAGACTGAGGACCCACCACATCGTGAGCAGACCGCACCTGTTGTACCTCGCCTGGGGCTTCCCCCCGGCGGCGAAGTCCTGCACCTACCGCATGCTGGCCACCGCGAACTCGTTCAACCGGGCCGGGTGGCGGGTCACCGTCCTGACCCTGTCCAAGGACGCGTGGCTTCGCGAGCACGGACTCGACGAGTCGCTCCTGGATCTCGTCGACCCGGAGATCGAGGTGGAGCGGCTCCCCCTGTACCGCGAGGACCTCGAGACCGACATCCGCACCTACAGCCGGCTGCGGGCCCAGCGGCCCAAGCAGTGGATGAAGTGGCACCGCCGGCAGGACGTCCGTCAGTTCCCGGAGCTGGTGTTCGGCCGCTGGTACGGCGAGCTCGTCGAGGCGACCAGGGCGATCCACGACCGCGACCCGGTCGACCTCGTCCTCACCTCTGCTGCGCCGTACACCTTCTTCGGGCCGGCTCTCGACCTCTGGGAACAGGCCCGGGTGCCCTTCGTGCTCGACTACCGCGACGCCTGGTCGATCGACATCATCCATGACAGGCCGGCCTTCTCTCCGACGAGCCGTCGGGGACGGATCGAGCAGCGGCTGATGGCGGCCGCCCACGAGGCGTGGTTCGTGAACTCACCCATCCGCGACGCCTACGCCCAGCTGTACCCGCATCGCGCGGACGACCTGCGGATCGTCATGAACGGCTCCGACGTGGCCATCGGCACCAACCGCATCCCGCTGCGCCACCCGGAGAAGGACGAGGGTCTCGTCTTCGGCTACCTCGGCACGGTGACCTTCAAGGCCGAGCGCACCCGCGCGCTGTGCGAGGGTTGGCGCCTCGCGGGGGAACGCAGCGACGTGATAGCCCGGTCGTCCTTCGTCTTCCGTGGGCACCTGGGGGCGGGCTCGGCCCGAGGGGTCAACGCCCACGCGCGCATCATCGCCGAGTACGCGGACCAGGGGATCAGTTACGGCGGTCCGGTCGCCAAGGCGGAGACGGCGGCCGTGTACGCGTCCTGGGACGCGCTGGTCCTCAGCCTCGTCGGGGGACGGTACGTCACGTCGGGCAAGGTCTTCGACTACGTGTCGACCGGTCTGCCCGTCATGTCGGCTCACGGGAAGGACCACGCGGCGACCGAGGTCCTTCGGGACTACCCGCTGTGGGTCCGCAACGACGGGCTGACCGCCGAGGACCTCGCGCGGGCGTTCATCGCCACGGCCGAGCTCGTGGAGCGGGCCAGCGTCGAGGACCGGGCGCGAGCCCGGCAGTACGCGGAGCGATACGAGAGGTACGCCCAGATCGAACCGGCGGTTCAACGGTTGACCTTGCACCTCGCGCCCGCCCTGGTGGAGTCGGCCCCGTGAAGGACCGCGCCACCGGGGAACCCTCGACCCTGTCCGCCGTGGAGACCCCCGGCAGCCTGCTGCCGGAACGGCAGGCCCCGGTCCCCCACGTCGCCGGTCGGCTCGTCGTGCTCTGCCACACCGGACCCGTTCCGCAGATCGTGCACACCTCCATCGAGCAGATCCGCGACAACGGTGGGCGGGTCGTCCTCGTGGGGCCCCTCGTCCGAGGTGCCGACGCGTCCGCTCCTGCCGACGAGGTGATCGTCCTGCGCCAGCGGGCGGCACCGGTCTACGTCGACAAGGCGAACCCCCCGCGCAAGTACAGCAGGCAGTGGGTCTCCATCGTCGCGCGGAACCTCACTCGTCGCGCGACCTTCAAGCCGGCGAGGCGTGTGCTCGGCGCCTCGACGATGTGGTGGTTGGCCGCCCTCCACAACCGGGCCGCCCTGTCCGCACTCGACAGTGCCGACGTCATCACCGCACTGGATGCCGGGGCCGTCTACATGGTGTGGGAGGCGTCGAGGCGGAACCGCGCGGCCGCCGCGGTCAACGGCATCGGCCCCACGATGGAACACCTCGGGCTCGCCCGCTGACACCCGGGGCAGAGCCCACGCCCCGCTGACACCCGGGGCAGAGCCCACGCTCAGACGGTGATGGTCTGCCCCGTGGCGGCCGACTGGATACAGGCCTCGGCGACGCGCACGGTAGCGAGTCCCTGCTCGAGGGTCACGATGTCGGCGTCCTCGCCGAGCACCGCGTTCCGGAACTGCTCGTGCTCGACGCGAAGGGGCTCGGGCTTGGGGATGGCGTAGCGCACGACGTCGCCCTCGGACACGCCACGGAAGTTGGCGATGTCGTCCCACGTCGTCGCCACCTCACCGTTGGCGTAGTAGGTGAGGTCCGCTGTGAGGGTGTCCGCGACAAGGGTGCCCCGCTCGCCGGTGATGATCGTGACGCGCTCCTTGAGCGGCGAGAGCCAGTTGACGAGGTGGTTGGTCACCGTGCCGTTCGACAGCTGGCCGACCACGGCCACGAGGTCCTCGTGCTCGCGGCCGCTCTTGTATGCCGTGCGCGCCGCCACGGTCACGAAGCTCTGCTGGGTGACCCACGCCGTGAGGTCGATGTCATGGGTCCCGAGGTCCTTGACCACGCCCACATCGGCGATGCGAGCAGGGAAGGGACCCTGGCGGCGGGTGGCCACCTGGTGCACCTCGCCGAGGTCGCCGGCCTCGAGGCGGGCCCTGGCCTGCTGGAGGGCGGGGTTGTAGCGCTCGATGTGGCCCACGGCGCCGACGAGGCCCCTCGTCGCGAAGGCGTTCGCGAGCTTCTCGGCCGCCGGGGTGTCCGGCGCGAGCGGTTTCTCGATGATCGCGTGGACGCCCGCCTCCGCGAGCGCGAGGCCCACCTCTTCGTGGTAGGCCGTCGGCACGGCGACCATGCAGTAGTCGATGCCGGCGGCGATGAGCTGGTGGATGTCCTCGTGCACCGGACGCCCCGCGGCGGCGCCGTGGACATCGCCCCCGGGGTCGGCGACCGCCACGAGCTCGACGCCCGGCAGCGACCCGAGCACCCGGGCATGGTGACGCCCCATCATCCCCAGCCCGATGAGTCCAGCACGCAGGTCGGGCACCGTCAGGCACCAGCCGCCGCGAGGGTGTTGACCGCGGCGACGATCCGCTCGAGGTCCTCCTGGCTCAGCGACGGGTGGACGGGCAGCGACAGGCACTCCGCGGCGGCCCGCCTGGTCTCCGGCAGGTCGACGTCGACCTGGAAGGGCTTCAGCTCGTGGTTCGGCACGGGGTAGAACATCCCCGAGCCGACGTTGTGCTCCTCGCGCAGGGCCTTCGCGAAGCCGTTCCGGTCCTCGGGGACACGCACGGTGTACTGGTGGTAGACGTGGACGGCACCGTCCGCCACCGGAGGCGGAGTCACCCCGGACAGGTGGGCCGTGAGGAAGGCGGCGTTCTCCTGCCGCGTCTTGGTCCAGCCGTCGACCTTGGTGAGCTGGACCCGGCCGATGGCGGCGTGGATGTCGGTCATCCGGGCGTTGAAGCCCACGACCTCGTTGTGGTACTGCTGCTCCATCCCCTGGTTGCGGTACAGGCGCAGAAGACGTTCGGTGTCGGCGTCCGCCACGGAGACCATGCCGCCCTCTCCCGAGGTCATGTTCTTCGTGGGGTAGAGAGAGAACATCGCGAAGCGCCCGAAGGCACCCACCGGCGTCCCACCCAGTGAGGCCCCGTGGGCCTGAGCGGCGTCCTCGAAGATCATCAGGCCGTGCCGGTCGGCCACGGCCTGGAGCTCGAGCATCCTCGCCGGGTGGCCGTAGAGGTGCACCGGCATGATGCCGACCGTGCGCTCGGTGATCGCAGCCTCGACGGATGCCGGGTCCAGGCAGAAGTCGTGCGCGCCGATGTCGGCGAAGACGGGGGTGGCTCCGGTGAGTGCCACGGAGTTGCAGGTCGCGGCGAAGGTGAACGACGGGACGATCACCTCGTCGCCCTCGGTCACCCCGGACGACAGCAGCCCGAGGTGCAGACCTGAGGTCCCGGAGTTGACGGCGACGCACGAGCGCCCGAGTCCGAAGTGCTCGGAGAACTCCGCCTCGAAGGCCTTGACCTCGGGCCCCTGGGCGAGCATCCCGCTGCGCAGGACCCGATCGACCGCCTCGCGCTCCTCGTCGCCGATGAGCGGCTTGGCGGGTGGGATGAACTCGGTCACTGTGCAGCCTCCATCAGGCGGTCGTCCTCTTCGATGTACGTCTCGCCCGTCCGCGGGCAGGTCCAGGTCCCGTCGGGGCCCGCTTCGAGCGGGACCCCGGCTCGGCCGACCCACCTTATCCGGCGAGCCGGAACCCCCGCGACGAGCGCGAAGTCCGGGACATCGGCGATGACCACCGACCCCGCCGCGACGAGCGCCCATCGCCCGATCGTCACAGGGGCGACGCAGACGGCACGGGCACCGATGGACGCGCCCGTGCGCACCGTCACCCCCACGGCCTCCCAGTCATCGCCCCGCTTGAGCCTGCCGTCGGGATCGATCGAGCGCGGGTACTGGTCGTTGGTGAAGACGGCGGCGGGGCCGACGAAGACGCCGTCCTCGAGGACCGCGGGCTCGTACACGAGGGCGTAGTTCTGCAGCTTGCAGCTGTCACCCATCCTCACCCCGGTGCCGACGTAGGCCCCCCGTCCCACGATGCAGTTCGTGCCCAGCACGGCCCCCTCGCGTACCTGTGCCAGGTGCCAGACGGAGGTTCCGTCCCCCAGGCTGGCGTCTGCGGAGACGTCTGCGCTGGGCTCGATCCTCGTGGGCACGAGTGTCCTCTCCGACGGAAGCACCTCTCCCATCTGGCCGCGGTCACTCTACTGGGCACTGCGTTAGGGTGCTCACCGCGTCCCGCTCCCGGGGCCGCGTCCGACCGAGGCGGAGACCCCCGACGAGGAGCCCGTGGATGAGCCCAGCGAACGACCGGACCAGCCCGCGGTCGCGGCCCCTCGTCGTCCTCGTCCGTCCCACCGACGTGGAGACCGACTCACGCGCGAAGAAGCTCGGCATCTCCTTGGCGCGCATCGGCTACGACGTCGTCGTCCTGGGTCGTTCCGGCACGCGGAGGCGCCGTGAGGGTCGCATCGGGAGCGCGCGTGTGACCCTGCTCGTCCCCACCTCACCCCTGCGCGACAAGCCCCGCAGACTGGTGCGGATCCCGGTCAGGCGGCTTCGGCGCTTCGAGAAACCGCTGAACGTCCGGCTCCAGAGGGCGGAGAAGTGGGCCGACGGGCGGCTGCGCGCCTGGGACCGGGAAGGTGCCTACCTGTGGTCGGCCGCGCAGCGCGACTTCCGCGCCACGTACGGCACCGAGCTCGTCCGGCTGCTGCCCGATGTCGTCCACTGCCACGACCCCCGCATGCTGCCCCTCGCCTTCGCCGCCGCCGGGCGGGTCCGTGAGGAGACGGGTCGCACGTGCCAGGTCGTCTATGACGCCCGGGAGGACTTCGCCGGAGTCCCGCCGGAGAACGTCACCCTGCACAACTACCACCGCCGCCTGCTGCGCACCGAGCGCGCCCTGGTCCCGCGAGCGGCGGCCCTGCTCACGGTGTCCGAGGACACCGCACGTGCGCTCGCCGAACGCCTCCACCCGTCACATCCCCCCACCGTCGTCCTCAATGCCCCCGTGGCCGGCGCCGCCCCCGTCGGCGAGGTTCGCGACCTGCGCCGCGACTGCGGCATCGGACCCGACGTGCCGCTCATGGTCTACCCCGGTGCGGCCACGGCGCCTCGCGGCGTCGACACGATGATCGAAGCCCTCGTCCACGAGCCGGCCCTGCACACCGCACTCGTCGTCGTGCCCTTCCCGCACCCGCGCGCTCAGGACCTGACGTCACTGGCGGCACGCCTGGGCGTGACCGACCGGCTGCACCTGCTGCCGCCCGTGCCGGCCGACCACGTGCCGGCCTACCTGGCCGCGGCCGACGTGGCGGTCAGTCCGATCCTCCGGGGTCCTGCCAACCACGAGGCCGCCCTTCCGAACAAGCTCTTCGAGATGCTGCACTCCGGCCGACCCGTGGTGACGAGCGACATCCGTGCCATGTCGGCGTTCGTCCGCGACCACGGCATCGGTGTCGTGTTCCGCTCGGGTGACGCGCAGGACCTCGCCCGAGCAGTCCGCGAGGTGCTCGACGACCCTTCGCCGTACACGGACGGGGAACGTCGAGCGCGCTTGGTCCGGGAGTGGAGCTGGCAGGCGCAGGAGGCGCCACTCGCGGCCGCCTACGCACGAGCGGCGACCCCGGGGCCGGCCCGCGGGAGTGAACCGTTCCCTGAGGTCGTCGTCGACTGGGACTGACGGCACACCGTCTCAGGCGAACTCGAGCAGCAGGTCCTCTTCGGACCAGGGTGCCGTCGGGGTCCGCAGGGCGGCGAGCGAGGGGACGCGCTCCTGGAGGCGACGGTAGACCTCGACCAGCGCCGCCTCCTGGCCCTGCCAGGAGAACTCCTCCCGGAGGGCCGCCGGGGCCGGCGCCGGCGGCGATGCCAGCACTCGGCGCAACGCGTCGCCGCACGAGGCGGGGTCGCCCTGCCGGAAGACCTCACCGAGGCGGTGCTCCCGCACGAAGGCACTCATCGCGGCGATGTCGCTCGTGACGACCGGAAGCCCTGCGTGGAGGAACTCGAACAGCTTGTTGGGTAGGGCCATGTCGTAGCTCACCGACGTCCCGATGATGGGACTGACGGCGACGTCGGCGGTGGAGAGGTAGGCCGGCACCTCGTGTGACGGAACCGGTGGGACGAACCGCAGCCGTTCCCCCGCCCCCAGGTCACCGGCCAGCTCGAGCAACGCGCCGGCCATCGGGTGGGGGTACGGGACCGCCACCACGGCGAGCACGATCGAGGGGAGCCGGGGGAGCGCGCGGACGACGGTCTCGAGGCCGCGAGCCGCGCTGAGGGCGCCCGAGTACACGACCAGCCGCTGGTCCGTCGTGACGCCGGCCTCCGCGCGCAGGTGGCGCGACGCGCGCGGGATCGGCCACACGAGCGGGGCGTTGTAGACGACGGCCGGCGTGGTGGCCAGCCCGTGGTCGAGGCGGATCCGCTCGGCGATCCCGGGGCTGACGGTGACCACCCGGTCGGCCTCTCGAATGAACTCCCCCTCCAGGGCGGCCCACCCGTCGACGGCCCGTTGCGTCCGCGCCCCCGACACGGCGAGGCTGGCGACGTACTCGTGGGCGTCGTAGACCACCGCCGGCCCGCCGGGTGCCCCGGCGAATGCCTCGTGGACTGCGCCCAGGAGGTGGACGTCGTGGACGTGGACCACGTCCGGCACCAGGCGTCGCAGCTCGGGGACGAACGCCTTGGCGTAGGAGCGGGTCACGGGGAGGGACCGGCGCCACCTCGTCGCACGGCCGAGACGGCCCAGCCGTCGGGTCGCGGCCCACCGCGCATACCCCATGCTGGGCGCGCGAGCCGGAACGACCGGCAGTCGGGTGAAGTGCGCCCCGCCGGAGGTCGCGTCGTCACGTCGCCGACCGGGGGGTGCGACGCCGAGGACGACCACCTCGGCGCCGGCACGGGCCATCGTGTGCGCGGACTTCAGCACTCGTGCGTCGTTGACGATCCCGTTGTTGACGACCATGACCACGCGGGGCCTGGAGATGTCCGCCTCAGTCACGCGCGAGGACCGCCTCGACCCGCGCGGCAGCGCGGTCGTAGGCCGAGCTCGCGTCCTCCCGTTGCCTGGTCCACGACACGGCTGCCTGCATCTCTGCGCGGCGCCGCTGGGGATCGGAGGCATACGCCCGAAGGGCCGAGGCCGCATCCTCGGCGTCCCGCACGACCACGCCAGCGCCCACTTCCCGGAGGAGCTGTGCCTGGCGGGGCAGGTCGGAGACGACCGGCAGGACGCCCTTGGCGAGGTACTCGTAGACCTTGGACGGCAGGGCGTCGCGGAAAGCCGGGGTGTCGTCGAGCAGCGCGAAGCCGACCCACGATCCCTCGACGACAGACCAGGCGCGCGCCGGCGGTTGTCGCCCGTGCCAGGTCACGCGCCCGACGAGATCGGGCTCGGAACAACGGCGATCGATCTCGGCGCGGTCACTGCTGCGAACCGGCCCGACGACGTCGAGTGTCCAGGGGGGCGAGGCCGCGACGGCCTCCAGCATCGTGAAGAGGCCCCGGCTGGGGCGCACGTCGCCCACGTAACAGGCCCGAGGGGCGTCCCCGTGAGGGCCCGGCCCTCCCACGAGATGGCCGTCGGCCTCGTTGCGCAGGATGAAGCGCTCCCTTGCCTGCAGGGGCGGCACGTGGTCGTCGGACACGAGGGTGAGCGCCGACGTCCGCGCAGCGCGCATGGCAGCAGCGACGACGACGCGAGCCCCCAGTGCGGTGACGCCGAGGGGCCAGTCGCGGTCCTGCACCAGTCGTGCGTAGTCCTCGTGCACGTCCGCGACCACCCGGCGATGCCGCAGCGTGCCCACGACGCGGGCGGCGACGAGCGCGTCGGGGTCCAGGGTGAGGAGCACCCGGCCACGGGCGCGTGCGCTGTAGCGCACGGCGAGCACCGCCCGCGACGCGAAACCGGGTCGCGGCGAGGTCGTGAGGAGCACGCCGTCCGGTCCGTCGCTCGCCTCCCCCAGGCCGAGCACCTCGACGGAGAGGCCGCGGCGGAGCAGGGCGCCGCACAGCCGGTGCAGCCGGGCGTCCGCCACGTCATGACCCGAGGTCACGATGCTGACGTCGACCGGTCGGCTCACAGGTCCTCGAGGGAGAAGGCGTCCTCGCCGACCTCGAGGAACTTGGTGTAGCCGGCGACCACCTCCTCGGGAGAGCCCTGCAGCATGAGCTCGCCCTTGTGCAGCCAGATCGCCGCGTTGCACATCTCCTTGACGCTCGCCAGGGCGTGGCTGACGAGGAACATGGCCCGCGCTGTCGTCATCAGCTCGTGCATCTTCTCGGCGGCCTTCTTCTTGAACTTCGCGTCGCCGGCCGACAGCGCCTCGTCGATCATGAGGATGTCCGGGTCCATGTGCACGGACACCGCGAACGCGAGGCGGCTGCGCATGCCCGAGGAGTAGGTGCGGATCGGCAGGTCCATGAAGTCTCCGAGCTCGGCGAACTCGGCGATGTCGTGCGCGCGCTCGTCCACCTGGCGACGGGTCAGACCGTTCGCGAGCCCTCCGAGGACGACGTTCTCCGTCCCGGACAGGTTGGGGTTGAAGCCGACGCCGAGGGCCAGCAGCGCGCTGATCCGGCCATGGACCTCGATCCGACCGCTCGTGGGAGGGAGGATGCCGCCCAGCGTCCTGATGAGGGTCGACTTCCCGGCACCGTTGGCTCCCACGATGCCGAGCGAGGTGCCCACCGGCACCTCGAAGCTGACGTTCTTGAGCGCCTGGACCTCCCGCACCGCCCGTTCTCCCCGGCCGAGCCGCACCACGGCGGTCTTGAACGTGGGGGTGCGCTCGAACGTCGTGCGGTAGGTGACGGAGACGTTCTGCACCCGAACCGCGACGTCGTCGACGGGCAGCGGTGCGGCGACGGCATCCGGCGCGCGACTCTCAGAGGCGAACAGCGAACTCACGCTCCCTCGACATGAAGTACAGGAAGCCGACGACGACGGCGGCGACCGCCCAGCCGGCAGCCATGACCCAGATCCCGGGCGGTGGGACGTCTCCGCGGACGAGGAGGTCGGTGAACCCGCCGAGGATGGAGTAGAGCGGGTTGAACTTCAGGAAGGGTGCGAGTCGCGCAGGAACCTCCTCGATGAACCACAGCACGGGGCTGAGGTACAGCCAGATCCGCAGGAAGTACGGCAGGAAGCTCGTCGTGTCCCGGAAGTACACCTGGAGGGTGGCGAACATCGCCGCCATCCCCGCGGCGAAGACGACCATGCACCCCATGAAGTAGACCGCGAGCACCATCGTCCACGACCAGGGCAGCCCCATGGCGGCGTGGATGACGAAGTACACCACGAGCGGCGGGAGGAAGCGGAAGAAGGCGGTTCGAACGGCCGACATGGGCATCAGCAGCCGCGGGAACGCCATGTTGCCGATGAGGGCACCACCACCGACGACCGACCGTGCGCCGGTGGTGAGCGCCCCGGAGATGAAGTAGAAGGCGAAGATGCCGGCGGTGAGGTGGGCGAAGAAGGGCCCGGGCTCGTCCCGCGGCGCGAGGATGAAGAGGAGGACGAAGTAGACGGCCGCGAGCAGCAGCGGGTTGAGGACGAGCCAGATCTGCCCGAAGAACGTCCGGGTGTTCGCCGAGCGCATCTCCGCACGGGACAGCTCGGCGGCGAACGGGCGCCGGTGCCACAGCTCACGGAAGTAGGGGACGAGTGGGGGCAGTCCCACCCGGTGAGGCTCGTACACCTGCACGTCGCTGAGGTAACCCGACTTGCTGGCTCGGTCCACGGCCGCCTTGTTGGCCGCGTGGTCGGCCGCCGACATGCCGGCGCTTGGCATACGGTCACCTGTCTTCCTGCTGTGGGCGGGGGGCGGGGGCGCGACCTCCGGCGCACCACGACCCGACTGGTCAGTGTAGAGGACCCGCGACGGCTCCTCCGCTGAGGTGGAGCGAGACCAGGCGGGCGGCGTCGCGGGCCCAGGTGAGCTGCTCCCTGGCCCGGGCCACCCGTCGCAGGTACTCACCGTGGCCGTCGACCAGCTCTCGACAGGCCCGCACGAGGTCCGCTGGGTCCCCGGGTCGGTACAGGGTCCCCAGGCCGTGCTCCCGGACGAGCCCCGCCAGCTCACCGACGTCCGTCGCGACGACCGGGACCCCGAGGCTCACCGCGTGGAAGACCTTGTTGGGAAGGGCCAGTCGATGGTTCTCCCAGCGGTCGCTGTGGGTCACCAGGGCAGCGCCCGCGGCGGCCAGCTCCACGTCGAGGTCGGCGACGGGGACCGGGGGTCGGACCTCGCAGGATCGCGCGTCGAAACGGGAGAGCCAGTGGTCGTCCGCCGGCCCGCGGAGGACCATCGGGAGCCCGACCTGGTCGCTGGCGGCCGCGACGACCTCCAGCTCCCGATCGGCAGCCAGCCGACCGGCATACAGGAAGGCGGTGGGCGGTGACGACACCGTCACCGCATACGCCGGCTCGGGGAACGTGTTGCGCACCACCGTGATCTCCGGCCATCGCGGGTGGTCCCGCCGCAGCGCCCGGGCGACGCCCTCGCCGACGGTGATGACCGCGGTGGCCCGCTCCCCGAGGCGGTCCTCCTCGCGCGCCTCGCGACGACGCAGCAGTGGCGCCGGCCGACCCTCGACCGGCCGTCCGACCCAGTACTCGTGGGTGTCGTAGACCAGGGGGCAGCCCCACTCCTGCGCCAGGGCGGAGCCGACCGGCAGGGCCGTGAAGTCGTGGGCGTGGACCACGTCGGGTGCTCCGTGCGTCGCCGCCCAGGTGCGGCCCGCGGCGAGGGCCTCGTGGCGCCAGGCAGACAGACGGCGCCGCACGTGCACCGGCAGCAGCGCCCAGCGAGCCAGCCGCTCCGGGGCGGTCAGCTCGCGCTGCCGGGCGGCCGAGCTGGGAGGCGCTCCGCAGGACTCCACCGTCACGCCCTCTGGGGGCACGAAGCCGGCAGGAACACCGCGGCCGATGATGTGCACCCGACGGCCCGCAGCGACCAGCGCCGACGCCTCGCGCAGCACGCGGGTGTCCGTGGACACGCCGGTCCAGACGAGCATCAGCACCTGCTGCACGCGGACTCCTGGACGGTCGGGACACCCGGCACCGGCAGGCGGCGCCGGCCCGAGCCTAGCGACGGGCTCAGGTGGCACCCCACGACCAGTGCATCGTGGCGAGTACCGGCCCGGCGAGGAGGCGGGTCGCGAGCGGCTCCCGCCGGGTGATGACGACCCCGCCGACGGCGACCGCTGCGGCGTACGCGACAGGCACGGCGAGGGCCGGCCGCCAGGCCAGTCCCAGGACCGTCGCTGCGGTCGTGCCCACGACCATGGCAGGGGCGGCAAGGTAGCGGGCGGTCACCGTGCCCCGGTGGGCACCGACCACCACTCGTCGCCACTGGCCGTACTGGAAGTACTGCCGGGCCAGGCTGGGGATCGTCGCCCGGGGCCGGTAGGTCACTCGCAGGTCCGGCGTGAACCACACCGTCCCTCCGCTGGCCCGGATCCGGTGGTTGAGCTCCCAGTCCTGGGCGCGCGTGAACCGGGGGTCGTAGCCACCCACCCGCTCCAGGGCGGAGCGACGGAAGGCCCCGAGGTAGACGGTGTCGACCGCGGCAGCGGCTCCTCCGGTGTGGAAGCGCGAGGCACCGACCCCGAGCGGGCTGCGCATGGCGGCCGCGACTGCCCGCTCGAAGGCCGTCACCCCTCGGGCGTCCATCGTCCCGCCCACGTTGTCGGCCCCCGTCGCCTCGAGCTCCGCGACGGCTCGCGACACGTAGTCCATGGGGATCTCGGAGTGACCGTCGACCCGCACGACGACGTCGCCCGCGGAGGCCGCGATCGCGGCGTTCAGACCGTCCGGGGTGCGGCCGGACGGGTTGCGGACGATCGTCACCCGGCCGTCCGACGCTGCCAGCTCGGTCGCCACGGCGTCAGTGCGGTCACGGGACGGGCCGAGCGCGAGCACGACGTCCAAGGCACCGGGCCAGTCCTGGTCGAGCACCTGGCGAACCGCTGCGGCCAGGTGACGCTCCTCGTCGAGGACCGGCATGATGACGGAGACCGTCGGCCGGCGCGTCGCCGAGGACTCCTCGTGGATCACGTCGGTCATGGCGACTCATCATCCCCCAGCCAGGCGGAGTGGCGCCCGGCCAGGCCTCCGGCCGGTGCACGGCATCCGGTCAACCCGCGGCGCAGACCTGGGCGAGGTCACCCGTGTTCGCGTCGGGGTCGCTTCCCGGGCGCTCCATCACCGCAGGGGTGCTCGGTGTCGGCGTGGGCCCCGCGACGGGCGGCGACGCCGTGGCCGCGGGAGCCGGCGCCGCGGTCGTCCCGGAGCCGTCCGCCTCGTCCGCGCCGTCCTCGGATGCCGCGATGGCGCGTGCCACGGTGGCCCGAACCTTCTCCGGGTCGTAGTCCCACGGCTGGATGAGCGGGGGGACGAAGTTGACCGAGGTGATGGGCTGCTGCTTTGTGCGCACCGCGAGGTCGGCGAGGCGTGCGAGAGCCGACTGGGGAATGTCCGTGCGGATCACCCCTTCCGTTGCGGCGACGATGTCGGCGAAGTTCAGCAGCACGGTCTTCGGGTCGAGCTGGTTCACGAGCGCGGTGACGACGCACCGCTGACGCGCCATCCGCTCGTAGTTGGTCGACGCCTTGCGGCTCCGGGCGTACCAGAGGGCGTGGTATCCGTCGAGGCGCTGCGCGCCCGGCTCGATGTAGCCCGAGACCTTGGACGCCCCTCCCCCGATCGGCGTCCGGCGCTGCACGGTGATGTCGAGGCCACCCACCGCGTCGATGAGCCCCCGGAAGCCCTTGAGGTCGACGAGGACGTAGTACTGCACGTCCAGCCCGGACAGGGCCTCGACCGCTTCCCTCGTGGCGAGCACTCCGGGGTCCGCCGTGCCCGCGGGGAACCGTTTCGCGTTCTCGTGCGCCCAGGTGTACAGGCCGTTGAGCAGGCACTCGTCACCGCAGGTCCACCCCTCCGGCAGAAGTCCCGCCATGACCGAGCCCTCGCGGAAGCGGATGTGCTCGGTCTCCCGGGAGAAGCCGAAGAGCACGGCGCGGCCGGTGTCGGCGTCCACGCTGGCCAGCTGGATGCTGTCGGGTCGCGTGCCGACGCGGTTGGCCCCGGAGTCTCCGCCCAGCAGCAGGATGTTGTACCTGCCGTCGGCCGCGTCGACCGCCTCCCCGGAGGCGAAGACCGTCGTGACGGCGTCGCGCACCGCACCGACGCTGCGTCCCGCGTAGGCCGTGGCCGCGGGTGCCAGGAGAGCCGCCGCGGTCATGACCGCCAGCCAGCGCCGCGTGCGCAGTGATGCGTCCTGGGGCCGGCCCAGCCGCCAGGCGTCCACGATGAGGATCGCCCAGAGGACGGCGAACCCGTAGAGGGCCCACTCCAGCACGGCCAGCACCCAGCGGTGCGAGACCACGGTGATGGCCGCCGACCGCGAGACCAGCGCCAGCAGGCCGACGAGGACCGCGACGACGACGGCGGTGACGACGACGCGCAGCGCGAACCGGCCCAGCCGGCGGTCCCCGGCGACGAGCTGGGCGGACCCGGGGACGACGAGGGTCATGACGATGAGGGTGATGGCCCGGCGCCGTTGCAGCCGCGCCCGCGCCCGGTCGCGGGTGTCGACCGATATCTGGGGCTCGACGCCACGCCGGTCGAGCACGGCAGACCTCGACGCTCGCTCCATGATCGACCAGTATCGATCAGCCCGGCACGCCCGGCGTTGAGGCGATGAGGAGCGGTGTGTCGCGGCGGTGTCCGGAGCGGTTGGTCACCTGTCGCGTGGAGCAGGGGACAATGGGTGGATGCCGGCCTCCGACGACTCGCGCGCCCGTCCCATCCCGATCTCCCCGGGTGGGGGGGAGGATGACGACGTCTACGTCGTCGACACGAGGGTTCGGGGTCGGCGTGGACCGCGCGTCCTCACCCGCGGTCGCATGGCACGGCCGGATGCCGGGTCGTCGACATCCGGGCCTCCGCCCGCCACCCGGGCGGCCGTAGCCCGGCCGGCACCGGCGCGCCCAGCCGCTGCTCCGGCATCCGGCCCACCTCCGCCGCCCATGGACCCCCGCGCCTACGACGAGTTCGGCCGGCCGGTCCCCCCCGCGTCGGTGCCCGGACGTCCGGCCGCGCCGCGCGGCCCCAGGTCGAGGAGGGGCGGTCGGCGTCCGTGGCTGCGGGTGGTCCTGCTCCTGCTCGCGGCCTGGCTGGCCTTCGTCGTCATCACCCCCCTCCACGCCTGGGCCGCGGTGTCGCGGGTGGACACCGAGCCCCAGGGGGACCGACCTGCGGCGGGCTCGGGCAGCACGTACCTGCTCGTGGGCTCGGACAGCAGGGAAGGCCTCAGTGCGGAGGACCGCTCCCGGCTCGGCACGGGCAGCTCGGAGGGACGTCGCACCGACTCGATCATCCTCGTCCACGTCCCTTCGGGCGGTGGCAAACCCGCCCTCATCTCGGTCCCCCGCGACAGCTACCTCGAGATCCCCGGTGAGGGGAGGAACAAGGTCAACGCCGCCTTCGCCATCGGCGGCCCGGCACTTCTCGTGGCGACGCTGGAGGACGCGACCGGGCTCCGCATCGACGGGTACGTCGAGATCGGCTTCGGGGGGTTCGCATCGGTGGTCGACAGCCTCGGCGGCGTGGAGATGTGCCTGCCGAAGGCCCTGGCCGACGAGAAGGCCCACATCGACCTGCCGGCGGGGTGCCAGACCCTGGACGGCGCGAACGCCCTCGGCTACGTGCGTGCTCGGTACTCGGACCCTCGCGGGGACCTGGGCCGTGCCGAGCGGCAGAGACAGTTCCTCGGTGCGGTGATGCGCCAGGCCGCCACCCCGTCCACGGTGCTCATCCCCACCCGGTGGTGGCAGTTCACGCACTCCGCGGCGGAGGGCGTGCTCGTCGGCGAGGACACCTCCGTCGTCGACGCGGCCCGCATCCTGTCGACGATGCGCAAGGTGTCGTCGGACGAGGCCCTCAGTCTCGTCGTCCCCGTCGCGTCCACGAACGCCTCGACGTCGGCGGGAAGCGCCGTCCTGTGGGACGACGAGCGGGCTGGAGCCCTGTTCACGATGCTCCGCGAGGGCACTCCCCTCGAGGTGCCGCCGGAGGGCACCGACGGCAAGCCGACCGGCGGGTGACGGCCGACGAGCAGCGATCGGTCGGTGTCCTTGCGGCGGCGCCTGGCACCGCCGCACGGGCGGTCGCGTGCGAGGGATCCCGCTGGGCGCCGCTACACTCGTCGCCGGAGCGTGGCCCGGTCATCACCGCGGCACAGGGACTGGAGGAGCGAGTGTGACCGGGCAGCAGGGGGTCAGGCTCGACGAGCTTGGCACGACCGAAGCGCCCGGGGACCAGGGGTCGGATTCGCGCAGCCAGATCCACGGTGGCCGACGCTCGCGACCACGGTGGCGACGACGAGCCGTCCTGACGCTGACGTGCCTCCTCGTCCTCGTCGGCAGCCTCTCCGGATGGGCCCTGTGGCACCTCAACGACAACATCACGAAGGTCGACGTGTCGGCGGCGATGGGGACCGATCGGCCGGCGGCCGGTCCCACGGAAGCCGTCAACCTGCTCCTCATCGGGTCGGACACCCGCGAGGGGGCCGGCAACGACCAGTACGGCAAGGTGCTCAAGGAGCCCGGCAACCACTCGGACACGAACCTCCTCGTGCACCTGTCCGCGGACCGCTCGTGGGCCACGGTCGTCTCCATCCCGCGGGACTCGATGACACCCGCGCCACCGAACTGCTCGCCCACGGCACCCAAGGACCAGTGGCAGAGCCGTCAGTGGAACCGGAACTTCGCCACCGGCGGAGCCGGGTGCCTCATCCGCGCGCTCGAGGGCAACACGGGGGTCTATGTCGACCACTACGCCGTCGTCGACTTCCGCGGGTTCAAGACCATGGTCGACGCGCTGGGCGGGGTGACCGTGTGCACATCCACCGCGATCGACGACTCCGACGCGCACCTGACGCTTCCCGCCGGGCGGCACGAGCTGGACGGGGAGCAAGCGCTCGGATACGTGAGGACACGCAAGTCCGTCGGTGACGGTTCGGACCTCGGACGCATCGAGCGGCAGCAGGCGTTCCTCTCCTCTGTCATGCAGGAGGCGACGTCCACCGAGCTCCTCCTGCAGCCGACCAAGCTCTACTCGTTCCTCAACGCGGCGACGAGCTCGCTCACGACGGACCCCGAGCTGGGGATCGGGACCATGCGCGACATGGCGTCCAGCGTCCGCGGCATCGGCCTGGACCAGATCCAGTTCGTCACCGTACCCACGGAGCCCTACCCGGCCGATCCCAACCGTGTGCAGTGGACGGCCGCGGCCGACGAGATCTGGTCGGCCCTGCGCGACGACCGCCAGATCGGTGCCGAGCGGCCCTCGGCGGCCGCCACGGCCAGCGCCGAGCCACTGACGGTGTCACCTGCCGCGATCTCCGTGGACGTGCGCAACGCGACGTCGACGAAGGGCCTGGCACGCCAGGCGCAGGCGGCGCTGACGGTGCAGGGCTTCGCGGAGGTCACGATGTCGACGGCGACCGGCGTCGCGCCACCGGCGGGAGCACTCGTGGAGTACTCCGGCGCCGACGACGAGGCGGCCCGCACCGTCGCCGCGGCCTTCCCGGGCGCGACGGTGCAGAAAGCCGACGGTCTCGGCGCCCGCGTGCGGGTCACCCTCGGCACCGATGCGCCGACCGTCGTCGAGGTCCCCAACCGGCTCGGAACCGAACCCGTGCCGTCACCGTCCATCACGCCGAGCCCGTCGTCCACCGAGCCCATCACCACCCGCAAGGCCGACACAGACATCTGCGCCTGACCCTCCCCGCCTCCCCGACCTCGTCTGTCAGATCGCCGTCGACGTGCCGTCGTGACGGCATGTCGACCGCATCCCCACAGACGACGTCGGGGAGGCAGGGAGGTGTAGGACAGGGAGGGGTCGGCTCCGCGGCATCCCAGCCGTCCGGCTCACCGGTCTCCGCCCACCCCACCGGCTCACCGGTCTCCGGCGACCGGCACCAAGGCCTACCGACCGTGGAGGAAGTGCCAGAGGTTGCTGTGCTGTTCGCGGTTGACGAGCGAGGGGACGACCTCGCGCTCGAACAGCTCGACGCCACTGAGGTCGTAGGCCTGCTCGACGAAGTAGGTGATCGCGTAGGTCATGCCCCGCGCCTCCAGGTCGACCAGGGTCTTCGTGATCTGTTCCGGGGTCCCGACGAGTGCTCCCTTCTCGAAGGACCTCACCTCCCGGTCGATGAGGTCCTGCGGCAGACCGGCCCTGGTGTAGTGGTCGCGGATCCAGCCCATCCGGTCGCGCACCTCGGCCTCGTCTCGCCCGATGACGACGTTGTAGTCGGCGCTCCGCACGATCTCGTCGAAGTCGCGACCGACGTCGTCGCAGTGGCGGCGCAGGACCTCGCTCTTCGCGCTGAACTCCTCGGGTCGCGGCGAGAAGTTCGTGTAGTCGGCGTACTTCGCGGCGATCCTCAGCGTCCTGCGTTCCCCGCCACCGGCCACCCACAGGGGGATGCCGTTCCGCCGGCTCCCCGGGACGCTGTCGCCCTGGAGCGGGCGGGGGAAGCACAGGGCACCGTCCGCCGTGAGGTGCTCCCCGGCATACGTGGCGTGGCCAGTGGTCCACATCTGGCGCATGATCTCGATGCCCTCACCGAGGGCCGCGATGCGCTCACCGGAGGAGGGGAACCCGTAGCCGTACGCACGCCACTCGTGCTCGTACCACCCGGCCCCGACGCCCACGTCGAGCCGGCCCTCCGAGATGACGTCGACGGTCGCGGCGACCTTGGCGAGGTGGGCGGGGTTCCGGTAACCCATGCACGTGCACATCTGGCCCAGGCGGACCCGGCCGGTGACGGCCGCGAAGGCCGCCATGAGCGACCACGCCTCGTGCGTGGCCTCCTCCGCGGGCCGGGGCACCGTGTGGACGTGGTCGTAGACCCAGATCGATGTCCAGTCCTCGTTGCCGTCCACGCGGCGGGCGAGACCCGCCATGACCCCCCAGTGCTGGGACGGGTCGATGCCGACGAGGTCGTGGCGCCAGCCCTGCGGGATGAACAGTCCGAACTTCATGGGGGTCCTCTCCTGGTGCGGACGCGGGCCGGGCGCCGCGGTCCCACCCAACCCCGCCCGGCTCGGCGCCGCAAGTTTCCCCCGTATCCTGCGCCGGTGACCATCTGCATCGTCGGCACCTCCTACGTCGGCCTGTCGCTCGCGGTGCTGCTCGCCGAGCAGCACGACGTCGTGGCGCACGACATCGACGAGCGCCGCCTCGACCTCATCAGCTCCCGGAAGAGCCCCATCTCAGACCCGGACGTGGAGGAGCGCCTGTCCCGCCACGACCTTCGGCTCACCGTCGCCGCGGACAAGAAGGAGGCGTATGCCGCCGCGGAGCTCGTCGTCGTCGCCACGCCGACCGACTACGACCCGCGGACCGACTACTTCGACACGAGCAGCGTCGAGCAGGTCGTCAGCGACGTCGTCGCGGTGAACCCGGGTGCGACCGTCGTCATCAAGTCCACCGTCCCGGTCGGCTTCACGGTCGCCCTGCGCGACCGTCTCGGCACCGAGAACATCGTCTTCTCACCGGAGTTCCTGCGCGAGGGGCGCGCCCTGCACGACAACCTCCACCCGTCGCGGATCATCGTCGGCGACCCGGGTCCGCGCGGTCAGCGCTTCGCATCGCTCCTCGCCGAGGCGGCGGTCGACGACGACGTGCCGGTCCTGCTCACCGACAGCACCGAGGCAGAGGCGATCAAGCTGTTCGCCAACACCTACCTCGCGATGCGGGTGGCGTTCTTCAACGAGCTCGACACCTATGCCCTGACCCACGGGCTCGACACGCGCCAGATCATCGAGGGAGTGGGCCTGGACCCCCGCATCGGCAGGCACTACAACAACCCGTCCTTCGGATACGGCGGCTACTGCCTCCCCAAGGACACCAAACAGCTCCTCGCCAACTACGCCGACGTCCCGCAGACGCTCATCAGCGCGATCGTCACCGCGAACACGACCCGCAAGGACTTCGTCGCGGCCGACATCATGAGCCGGGACCCCAAGGTCGTCGGCATCCACCGGCTCATCATGAAGACGGGCTCGGACAACTTCCGCTCGAGCAGCGTCCAGGGCGTCATGAAGCGCCTCAAGGCAAAGGGGATCGAGGTCATCGTCTACGAGCCGGAGCTGTCCGCGGACCGGTTCTTCGGCAGCGAGGTCGTCCGCGACCTCGACGAGCTCAAGCGCCGCAGCGACCTCGTCGTGGCGAACCGGCTCACGCAGGAGCTGCAGGACGTCGCCGACAAGGTGTACACCCGGGACCTCTTCGGCGAGGACTGACCTGCCTCCCCGAATGGGCACCTCCGCAGACCCGGTTTCCCGCGCCGACGTGTGGGCAGAATGACCTCATGGCCCTGCACCACCAGAACGACCCCGACCTCGTCCGTGCGCTCCTCATGGATCCCGGGATCTGGGTGGTGGTGGGACTGTCGCAGAACCGGGAACGGGCGGCGTACCGGATCTCCCAGTGGCTCAACATCGAGCTCGGCAAGCCGATCATCCCGGTCCACCCGCGGGCGGAGACCGTCCACGGCGTCCAGGGATACGCCTCGCTGGCCGACATCCCGGACCAGGACGTCAAGGTCATCGACTGCTTCGTGAGCTCCGCGAACGTCGGTGCCGTCGTCGACGACGCCATCGCGCACAAGGAGCGGCTCGACATCGACGCGATCTGGATGCAGCTCGGCGTCATCGACGAGGCGGCCGCCGAGCGGGCGCGCCGGGCCGGCCTGGACGTCGTCATGGACACCTGCCCGAAGATCGAGTGGCCGCGACTGCGCCACGAGGGCATGCAGCGCTGAGGCCGACCGCGCCGGGCCTCAGCCGCCTGGTCGACGCTCCCGGAGCGCGGCCCCCTTGGTGCGGGCCTCGTCCCGCAGCCCCGCTCGGTACGCCGTCAGCGCCGCCCGAAGGCGCGCTGCCTCCTCGCCCTGCCCGGCACCGAGGATGCGCGCGGCGAGCAGGCCCGCGTTGCGGGCCCCGCCGACCGACACCGTGGCGACCGGCACCCCCGCAGGCATCTGGACGATCGAGAGGAGTGAGTCGAGCCCGTCGAGGTGCCGCAGGGGGACGGGGACGCCGATGACCGGCAGTGACGTGACCGAGGCGAGCATCCCCGGGAGGTGCGCCGCTCCACCGGCCCCTGCGACGAGCACCCGAAGACCGCGCTCCTCCGCCGTGCTGCCGTAGGCGACCATCTCCTCGGGCATCCGGTGCGCCGAGACGACGTCGACCTCGCAGGGCACCCCCATCCCCTCCAGTACGAGGACCGCCGCCTCCATGACCGGCCAGTCGGAGTCCGACCCCATGACGACGCCGACGACCGGTGCTCCCGGAGCTCGCTCGTCGCTCACTCGGTCACCACTCCCCTGATGTAGTCGGCCGCGTGCCCCGCTCGCGCACGCAGGTCGCCGAGTTCGTCTCCGAGGACGTTGACGTGGCCGAGCTTGCGACCGGGACGCACCCCCTTGCCGTACATGTGGACCTTGAGCTCGGGATCGTGCGCCATGACATGACGGTATGCCGGGTACAGGTCAGGGAGGTCACCGCCCAGGACGTTGGCCATGACCGTCCACCGCCCGTGCGGGCGCGGTGACCCGAGCGGGAGGTCGAGGACCGCGCGCAGGTGCTGCTCGAACTGGCCGGTCACGGCGCCGTCCATCGTCCAGTGCCCGGAGTTGTGCGGCCGCATGGCGAGCTCGTTGACGACGAACCACGGGTCGCCGTCGTCCTCCCCCACCTCGAACAGCTCGACCGCGAGCACACCCGTCACGTCGAGCGCCCCTGCGACGCGCAGGGCCGCGTGGACCGCCGAGGACGAGAGGCCGACGTCCAGGTCGGGCGCCGGTGCGAGCACCTCCGTGCAGACACCGTCGGTCTGCACGGTCTCGACCACCGGCCAGGCGGCGGCCTGACCCGACGGGCTGCGTGCCACGAGCACGGCGAGCTCACGGCGAAAGGGCACCCACTCCTCGACCAGGAGCCCAGTGCCGTCCGTCGAAGCACGCTCGAGCCAGTCGGCCAGCTCGCTCGCACCTCCCACGACGCGGACCCCTTTGCCGTCGTACCCGCCACGCGGGGTCTTGGCCACGACCGGCCAGCCGACCTGGTCGCCGAACGCCGTGACGTCCGCCGTCGTGGATGCGCGTGCCCACCGAGGACACGGGATGCCGAGCTCGGAGAGCCGCTGTCGCATGGCGAGCTTGTCCTGGGCGTACGTCAGGGCCTCCGGACGGGGATGGAGCTGCACACCCTCGGCGACGAGCAGCTCCAGCACATGGCGGGGAACGTGCTCGTGGTCGAAGGTCACGACGTCACAGTGCCGGGCGAAGGCGTGCACGGCATCCGCCTCGGTGTGGTCCCCGACGGGCGAGCTCGGCACGACGAGCGCTGCGCTGGCGTCGTCCGACTCGGCGAGGACGCTCAGCGTGATCCCCAGCTCAGCGGCGGGGCCGGCGCACATCCGCGCCAGCTGGCCACCCCCGATGATGCCCACGACGGGGAACCCGCCGGGCGCGCGCCGAGGGGTGGTCACCGGGCGAGGATACCCATCCACGCGCTTATAGGCTGCGCTGGTGCCGACGACCGCCCGACCCCCGACAGGGGGTCTCGCTCGCGTGCTGGACTCGGTGCGCCAGGCCATCGACGTCCTCTACCGGGAGATGATCAAGTTCGGTGTCGTGGGCGCCATCGCGTTCGTCATCGACCTCGGGCTGGCCAACCTGTTGTGGCAGACGGTGCTCAGCGACAGGGTCACGACGGCGAAGATCATCTCGGGCATCGTCGCCACGCTCTTCGCGTGGGTCGGAAACCGCCAGTGGACGTTTCGCCACCGCCGCAGCCGTCCCGCCCACCACGAGGTGGCGCTGTTCTTCGGCGTCAACCTCATCGCGCTTCTCATCGCCGCGGTGACGCTCTACATCTCGCACTACGGGCTCGGTTTCACGTCGACGCTCGCCGACAACGTGGCCACTGTCGTGGGCATCGGGCTCGGGACCCTGTTCCGCTTCTGGACCTACCGCAAGTACGTCTTCGCCGGCGAGCCGATCTAGGCCAGCTGGGTGGCATGGGTCACCCGCAGGCCCCGGATCCACACGACGACCAGCGTTCCGAGCAGCACCGGCACGACGACCGTCCACATCGTCGGCGGGATCGCCACCAGGCATCCGATCGTTGTGAGGGCGACCGCAGTCCCGGGCCGGCGATCCGCGAGCAGGGTGCCCACGAGCACACAGGCGGCGCCACCGACCAGGGTGCCGAACCAGAACGGCAGGCCGCTCAGGTCACCGCTCCTCACGGTGCGGACGGTCTCCGCGACACCGAGCACGAGGAGGAGCACCCCGACGGCCACGCCGAACCACCACACGCGCCTGGACCACGGCCGGGACCTACTCCTGGGCGAGCCCGCCGACCAGCGGCCCTCCGGTCACAGCTCGCTGGCGGAGAGGAAGAGCGCGAAGAGCGGGGGGCGGGCGCGAACGAGCTCGAGCCGACCCCCGGCGGCCTCGGCGAGGTCGCGCGCGAGTGAGAGTCCGAGGCCCGTGCCCGACGACGAGACCGAGCGCTCGAAGACGTGCGGTGCGATGGCGGCAGGCACACCCTCCCCTCCGTCGGCCACCTCGATGACGACCGACGGCCCCGCCCGCCGAGCGGAGATCTCGACAGTCCCCCGCCCGTGGGTCAGCGAGTTCTCGAGCAGGGTGGTGAGGATCTGCGCGAGAGCCACCGGCGTGGCGCGGACCCCAAGCCCCCGTTCCCCCCGGACGTGGATGCTGCGACGGGCGCCCGCGAACGCCGGTTGCCACTCACGCTGGAGCGAGGCGAGGACTGAGTCGAGCGACACCGTGGGGCTCGTCTCGGCTCCACTGCGGGTGCGGCTCATGAGGTCGTCGACGACCCCGCTCAGCCGCTCGACCTGGCCGATCGCGCGCAGCTGGTGCGACGCGTCCGCCGCGAAGTCGCGCTCCGACGCCAGCCGCCGCGCTCCCTGCTCGGCCCCGCGGGCGAGGGCGGCGTCGAGCCGGTCCACCTCCTCGATCCCGGAGTTCAGCGGCACGGGGCGTGGGTCCCCCGGCCCCAGCCGCTCGGCGCGTTCACCGAGGGTGTCGATGAACCAGGCGACCCGGTCGGCTCGACGCCCCGCGAGCCACGTGCTGATCCCGAGGGCCAGCACACCGGCGAGCAGCACGGCGACCAGCACCGCCACCAGCGCGGCGGGGGGCAGCGCGGCATCCGGCGCCATGGACTGCGGAAGCACGGACCCGCCCGGCGTCCTCGGCCACGCGAGGAGGACGGCGAGCACGGCGAGCACCAGCAGCAGCGTCGTCAGGACCGTCTGGAGGGCCGTCCCGAGCAGGACTCGACGCACCCGGCCTCATTCCTCCGGGGCGTCGAAGCGGAACCCGACCCCTCGGATCGTCGTGATGTAGCTCGGCTGCGACGCGTCGTCGCCGAGCTTCCGGCGCAGCACCGAGATGTGCATGTCCAGGGTCTTCGTCGAGCCGTACCACGCGCTGTCCCAGACGTCGCGCATGAGCTTCTCGCGGGAGACCACCTTCCCCTCGTTGGAGACGAGCGCCTTGAGCAGCTCGAACTCCTTGCCCGTCAGCTGCACCTCCTGGCCGCGGAGGAACACCCGCCGGCCCTCGGGGTCGATGCGCACGAGCGCCTCGGTCGCCGGGGCGTCGACGACCCCGCGCCGGAGCAGCGCCCGGGCACGGGCCAGCAGCTCGGCGAGGCGGAACGGCTTCGTCACGTAGTCGTCGGCGCCGGCATCCAGCCCCACGACCGTGTCGACCTCGTCGGCGCGGGCGGTGAGCACGAGCACGGGCACGCTGCTGCCCTCGGCGCGCAGCCGCCGGCAGACCTCCAGCCCGTCCATCCTCGGCAGCCCCAGGTCGAGCACGAGCAGGTCGGGCTGGAGCAGGGCCTGGGCCAGGGCGGACTCGCCGTCGGTGCACACGTCGACGTCGTATCCCTCGCGACGCAGCGCCCGCGCCAGCGGGTCCGAGATCGCGGGGTCGTCCTCGGCGAGGAGCACCTTGGTCATGAGCCGATCGTAGTCAGGCGTCGCGACGGCGCACGCCGAGGCCGCGTCCGCCGGGGGCACGCTGCAGCTCGTGCAACCTCACCACACCGATCCCGCGCAGCACCCGCCGCCGGCGCTCGATCGCGGTGAACCCCGACACCTCGCCGAGGACCCTCGCCATGTCCTCGTCGACGTACACGTGCCCGGACGGAGTGACGGCGGTGATCCGGCTCGCCTTGTTCACCGTGAGGCCGAAGACGTCGCCGAGGCGGGACACGACCCTCCCGTGGGCGAGCCCGACGCGGACCGGCGGAAGCAGCTCGTCCTCGGTCATCGCGTCAACGAGGTCGAGAGCGATGGCGGATGCCGCGGCCACCTCCCGGTGGACGAACAGCACCTCGTCGCCCACCGTCTTGATGACCCGGCCGCCGTGCTCGGTCACCACGTCGCTCGCGAGGAGCTCGAACCGCTGGACGAGGCGCGCCAGCTGACGCTCACTCATCCGGCGCACGAAGGAGGTGAAGGAGACGAGGTCGGCGAAGCCCACGACGCGCACCGGGGCGGAGGGGTCGGAGTGCACCGCCGGGTCGGCGTCGGCGAGCATGCGGGCGATAGCGTTCGTCAGGTGGCGGCGCCAGACGTACACGAGCAACGGCTCGATGTCGTGCGCCAGCGCTGCGAGGAGCTGCGCGGCGTCCGCGGCGATCCGGGGCTCGGGCACCGACCGACTGTCGCGTCCCTCGAGGTCCTCGGAGAAGGGGGACGTCAACGACTCCGCCACCAGCTGGGTCTGCCACACCGCCAACCTGTCTGCGGTCCGCGCGAAGGCACGCGTCATGCCGAGGGCGAGCTCCTCGCTCACCTGGTCCTCGCCGATGAGACGCGCGACCCGCTTGAGGGCGTCCAGGTCGGCCTCGGTGAACATCGCCTCGTCGTCCTCGACGATCTGGAAGCCCATGGCGTGCCAGAACCGGCGAGCCGTGGCCGGCTCGACGCCGGCGCCGTCGGACACCTCGGCACGTCCCATCGACGCGGGACGGCCGAGCAGGGACCGCTCGACCCGGGCGGCGAGGTCGGCATCGGTGACGAGGTCGCTCCCGGGGTGCACCTCTGACCCCTGGTCGGGGTCCTCGCTCGGCATCCGAGCTCCTCTCAGCGTGACCGGACGTGCACCACGTCCCCGGCGGACACGGCGTACGTGCCCTCCGCCGTACGCACCGCCAGTCTGCCCGCATCGTCGACGCCTGTCGCCATTCCCCTCAGCACCCCACCGCCCGGCTCGTGCACCTCGACCACCCGACCGACGGTCGAGCAGGCGGCGGCATAGGCAGCCTGCACCGCTCCGCTCGGCCCGGTGTCCTCCCGCAAGAGCCGGGCCAGGTGCACGAGGTATGCCGTGAGCACATTCGCGCGGTCGACGCCGGGAGTCTTCGGGGCCCCCGGTGTGCCCGAGGAGCCCGAGGCGCCGCCGGCGCGGGCGGCGTGCAGCGAGGTGGCGGCGTCCAGGGGCAGGTCCTCGCGGGCCGTGCCGACGTTGAGCCCGAGGCCCACGACGACCCCCTGGGTCGTCCACTCGCAGAGCAGTCCCGCCAGCTTCCGGTCGCCGTCGCTCGGGACGAGGACGTCGTTCGGCCACTTGAGGGCGGTCAGGAGGTCGGCCACCTCGAGCACCGCACGGTGCACCGCGAGCCCGGCCAGCAGCGGAGCCCACGCCGGCCCGGAGGCGGGCGGGGGGACGAGCACGGAGACCGCGAGCCCTGTTCCGGGCGTCGTCGTCCAGGAGCGACCGAGCCGTCCACGCCCGGCATCCTGGCGCTCGGCGACCACCACCCGCCAGGTACGGGGGCGCGCTCGGATCTCGTCGTTCGTCGAACCCAGGCGGTCGAAGACCTCCACGGGCAGCCAGGGTTCGCCCGGTGTGACGGATCGCTCGCCGAGGGGTCCGTGGTCGGGCTTCGGGCGCACGGGGGCAAGGCTAGGCTCGAAGCATGCCCAAGAGCGACACCCACTCCATCGGCGGCACGGACGTCCCGAAGGACATCGACACGACGACGACAGCAGGGAAGCTCGCGGACCTCAAGCGCCGGGTGGCGGAGGTGGCCGGGGCCGGCTCCGCGCGCGCGGTGGAGAAGCAGCACGCGAAGGGCAAGAAGACTGCTCGGGAGCGGCTGCAGCTGCTCCTCGACGAGGGCACGTTCGTCGAGATGGACAAGTACGCCCGCCACCGCTCGGTCGCCTTCGGCCAGGACAAGAACCGCCCCTACGGCGACGGGGTCGTCACGGGGTACGGCACCGTCGACGGGCGGACCGTCGCCGTGTTCGCGCAGGACTTCACCGTGTTCGGTGGCTCGCTCGGTGAGGTCTTCGGGGAGAAGATCGTCAAGATCATGGACTTCGCGATGAAGGTCGGCTGCCCGGTCGTCGGGCTCAACGACTCCGGCGGTGCGCGGATCCAGGAGGGCGTCGTCTCCCTCGGCCTCTACGGCGAGATCTTCCGCCGCAACGTCCACGCCTCAGGTGTGGTGCCGCAGATCTCGCTCGTCATGGGCCCCTGCGCCGGTGGTGCCGTCTACTCCCCCGCCGTCACCGACTTCACCGTGATGGTGGACCAGACCTCCCACATGTTCATCACCGGTCCGGATGTCATCAAGACGGTCACGGGTGAGGACGTCGGCTTCGAGGAGCTCGGTGGCGCGCGCACCCACAACACGAAATCCGGTGTCGCGCACTACATGGGCACCGACGAGGACGACGCGATCGAGTACGTCAAGGCGTTGCTCTCCTACCTGCCCAGCAACAACATGGAGGACCCGCCGGTCTTCGGCGGGGAGAACGACCTCGAGGTCACCGACGACGACCGGTTCCTCGACACGATCATCCCCGACAGCCCCAACGTCCCCTACGACATGCAGCAGGTCATCGAGAAGGTGCTCGACGACGAGGAGTTCCTCGAGGTGCAGCCGCTGTTCGCGCCGAACATCCTCATCGGCTTCGGCCGGATCGAGGGCCGATCGGTCGGCGTCGTCGCGAACAACCCGATGCAGTTCGCCGGCACGCTGGACATCGACGCCTCGGAGAAGGCGGCCCGGTTCGTGCGCACCTGCGACGCCTTCAACGTGCCGATCCTCACGTTCGTCGACGTCCCGGGCTTCCTGCCCGGCACCGACCAGGAGTGGGACGGCATCATCCGGCGCGGTGCGAAGCTCATCTACGCCTACGCAGAGGCCACCGTGCCGCTCGTCACCGTCATCACCCGCAAGGCCTACGGCGGTGCCTACGACGTCATGGGGTCCAAGCACCTCGGCGCCGACATCAACCTCGCCTGGCCCACGGCACAGATCGCCGTCATGGGAGCCCAGGGCGCGGTCAACATCCTCTACCGCAAGGCGCTCGCGAAGGTCGCGGAGCGCGACGGCTCCGTCGAGGAGGCCCGAGCCGCGTTCGTCCAGGCGTACGAGGACGCGCTCGCCAACCCCTACGTCGCGGCGGAGCGCGGCTACATCGACACCGTCATCACGCCGTCCAACACCCGGATGAACGTGTCCAAGGCGCTACGCGCCCTGCGCAACAAGCGGGAGTCGCTGCCGCCGAAGAAGCACGGCAACATTCCCCTATGACCTCCTCGCAGGCTCCGAGCTCAGGGGGACCCCGCCCTATGACCTCCTCGCAGGCTCCGAGCTCAGGGGGACCCCGCCCTATGACCTCCTCGCAGGCTCCGAGCCCAGCGGCACCTGACCGTCGAGCGGACCCGGTGATCCGGGTCAGTGGACCGGCCACCGCGGAGGACATCGCCGCGCTCGTGGCGGTCCTCGTCGCCGCCGGCTCCGGTGCGGACGGAGCGGACGGAGCGCGCGGGACGTCAGCCCGCGCCTCCGTGTGGGCGGCGCACCGGGCGGCGATGCGCGGGCCGGTGGGCCATGGCCCGGCCGCCTGGCGCACCAGCCTGCGACCCTGAGCCGGCCTCAGCCAGTCCGCAGCACGCGGCGGGCGAGCCGGTCGTGGTCCACGCCGGTGAGGACGGCCTCGCGCACGACGCGCTCGGCCGCCGGCCCGTCCCCCATGAGGGCCTGGAACACCTCGGAAACCGTGATGCCATGCTCCGGACGGTCCGCCACGTCCACGACGTCTCCCGTCGTGATGATCCCCGGCGAGACCACTGCGAGGTAGGCGCCGGTCCGGCCTCGCTCGGAGAAGCGGCGCACCCAGCCCGGCTCTCCCATCCAGGCGTGGAAGGTCGCGCACGGTATCCGTGGCGCAGTGACCTCGAGGACGGCCGATCCGACCGTCCAGTGCTCGCCGACCACGGCCGCGTCGACCTCCAGCCCGATGGTCGTGAGGTTCTCCCCGAACATCCCGTCGGGCAGGACTCGGCCCAGTGCGCCCCCCCACCAGTCGAGCTCCTCGCGCGCCACGGCATACACCGCCTGACGTGACCCGCCGTGGTGCTTGCGGCTCACGACGTCGTCACCGACGACACCGCTGCCCAGTCCCCCGCGCTTCGGCCCCGGGTCGCGCACCTCCACCGATGTGACCGGACGCTTGTCGATGGCCGTCCGCTGCCCGTGGGGACGGATGCCCTCGCGCGGGCTGCCGACGTTCACCGACCTCACCCGTGGCGTCATGGGTCAGAGGGTATGCCGGGTCGACGTGACGTCTCCCAACCCTCCTCCGCCCAGCCGCTCGCCAGGCCATCCGACCCACGCCTCCGGTAGCGTCCCCGAGGTGACCCAGGAGACTGTGGAAACCCGTCCGCCCACCCCCGTCGACGCCATCGCCGACGCACATGTCGATGCCGTGCTGGCGGCGAGCCCCATCGAGGCCACCTATCTCGGCGTGCCCGGACATGACACCGAGCTCGACGACTTCTCGCCCGACGGCTACGCGCACCACGCACACATCGCCCGTGAGACCCTCCGGCGGCTGGAGGAGGTCGAGCCCGTCGACGAGGTGGACCGGATCACGGTCGCGGCGATGGGCGAGCGCCTCGGTCTCGAGATCGAGGTCCACGAGGCCGGCTACGACCGCATGGAGCTCAACGTCATCGCCTCGCCGCTCCAGAGCTGTCGCGACGTGCTGGACCTCATGCCGACAGCCACCCATGACGACTGGGCCACGATCGCCACCCGGCTCGGCCGGATCCCCACGGCCCTGGAGCAGTGGACCGCCACCCTCCGGCAGTCCGCGGACCGCGGCCTCGTGACGCCCCGCCGTCAGGTGACGGAGTGCATCGCCCAGTGCGACGAGCTGACCGGCGCCGACGGCTTCTTCGCGCACTTCCTCGCCGAGGCAGCGGTTCAGGGGGAACCCCTCGACGGCGCCGTACGGCGGGAGCTGGAACGGGGCACCGAGTCGGCGGTCACGGCATACACGCGGCTCGGCGAGGATCTGCGCCAGCTGCTCGACAAGGCGCCGGAGTCCGACGCGGCCGGCCGTGAGCGCTACGAGCTGGCATCACGGCGTTTCCTCGGCGCGACCGTGGACCTCGAGGAGACCTATGCCTGGGGGCAGCAGGAGCTGGCCCGGATCACCGGCGACATGCAGGCAACTGCGCAGAGGATCCTGCCGGGTGCGAGCGTCCGCGAGGCCATGGACCACCTGGACCACGACCCGGCATACCAGCTCCACGGCACCGAGGCGCTTCGCGCCTGGATGCAGGAACGCGCGGACGAGGTCATCGGGCACACGGCGGGCACGCACTTCGACATCCCCGATCCGGTGCGCACCATCGAGGCGCGGATCGCGCCGACGCACACCGGGGGCATGTACTACACGGGTCCGAGCGACGACCTCAGCCGCCCCGGGCGGATGTGGTGGTCGGTGCCGAGAGGTGTCACGGAGTTCAGCACCTGGCGCGAGCTGACGACCGTCTACCACGAGGGCGTCCCCGGGCACCATCTCCAGGTGGCTCAGACGGTCTACCGCCGCGAGCTGCTCAACCGGTGGCGGCGCCAGATGTGCTGGGTGAGCGGCCACGGCGAGGGGTGGGCGCTCTACGCTGAGCGGCTCATGGCAGACCTCGGGTACATGGACGACCCCGGCAACTACCTCGGCCTGCTCGACGGCCAGTCGCTCCGGGCCGCCCGGGTCGTCCTCGACATCGGCGTGCACTGCGGCCTCGAGGCCCCGTCCGAGGTCGGCGGTGGCGGCTGGACCTACGACAAGGCATGGGAGTTCCTCACCACCCACGCCCACGAGGGCGAGGCTCTGCTGAGGTTCGAGCTGAACCGCTACCTCGGCTGGCCCGGACAGGCGCCGAGCTACAAGATCGGGGAGCGACTCTGGCTCCAGCTGAGAGACGAGACGGCGCGACGGGAGGGAGCGGCGTTCTCGCTCAGGGACTTTCACCGTCGCGCCCTCGACGTCGGGTCGGTGGGTCTCGACGTGCTGCGCGAGGCGGTCCTCGGCCGCCGCTGACCGCGTCGACCCGGCCCCGCCTGCGCGCCGCGGGGTGGCCACCCGGCTCTCGCTGCCAGCGCAGCGACGGCGGCCACGTGCCCGGAGCGCCGACGCACGCCACACGGCATACTTTCCCTGACTGTGGAATTCTGCAATGCCCGAGGAGCGGCGAGGTGGCAGGGACCCGTGGCCGCAGGCCGGCCGGCAGCGGCACCCGTGAGGCGATCCTCGCCGCCGCCTCGCGTGCCTTCGCGGAGCTCGGGTACCCGCGCACGACCCTGCGAGCCATCGCGAAGGACGCCGGGGTCGACACCCGCCTGGTGACTCACTACTTCGGCAGCAAGCAGGCGCTGTTCGTCGAGGTCGTCGAGCTGCCGTTCGACCCGGAAGTCGTCATGGCGGCCGTGATCGGCCCGGGCCTCGAGGGGGTCGGGCACCGGCTGGCCACCTTCGCGGTCGGCATGCTCGAGACACCGGAGGCCCGCCGGACGATGACGGGCCTGCTCCGAGCAGCGGCGTCCGAGGAGGAGGCCGCCGTGAGGGTACGCGAGCTGCTCGTCGCACGGCTCCTCACGCCCTTGGCGCACCACATCGGGGGGGACCGCCCCGAGCTCCGTGCCTCCCTGACCGGTGCGCAGATGGCCGGGCTCGTGCTCGCCCGCCACATCATCGGCCTTCCCCGACTCGCGGCGGCGACCCCCGACGAGCTCGTCGCCGCCGTGGGACCGGTGCTCCAGCACTACCTCGCGGGCAACCTGTCGCCCGATACCGGCTGAGCAGGGACAATCCTCGGGTGGAGCTCGCCGCGCTCGTCGTCGCCATCGTCCTCGTCGTCATCCTCGTCCGCAGAGGGACCGTCCCGCTGGGCGTTCCCACGCCCATCGCCCTGCTCGTCGTGGGGGCGGTGCTGTCCTTCGTCCCGGCGGTGCCGGAGGTGCGGCTGTCCAGTGAGCTGGTGCTCTACGGCCTCCTGCCGCCCCTGCTCTACGCGGCGGCCCTGTCGACCTCGCTGCTCGACGTGCGGACGCACCGGGCGGCCATCCTCAGCCTCTCGGTGGGTCTGGTGCTCTTCACTGCTCTGGGTGTCGGGGTCGTCGCCTGGTTGCTCCTGCCGATCCCGTTCACCCTGGCCTTCGCACTGGGGGCCATCGTCGCCCCGCCGGATGCCGTGGCGGCCACCGCCGTGGCGCGCCGGATCGGCCTGCCCCGCGGGATCAGGACGATCCTCGAGGGCGAGTCGCTCCTCAACGACGCGACCGCGCTGGTGTCGCTGCGCACGGCCCTCGCGGCAGCAGGCCTCGCAGCGCACGGCGTGGGAGCAGGTGAGGGTGAGGGCTCGGCGGCCGAGGTGACGTTGGGGTCGGTGTCCGTCGACCTCCTCGTCGCCTCGGTCGGCGGCGTGGCCATCGGGGTCGTGGCCTACCTCGTCATCGGCACCATCCGGCGCTACCTCATCACCGAGGTCCCCGCGGACACCGCCCTCTCGTTCGTCGCGCCGTACCTCTCCTACGTCCCGGCCGAGCAGGTGGGGGCGTCCGGCGTGCTCGCGGTCGTGACGACCGGCCTCCTCCTGGCCCACCGCGCGCCCGAGCTGCAGACCGCCCCCTCGCGGCTCTCGGAGAGGATCAACTGGTCGAGTGTGACGTTCGTGCTCGAGAACGCCGTCTTCCTCCTCATCGGCCTGCAGATCGCCAGCCTGGTCGACAACGTGGGCCAGGGCGAGCTCTCCCTGTCCCGAACCCTGCTCGTCGGGCTCGCGGTGCTCGTCACCTGTCTCGTCCTGCGGCCCGTCTGGATGGTCCCCTTCACCCTCATGGGAGCTCGGCACAGCAGGGACCGCGGCGAGCGGGTGCGCAGTGCCCTCGTCGGCTCCTGGGCGGGCATGCGCGGCGTCGTCACCCTTGCCGCGGCGCTCACCCTGCCCGAGGAGACCCCACTGCGCGCCGAGCTGGTCGTCATCGCCCTCGTGGTCACGGTCGGCACGTTGCTCCTCCAGGGCACGACGCTGCCCATGCTGGCCCGGGCCCTGGACGTGCGCGGACCCGATCCCAGGGAGGACGCACTCCAGGAGGCGACGGTCCTCGGTGCGACGACCGGTGCCGGGCTGCGGCTCATCGAGTCGGACCCCGACGCCGACGCCGCGGTGGTGCGGGCCATCCAGGAGCAGGCCAGCGCGCGCGTCAACCGCAGCTGGGAGAGGCTCGGAACGCTGGGTCAGGGCGATGACGAGACGCCGAGCGAGTCCCATGTCCGACTTCGCACCGCGATGATCCGCGAGGAGCGCGCCGAGCTCCTCCGCATCCGGGACCTCGGCGCGGTCGACCACGCGGTGCTCAACACCGTGCTCGGTCAGCTCGACGCCGAGGAGACCGCCCTGGTGTGGAGCGCGACCCGTTCCGAGAAGGTACGGGGCTCACCGCTGCGGCCACCGGAGCGCATCGCGGGCGCGTGCGAGCACCTCGCCGCCGCCGAGATCCCCCGTCCGCCGACCAGTGCGGACGGTTGCGCCACGTGCCTCGAGATCGGCATGCGCTGGGTGCACCTGCGGGCCTGCGCCGCCTGCGGGCACGTCGGGTGCTGTGACTCGTCGCAGGGAAAGCACGCCTCGGCGCACTTCCGCGAGGCGGGTCACCCGGTCATGCGAAGCATCGAGCCGGGCGAGGCCTGGCGGTGGTGCTTCGTCGACGAGGTCCTCGGCTGAGGCCCGTCGCGCCGCCGGACTAGGTTTGCGCGTATGCCGTCCGCCCACCCGACGCTGCTCCTCGCCTCCGCCTCCCCCGCCCGTCGCAGCGCCCTCGTTGCCGCGGGCGTGGAGCCACTGGTGCGCGTCTCGTCGGTCGACGAGGACGACGTCGTCGCAGCGGCCGAGGCCGGGCAGGGCCGCCTGGCGGCAGCCGACGTCGCGCTCCTCCTCGCGCGGGCGAAGGCGGAGGACGTCGTCACGGCGCTGGAGCACGACGTCCTCGACGTGGACCACGGAGGGAGTGCAGTCGATGGGGACGGTGCCGGTGAGACTGTCGACGGCGGCGGCCGCCGTGACGACCCGGACGACGGGGGCCTGATCGTCCTCGGGTGCGACTCCGTCCTCGAGCTCGACGGCGAGGTCCACGGGAAACCCGCCGATGCCGGGGAGGCGGTCGAGCGCTGGCGACGGATGCGGGGACGGACCGGCCACCTGCACACCGGACACTGGCTCGTGGACCTGCGCGATGGTGCCCAGGGCGGCTCCGGAGGGATGGTGGGCGGAACGGCGACGACGACGGTGTACTTCGCGGCGGTGGACGACGCCGAAGTCGACGCGTACGTCGCGACCGGCGAGCCGCTGCAGGTGGCCGGCGCCTTCACGCTCGACGGGCTCGGCGGCCCCTATGTCGCCGGCATCGAGGGTGACCCCAGCAACGTCGTCGGGGTCTCGCTCCCGTTCGTCCGGGACCTCCTCCGTGAGCTCGGGGTCACCTGGCACGACCTGCGCCGCCCCACCCGCTGACCAAGGGGCTCCCCGACTTCGTCTGTCAGATCGGCGCCGACGCGCCGCGTACGCGGCGTGTCGCAGCCGTCTGACAGACGAAGTGGGGCAGGAGGGGTCAGACGGGGGGGACGTCGCGGCGCTTGTCGGCGAAGTGCCTGTCCCGCCGCGCGGCATACCGGAGCCGGTGGAGCACCTCGGCCCGCAAGGCGTCGGCCTCGACGACATGGTCGACGACGAGGTCGGCCGCGAGCCGCTCGAGGTCGACGTCCTCCTCGTACTCCGCCCGGCGTGCCGCGACGAAGGCGGCCCGGGCGTCAGGCCCCTCGGAGGCCCCCACCTCGGCGATGGTGTTGGCGTAGACCGCGTTCACCGCCGCCTCCGGCCCCATGACCGCGATGCGTGCCGTGGGGAGGGCGATGGTGGCGTCCGGACCGAAGCCGGGACCGCCCATGGCGTAGAGCCCGGCGCCGTACGCCTTGCGGAGGACGACGCAGACCTGCGGCACCGTCGCCGACGCGACCGCCGAGACCATCTTGGCGCCGTGCCGGATGATGCCGCCGCGCTCCACCTCGGAGCCGATCATGAACCCCGGCACGTCCGCGAGGTAGACGAGCGGCACGGAGAACGCGTCGCAGAGCCAGATGAACCGCGACGCCTTGTCGGCCGAGTCGCTGAACAGCACCCCGCCCTTGACGGCAGAGTTGTTCGCGACGATCCCGACGGTCTCGCCGTCCATCCGGGCGAACCCCACGACGAGCTCTGCCGCATAGAGCGGCTTGACCTCGAAGAAGCTGTGCTCGTCGACGAGTCCCTCGATGACGTCGTGGACGTCGAACGGCTGGCTCTCCCGCTCCGGCACGGAGAAGCGCGTCAGCGGCTCGGCCGGGTCCTCGGGGTGGTAGGTCGGGAGCGGCGAGTGCCAGTTGATCGGCAGGTACGAGAAGTAGAGCCGCGCCAGCTCGATCGCCTCGGCGTCGTCGTGGGCCAGCAGGTCGCCCACGCCCGAGACGGTGCAGTGCATCCTCGCCCCGCCCATCTCCTCGAGCGACACCTTCTCCCCCACGACCATCTCGGCCATCCGCGGGCTGCCGAGGTACATCGAGGCGTTCCCCTCGACCATGATGATGACGTCGCAGAAGCTGGGGATGTAGGCACCCCCCGCCGCCGACGGACCGAAGAGGCAGCAGATCTGGGGGACCTTGCCGGAGAGCGCGACCTGGTTGTGGAAGATGCGACCCGCCCCGCGCCGCCCCGGGAACATCTCGACCTGGTCGGTGATCCGTGCCCCCGCGCTGTCGACGAGCCAGAAGACCGGCAGCTCCTCCCGAAGCGCGGTCTCGGTGGCGCGCACGATCTTCTCCACGGTGCGGGCACCCCACGACCCGGCCTTCACGGTGGGGTCGTTGGCGATCACCACGACGGGACGGCCGTCGACCATGCCGCGACCGGTGACGACGCCGTCCGCCGGCAGGCCGGGCGCAAGGGCGTTGGCGTAGCGGCCGTCCTCGACGAAGCTGTCCGGGTCCAGCAGCAGCGCCAGCCTGTCCCGGACGTAGAGCTTGCCCTGGGCGGCGAGCTTCGCGGCGGCCTTCTCCGTCGGTCGCTCGGATGCCGTGAGCGCGGCCCGGAGCCGGGCCCGCACGTCGGCGACCCGCGGGTCACCGGCAACGCCAGCGTCCTCACGTGCCGAGGCCGTCGAGGCTGCCGTAGCGGCACCCCGCGTGCCCTGCTCGGGGTCCTGGCTCACCGGCATACCTCCGTCGGTCGTGAGTGCCGAATCGGTCGCCGGGCGACCAGCCCCGCACTCGAAGCGGGTCGGTCAGGCGGTCGGGAGGCCCAGGCCCTTGGCGATGACCATGCGCTGCACCTCGGAGGTACCCTCGCCGATCTCGAGGATCTTGGCATCCCGGTAGAACCGCGCCACCGGATACTCCTCCATGAAGCCGTTGCCCCCGAAGACCTGCGTCGCGATGCGCGTGGCCGCCACGGCGGCCTCGGAGGTGTAGAGCTTGGCGACGGCGGCCGCCTGCTTCACCTCGGCGACGGAGCGGCGCCCGGCCTCCTGCTCGTCCTTGAGCCACGCGGCGCGGTAGGTCACCAGCCGGGCGTTCTCCTCCATGACGGCGAGGTCGGCGATGGGGAACGCCACGCCCTGGTTGGCGCCGATGGGCCGGCCGAACGCGGTCCGGCTCGTCGCGTATGCCGTGGCCTCCTCCCGCATCCGCGTGATGAGCCCCAGCGCGAGGGCGCTGATCGCGATGCGCCCGTCATCGAGGGTCTTGAGGAACTGGCGGAAGCCGTGGCCACGCGCGCCGAGCAGGTGGTCCTCCGGCACACGGCATCCGGAGAACGACAGCCCGTGCGTGTCGGAGATGTTCCAGCCGAGCTTGTCGTACGGCGCTTCGACGGTGAATCCGGCTGTGCCCGAGGGGATCATGATCGCCGAGATCTCCGCGCGACCTTCCGGATCGGTCCCGGTACGCGCGGTGACGGTGACGACGGAGGTGATCTCGGTGCCCGAGTTCGTGATGAAGGCCTTGGCTCCGTCGACGACCCACTGGCCGTCCTCGAGCACCGCCTTCGTCCGGGTGGCGCCGGCGTCGCTGCCGGCATCCGGCTCGGTGAGGCCGAACCCGGCGAGGGCTCGCCCGGCGACGAGGTCGGGGAGGAAGCGCTCCTTCTGGGCGTCGGTGCCGTAGGTGAGGATGGGGTTGATGCCGAGCCCCACGCCGGCGGACAGCGTGATCCCGATCGACTGGTCGACCCGGCCGAGCTCCTCGATGGCGATGCACAGGCTCGTGAACGCGCCGCCGTCCGCGTCCTCGAGCGAGCCGCCGTAGGCCTCCGGCACGACGAGGCCGAACAGGCCCAGGCCCCCCATCTGCGGCACGAGCTCGGTGGGGAAGTGGTGCGCGCGGTCCCACTTCGCGACGTGGGGCTCGACGGCCTGGGTGGCGAAGTCGCGCACGACCTCGCGGAAGTCCTCGTGGTCCTGGCTCAGCTCGAACATCGGGCGCCCCTTTGCGCGGAGGTGGCCGGCCCCGGGTCACGGGTGCACGGCATACGGTGACGGTGTTGACGTTGACGTCAACGTAAAGCAATACTCCCCGGTATGCCAACCCCCGCCGCGGTGCCGACTCGTGCTGTCGACGCGGACCAGCGGGAGCGCACCTGGTCGATCGCCGAGGTGGCCGCCGAGTTCGGGGTGACGCACCGCACGGTGCGGCACTACGAGGAGCTCGGGCTCATCACGCCCGAGCGTCGGGGCACCACGCGGATCTACCACCGCCGCGACCGCACGAGGCTCGGGCTCATCCTGCGTGGCAAGCGGCTCGGGTTCCCGCTCGAGGAGATCCGCACGATCATCGACCTCTACGACGCGCCACGTGGCCGGCGGAGCCAGCTCGAGTACGTCCTCGGGCAGATCGACGAGCGGCGGGCCGACCTCGAGCAGCGCCGGCGCGACCTCGACGCGGCGCTGGCCGAGCTCACCGAGTTCGAGCGCCGCTGCCGGGCGGACCTCGACCTCCTGGGCTGAGTGGAGCGCCCGGCACGGGTGCCTTCTCGGTCGGCCAGCGGGCACCCACCTCGTCGGGACGTGCGGCAGGGCCGACACCACGCCTCATGGTGCCGGCCCTGTCGTCTCACGTCGTCGCGCTCAGCCCGTCAGGCTCGCGACGCATGTCAGCTACCTCCTCACGGGTCCACGGTGACGGTGCACGTCAGCGTGACCACCGGGTCGGTGGGCAGCAGGTTGGTGACGGTGAGTGAGCCGTCGCCGTTGGCCCCGGTCGAGCCGTTGACCGTGCCATCGGCGCCGACGCAGCTGATCGTGGAGGCGGTGCCGCCGTCGACCTGGCTGTCGACGGAGACCGTGACGTTCGTCAACGGGGTGTTGTGGAACGCGATCGTCTCACCAGCGAACGGGTCGTCGGCGCAGGTGGCCGTGTTGTCCACGGTCACGGTCTTGTCCGCCTCACCCAGGTAGCCCGCTGGCGTGGACTCGTGCACGGTGTAGTCGCCGAAGTTGAGCCCGTCGAAGCACGCGACGCCGTTCGCGTCGGTCGCCTTGGTGACACCGTTGACCGTGAAGTCGACGCCGGCGTGCGGGTGGTCACCTGGACCGTCCGCGGCGTGCTTGCGGGTCTTGGTGACCTCGATCGCGCCCACCTGGAGCGTGTTGGTGTACGTGCAGTCGACCGTGTCCAGTGCCTTCAGGTCGAAGCTCACCGTACCGGTGGCGAGGTCGGTCAGGACCGTCGTGCCGTGCGAGGTGTCGCTCGCGGAGCAGTCCAGGCCGGTGAGCTCGAAGTTCGGGCCCGGGTCGCTCTCGGTCACGCTGTAGCTACCGGCGAACACGGTGCTGCCGTAGTCGCGGTTCTCGCCGTTCTTCAGGGCGAACGTCGCCGGGTCGAGCCCGCCGGTCGTCGTGTAGTTGAAGGTCGTGTCCGTCGGGTCAGGGCTCGGGTTCGTCACCTTGCGGATGATGACCCCACCGCAGTTCGCGATGTTGATGTCACCCGGTCCGACGAGGTCCTTCATCTGCGCGGTCGCCGAGTTCCCGGACGACCGGCTCACGGCGTACGCCTTGCCGAAGGCGGTGCATTCATCGGCCGAGAAGACGCCGGCGTCGGTGAGGTTGATGCCGGCCTCACCGAACTCGTTCAGCTGAAGGGTCTCCGGCGGGCTGGGAGCGATCGTGTCGACGACCGGCCCCACCAGTGAGGTGTTGACCTTGCCCTCGGCGAAGCCCAGGGCTGTGAGGTCCACCGATTCTCCCCAGCACGGCGGGCTGTTGCTGCCCACCTCGCAGGACCCGCTGAGGATCCAACGCCGCATGGTGATCGTCGGGTTGTCTGTCGAGCTGCCTTCGAAGTCGTAGACGACGAGCATGTCGCCCTCAGTGCGTTCGACCAGCCCGTCTGAGCCGGCCGGACAGAGCACGTCGCTCTGGTTGAACTCGAAGCCGATGTGCGCCGACGGCGAGGTGGTGTTCTGCGGAATGCGCACCCAGGCCAGGTTGAGGTAGATGTCCCCGTCGACGGTGTTGCTCGATACGTAGACTCGCTTGAGGTCGTCCTTGTTGGGCGCCTTGGCACCGATGACGGAGGCGCACTCCTTGTCCTGCTTGGTCCCGCCGGCGAAGGCGGAATCAGAGGTGGTCGCGGAGGCGTCCTCGAGACCGGTGAGAGCCCACCCGGATGCGACGGTCTTGCTCGTCGTGCGCGAGGGCGCAGTGCCGGTCCACGTGGTGGGGGCGAAGCCGTTCCAGTCGAAGGTCGAGTCGACAACGAGGTTGCCGTCGTCGTCCTCGAATCCCGAGGCGGTCCCCACCGGACCCGCAACGGCCATCACTGCCAGACCGAGTGATGCCACCATTGCGACGGCAAGCACCATGGCTCGCCGACTGGAGCGCTTCAGCGTTGATTCCTTGTTCATGTGTCCTGCCCCAGACCGCGCGACGCGCTCTCGGTCGGACAGAGGAGCGGCGTGCGCGCACGCCGGATCGAGATGTGGTGGTGCATGGTGTGGTCCTCCGGAACCCTGATGTCCGTCTCCATCGACATCGGACGCGCAGTGCGCGCCCCGTGTGGCGCACCGAGGCGCGTCCAGCCCGGGTCGAGGCGAGGCCCCGTGGAGGCCGACGCCGGCAGTGGTCACCCACCGCCTCGCATCCTGCTCCCATCCCTCGTCGTCGCCTATGGCCCGTTGTGACTATTTCTTCACCAGATCACGATGAACCTTGACTTTGCGTCACTTCCGTCCCGGAGACCCCGACGGCAGTCTGCCGCCACAAAGGTGGGTGACCCTCGGCAGACCACCACATCAAGGGAGGGACGTCTCAGCACGCCCGCCGGCCCCGAGGAAGGCGTCGATCTCAACGCGCGTGGGCGCCGTGTCCGGGCCACGTCGGGTGACCTTGATGGCGCCCGCGGCATTCGCGCGCGCCGCGGCCTCGGTCCACGACAGACCCGAGGCCCGCTCCGCGAGAAGCACGCCCGTGTGTGTGTCGCCTGCACCGTTGGTGTCGACCGGTGGTCGTGGGTGACCCGGCAGGTATGCCGTGCGCCCGCCCTCGCGCACGACGCACCCCCGCGGCCCGTCACGGACGATCGTCACGGCATCCGGTGACAGCAGGGTGGCGACCATCTCGGCGGTCTCCTCCATCCCGGAGACGCCGGCGAGCGCAGCGGCCTCCTCGGCGTTGCTGGTCCACACAGAGGTGCGGGCCAGGACGGCATCGCGCGTTGCGGGGTCCAGCTCGGCGAAAGTGGCGCCCGGGTCGAGAACCACGACGACACCCTGCGGGAGGGTCTCCAGCCACTCGACGAGGGGGTCGCGGGTGCGTCCGACAAGGGAGTACCCGCTGACGCAGACGAGGTCACCGGCCGCGGGGGCCGCCGCGGACAGCGACTGGACGGTGATGTGGCGCTCCGCCCCCTGCGTCGTCACGAACGACCGCTCCGCAGTGGGCTCCACGAGCACGACGCACACCCCCGTGTCGCGGTCAGGCACCGGAGGAGAGGCGACCTCCACCCCCTCGGCGCGAAGTGCTGCGCGGACCAGGTCACCGTTCGGCCCGGTTCCCACGGCCCCGGCGTGGACGCAGGTGGCCCCGGAGCGGGCAGCGGCCAGGAGGATCGTCACGGCTCCACCGGCATACCGACGGTAGGACGTCGCCATGACGTTGCCGCCTCGGGCGGGAAGATGGGGCACTTCCATCACGGCATCCACCAGCGCCTGCGCGGTGTGGATGACCCGAGGCATGCGCCGAAGTATGCCGGGGCGCCGCCGGACCGGCGAGGGATGGCCAGTGGTCCTCCGCCCGGCCTGGGAGGGGCCACTGGCCACCCCTCGTGGTCATCCACAGCGTCGCCATGGACGAGCCACGATCAACACCGCTTCCGAAGGCCTGGTCGATGCCGTCATGCCCGAAGACCCTTCGGGCATGACCACGCCCCGGGTGCAGCTGCCCGAGGACCTCCGATCCGGGGCGTTCACCGTCGCCCATGCCCGTGGGCGCGGCGTCACGCCCAAGCGACTGAGGGGACGCGACCTGCTGGCACCGACCCGAGGAGTGCGGCAGGGCGGCGGCGGAGCCGTGGAGCTGTCGACCCATGCCCGGGCCTTCGCCCTCGCCCTGCCCCCGGATGGCGCCTTCAGCCACCTCACCGCCGCTCGCCTGTTGGGCCTGCCGACGCCCACACCGTGGCCGGGGCGGGACGAGCCCCTCGACGTCATGCGGGCGAAAGGCCGCCCCAGGGTGTCCCGCGCCGGATGCGTCGCCCACCGAGGGCTGGAGACCCGCCGGGTGACCGAGGTGGACGGGCTGCGGGTGGTCTCGGCGCTCGACACCTGGGGTGACCTCGCGGGGATCTGGGCGCCGGACCACCTGTTGGCGGCCGCGGACGTCCTGGTCCGTCGAGGACTCAGCACGCCCCTGGAGCTTCTGGCCTGGGCCGAGCAGCGTCGAAGTCGACGTCACGTCGACGACCTACGCACGGTCGCGCGCCTCGCCCGAGCCGGTGCGGCGTCCCCGGCCGAGAGCCGCGCGCGCTACGTCTTCTGGTCCTGGGGGCTTCCCGAGCCGGAGCTCAACGTCCCCGTCCTCGGCCACGACGGCGGGTGGCTGGCCACGAGCGACTTCCTGTGGCGAGCGCAGCGGGTCGTCGGTGAGTACGACGGTGACGTCCACCGCACGGATCGGCGCACGTGGCAGAAGGACCGTGAACGTCGTGCCGCCCTCGAGGACGCCGGATACCGCTACGTCGAGATGACCGACTCGACGTTTCGACAGGCGCACCACCGGGAGGCCCTCAGGCTGCGCCTCGGTCGTCTCCTCTTCTGACACGTGCCCCCGCCACATCGGCCAGGGGTGGCGAATGGCCCTTGCGGCGGGTCGCCAAGGGCCACTGGCCACCCTTCATGGTCGTCCACAGCGTCGTCGGGGAGGTCGACGGATGCCGGTCACGCGTCACTCGACGTGCACGCGCACGGCATACAGCTCGGGGAAGAACGTCAGGTCGAGGGCCCGACGGAGGAAGTCCACACCGCTCGAGCCACCCGTCCCCGACTTGTGGCCGATGGTCCGCGAGACGACCTGGAGGTGACGGAAACGCCACTGCTGGAACAGGTCCTCGATGTCCACGAGCTCCTCGCACGTCTCGTAGACCCCCCAGTGCTCCGAGGGCGCGGCGTAGACGGCGGCGAACACGCCGACCAGCCCCTCGTCCAGGCGGTAGGGCTTTGTGACGTCACGGTTCAGGACGGCATCCGGCACGGCATACCCGCGTCGGGAGAGGTAGCGCAGGAACTCGTCGTAGAGCGTCGGCTCGCCCAGCAGCCGTTCGAGCGACTCGTGGACCGCCTCGTCGTGTTCGAAGACCCGCACCATGTCGGCGTTCTTGTTGCCGAGCAGGAACTCGACGGAGCGGTACTGCGAGCTCTGGAAGCCGGAGCTCGTCGCGAGGAACGGCCGGATGAGGGCGTACTCGCTGGGGGTCAGGGTCGCCAGCACGTCCCACTGCTCGACGAGCTGCTTCTGCACGTGCTTGACCCTCGCGAGCCGCTTGAGTGCCGGGCCCAGCTCGTCCGCGGCGAGGAGTCCCCGCGCCGAGTGCAGCTCGTGGAGGAGCAGCTTGAGCCACAGCTCCGCCACCTGGTGCTGGACGATGAAGAGCAGCTCGTCGTGCTGGGGCGGCTCGCTGCGCGGGTGCTGCGCCGACAGGAGCGTCCCCAGGTCGAGGTAGTCGCCGTAGGACATCGCCGTGCTGAAGTCCCTGGCGATCCCCTCCTCGAGGGTTCGCTGGGCCCGGTCGACGGCGTCCTCGCTCATCCCGGCATTGTGCCCGCTCCCCCATTCCGGCCGGTCGTGTCCACCCATGCCCGAGCCGGCCGGGAGACCTGCCCGAGCGACCGGCAAGGGGGAGCCGACGAGGAAGACCACTCAACTGGGCCATATACATCCGGCGAGCGGGCGATCACGCTGTGAGGACAGGCCCTCATTCGGGGAGGTGACCGATCCGTGGACACCGAAGACCGGCACGAACGACAAGTAGGCCCGACCACCGGGGCTGCGGCGGGGCGCCAACGCGGCCCACCGAGGGGTTGGCACGGGCCGGACGAGCCACCACACGCCCAGCTACTGCTGAGAGCGGCCACCCTCCACCACCATCCCCACTCACACCAGGGACACGCCATGCGTCGCTTCTTCACCATCACGGTCACCGCGGTGATCGCACTCTTCCTCTTCAACCCAATGGCCTCGGGCGGCAGCCCACACTTCGTCGACGTCTCCGCGGAGCGCTCGGGTGACAGCCTCATCGTCTCCGGCAAGGAGGCCGGCCTCGGCAACGAGACCCAGGTACACATCGTCGTCACTGCGGACGCGGCGTGCATCAACCCCGGCAGCAAGCACCCCAAGGCCGCGAACAAGGAGTCCTTCTCGGCTGAGGGCGACTTCCCGGTGCAGAACGGCAAGGCCGAGTTCGAGCTCATCCTCACGGCAGACCTGCAGCCCGACTGCAGCCCGCCGATGACCGTGGTCTGGACCAACGTCACCGTCACGGACGAGGAGCACGGAGTGACCAAGTCAATCCCCGGCACGTTCTGATCAACGGTAGAAGGTCACGGGAGGGGCGGTGACGCAGCCCCTCCCGTTCCCGTCGATGATCAGCGGCGGTCCACAGCCGCGAGGATGCGCGCAACGGTCTCCTCCGGCGGCCGTGTCCCGTCCGCCACCACGTCGATCTCCTCGTGGTCGACGGGCACCGCACCCCGGACTGCCTCGGATGCCGGCGCCACACCAACCGCTCGGACCTCACGGGGGGCGTCCCCCCGGCCTGACTTGGCGAGGTCCCGCGGTAACGCCCGCTGAGCGACCCGGCCGGCCGTCACCTCGGGATCGACGTCGAGCCAGCAGAGCACGACGCGGTCAGCGCCCCAACGCGCTCCATGGGCGCGCCACGCCGAGGCATCCGTCGACTCCGCCGTGAAGGGCGCGACGGCCACGACGTCGCGTCCCGCCCGGAGGTTGTCGGATGCGACGGCGGCGAGGCAGGAGTAGCGGGCGTCACGAAGGGCGACGAACCGGGGGGCGTCGAGGTCGGCCACGTCACCCAGCGCCGCGGCGAAGGCCTCGACGAGGGGCGTCGTGACGCTGTCGAGGTCGACGAGGCAGAGGCCGGCGGCGTGGGCGACGAGGGAGCCCACGGTGGTCTTGCCGGCTCCGGGAGCACCACCCACACAGACCAGGGTCCGTCCTGCGCCCTGAGCCGTGCGTGCGCTCGGCGTGCCGGCCACGTCAGTCGCCGGACGCACCGAACGAGCGGTACCAGGACTCGCCGACCACCGTTGCGGCCTCCGCCATGGGGACCGGCGTCCACGCGGGGGCGCCTCGTCCCTCCAGCAGCTCGGCGAGCTCGTCGAGCCGGCGGGCGGCCAGGGCGGCACCGGACGCGCGGTCCTGCGGGGCCAACCGGCCGACCGCGTCACCCCAGATCGCTCGGCCCGCCATGAAGCCGCTGCAGCCGTGGTCGGCCGCGACGTCGACCTGGGTCCGGAAGCCCTCGAACGTCACGCCCGCGCTGAGCAGGACCCACGGTCCGTCGACGGCGGCGTCGAGCGCGGCGCACGCCGCGTGGCACGCGTCGAGGTCGGTGAGGTCGAGGACGGGGAACTCGACCTTCATGACGTCCGCCCCGTCGTCGTGGAAGCTGCCCGCGGAGCTGAGCACGCTGCGCCGGCGGGCCTCGCGCACCGCCGGGTCCTCCAGGTCCTCGCCCGCGACGGGGAACCACAGTGGCTCGACGATCAGCGGCAGACCGACGGCGTGGCACTCCCGGGCCACCTGCGAGACGACGTCGTGCTGACGGGCGATGTCCGCCGCGGCGCCGTCCTCACGATGGAACACGACGAGCTTGGCGGCGTCGGCGCCGAGAGCCGAGAGCTTCGGCGGGTCCCATCCCTCCCTCAGGCGCAGCTCGGTGTCGAAGCCGACCCGGCTCGTGGCGGGGCTGTAGTAGAGGTCCTCGATCCCGGAGATGACCCCGACGTCACCGGGCAGCGCACCGGTGACGATGCTCTGGCCGAAGCTCCACACCGGGTCGACGAGGACGGACGTCGCGTGCTGGGACAGCTCGGCGATCATCTCCAGCTTCGACTCGACGACCTCCTCGAACGACACCGCCGACGGGTCCTCGTCGAAGAGGGCCACATAGTTGTCGGGGTGGTCGATGGCGACGGTGCGGATCATTCCCGCGGGGTCGCTGATGCGAGCCATCCGCCGGTGGAGACCGACCGTGGCGGCAGTGGGAACCTGAGGTATTGACAGCGCTGTCATGCGCACTTACCTTAGTGTGCACGCGGCCGAGGGACAAGACGGTCGCCGAATTGACAGCGCTGTCGTCCGGGCGAGGAGGCACCCGTGCTCGTCGTGACGCCCAACACGTGCATCGACGTGACGACGTGGCTGCCCGCCCTCGTCCCCGGCTCGGTGAGCCGGGCCACCCGCACCGAGGTCACCGCCGGCGGAAAGGGCGTCAACGTCATCCGCACCCTGACGGCCCTCGGCAGGGCGCCGACCCTCGTCGGCCTGTCCCCGGTCTCCGACCCACGGCTCGGCGAGCTCCTCGCGGCCGAGGGGTGTGACTTCCTGGCCGTGCCCCAGAGGGGACAGGCCCGCCTGGCCCTCATCCTCCTCGAGGAGGCCGGGCGGGTCACGGTGATCAACGGCCGCGGTCCCGAACCCGCCGAGTGGGACCGGGATGCCTTCCTGTCGGCGATCACGGCCCATGTCGATGCCCACGGACCGGCGGCGGTCCTGTGCTCCGGCTCGCTACCACCCGACGTGCCCCTCACCCTCTACGGGCGGGTGGTCGTGATGGCGCACGAGCGCGGCATCCCGGCCTACGTCGACGCCGCTCCGGGGGTGCTCGGAGCGAGCCTGTCGAGCGAGCCCGACCTCGTCAGCCCCAACGTCGGGGAGGCTGAGTCGCTCCTCCACGGGCGCACCGACGAGCACGTCGAGGAGGAGGGCGACGACCTCGCGGACCGGTGCGTCGAGGCATCACGCGAGCTCCATTCTCGCGGCGCCCGCCGCGCGGTCGTCACGGCCGGGTCCCACGGCGCCGCCCTGACCACCCAGCACGGTTCATGGTGGGTCGACGCCGTGCGGGTCGATGTCGTCAACCCCATCGGTGCAGGCGACTCCTTCCTGGCAGGCACCGCCCACGCCCTCGCGAACGGTGCCTCCGACGTCGACGCCGTCCGGTTCGGCATGGCCGTCGCGGCGGCGGCTGTCCAGCACGAGCGCGGCGGCTCGCTCGACGCCTCCCTCGTCGACGGACTCCTGGAGCGGCTGGCCCCGGGGGTGACCGCATGAGCGAGCCCACGATCTACGACGTGGCCCGCGAGGCAGGGTTCTCCATCAAGACCGTCTCTCGGGTTCTCAACGGTGAGGACGGTGTCCGCCCCGAGACGGTCGCTCGAGTCCGGGCCGCCATCGACCACCTCGACTACCACCCCAACCCCGCCGCCCGCCGGCTCGGTGGCGGAAAGCTGCCGACGATCGGCCTCGTCGTCGACTCGCTCAACGACCCGTTCTTCGGTGAGGTCATCGCCGTCGTCGAGCGCCGCGCCGTCGAGATGGGGATGGACGTCCTCGTCGCGTCGACCGGCATGGATGCCGCCCGCAACCAGTCCCAGATCGAGCGGCTGGTCCGCCGTGGTGTCGCCGGGCTGATCGTGGCTCCCTTCGGTGAGGGGCAGGCCGCCCGGGCCGTGCTCCCGGACAAGATCCCCGTCGTCGTCATCGACCGTCAGTGCGGAATCCTGGACAAGGACGTCGTGCGGGTCACGGACCACGAGGGCGCGCACGAGGCGGTGTGCCACCTCATCGCCCATGGACATCGGCGCATCGCGTTCCTCGGCGAGACGGCGGAGTTCTCCACGGTCCGGGACCGGCTCGCCGGCTACTCGGATGCACTCCTCGACGCGGGACTCGAGGTCGACGGACAGCTCATCGAGACCACGTGCTGGGATGCCGACGCCGCGTATCCGCTCGCTCTTGCCATGCTCGCTCCGGCCGACGCTCCCACGGCAGTCTTCGCCTCCACGCCGCTCGTCGGCCTCGGCGTGCTGCGAGCCCTCAAGCGGCTGGACCGCCAGGACGTCGCCCTCGTCGTCTTCGGCGACTTTCCCCTCGCAGAGCTCATGACCCCACCGACCACCGTGGTCGACCAGCAACCCACCGCCCTGGCGGAGGCGGCGTTCGACCACCTCGCTCGACGGCTCGAGGACCCCGTGGCCGCCGTCGTCGAGACCGTCCTGCCGACCCGCCTCGTGCAGCGGGGGTCCGGCGAGCTGCCACCCCGGGGGCCACGGTGACCCGCCCACTCGTCGTCGACCTCGGGTTCGACCTGGGCACGACGGTCACGAAGCTGACCGCCCTGGCCGAGGACGGCACGAAGCTGCTCGACCTGTCGGCCGCCACACTCTGGGACGAGTACGGCGACGGACGCGCCGAGCGCGACCCGAGCGGCGTGGTGGCCGCCGTCGAAGAGCTCATCGCCCGGGCGGCGGCCGCCATCGGCGCCAGGAGGCTCGACGGCGGGACACCACCGGTGAGCATCCGATCCATCGGCCTGACGTCCATGGCCGAGGCCGGTGTCCTCGTCGACCCCGCGGGTCAGACCCGCTCGCCCGTCATCGCATGGTTCGACCCGCGCGGCGAGGAGCAGGTCGCGGCGGTGGCCCCCGAGCTCGCGCACGACTTCCCCGCCCGGACCGGCCTCCCCGTGACCCACGTCGCATCGCTGTTCAAGATCGCCTGGCTGCGGGACCACGGCCTCTCCCTGACCGGCCTCCAGTGGCTGTCGCTGCCGGAGCTCGTCATCGACCGACTCGGAGGCCGCCGGGTCGCCGAGCTGTCCCTCATGGGGCGCACCGGCTTCCTCGACATCCACACCACCTCGCTCTACCGTCCAGCCCTGGAGCACCTCGGCGTCACCGAGGACTTCGTCCCGGAGCTCGTCGGCGCCGGCAGCCCCGCCGGTCGGGTGCGCCCCGACCACCCCGTGGCCGCGGCTCGCGGCGCGGTGCTCACCGTGGCAGGTCACGACCACGCTGTCGCCGCGGCCGCGGCCGGCTCGGCAGTGACGGCATCCGCCATGGACAGCATGGGCACCGCCGAGGCATTCGTGGTGGCCAGCGACCACGTCCCGGCGCCTGACCTGGTCCGCGAGCTCTGCGGCCACGGCGTCTCCGTCTATCCGCACGTGGTGCGCGGCACGACCGCACTGCTGGGCGGCATGCGCACGGGACTGGTCCTCAAGCGCGTCCTGCGCCTCCTGGGCGCGGACGACGAGGACGGCCGCAGCCGGGTGGACCACGACTCCCTCGCCTTCCGGGGCGGACGCGGCGGGGACATCGGCGTCGAGGGCTTCTCGATGTCGGACCGAGAGGTGACCGTGCACCTGCACGGCGACTCCCCCACCCCGGGCAAGGTCTGGCGCGCGGCGCTCGACCACAGCACGGCACACGCTGCCGAGCTTCTGTCCCACCTCGGCACGGCCGGGGTTCCCATCGAGCGCCTCGTCCTCGCGGGGGGGTGGAGCCGGATGTCGTCGGTCCTCGACGCCCGACGTGCTCTCGCCCCATCCGTCGAGGTCGCGGCCATCCAGCAGCCGGGCCCCCGCGGCGCGGCGCTCTACGGGCGATGGGCCGCCACCCGTGGCGGTTCCGTCAGCAGCGACCTGCGGCCCCCAGCCGCGTACTTCACCTCGGTCCCGGAGACGGACTCCATGGACCACGTCTCAACCCTGGCTAAGGAGGCCACCTCATGACGTCAACCGGACTCGACGCGATCGCGACCCCCGCGGGTACGTTCGCCGTGCTGGCGATGGACCAGCGCGGAACACTGAAACGGATGCTGGCCGCAGTGGACCGCACCGACACCAGCGACGCAGAGATCGTCGCGATGAAGCGGGACATGATCGCCTCGCTCGCGGGAAGCGCCTCGGCCTTCCTCATCGACCCGACCTTCGGCCTCCCGGCCGCCCGCGAGGTGGAGGGCGTTCCCCCGTTCGGCCTGCTCCTCGCGGCCGAGCCCGCCTCCCGTGGAACCCACCTCGGCGAGCCCGAGGTCGCCCTCGACCCCGCGCAGGACGCCGCCTGGGTCCGCGACAGCGGCGCCGACGGCATGAAGTTCCTCGCCCAGGTCCGCGCCGACCGCCCGGTCGGCGAGGACGGCCGTGACCTCACTGGGGAGGCTCGGGAGGCGATGCGCACCCTCGTCGACGACTGTGCGGCTCAGGGGGTCCCCTCGATCATCGAGAACCTCATCTACCCGCTGCGCGACGAGGCGCCGCTCTCCCCCGAGGCCCGGGCCGACGCCGTCATCGAGGCCGCCGTGCTCATCGACGACCTCAAGCCCGACCTCCTCAAGCTCGAGTACCCCGGGAGCCCGGCCGCCTGCCGCCGGCTCGCCGACCGCCTCACCGTCCCCTGGGCGGTGCTGTCGGCCGGTGTCTCGTCCGAGGAGTTCACCCAGGTGCTGCGGATCAGCTGCGACGAGGGTGGCGCCAGCGGCTTCATCGCTGGCCGTGCGATCTGGAAGGAGACCGTGTCCATGGACCACGACGAGCGCGTCGCGTTCCTGTCCGAGACCGGGCGTCGTCGCATGGACGAGTACACCGGCATCATCGAGGGCCGCGCCCGGCCCTACAAGGAGGCAGTGGCATGAGCGCGCTCTTCGAGGCACACAATCTCAGCCGCCGCTTCGGGCGGGTCCAGGCCCTCGACCACGCGGAGTTCGACGTGGGAGCCGGGGAGGTCGTCGCACTCATCGGCGACAACGGAGCCGGCAAGTCGACCCTCGTCAAGGCCCTGACCGGCAACCTGGACATCGACGAGGGCGAGATCCTCTTCGAGGGGTCGCCCATCCACTTCACCACTCCTCACGACGCCTCGGAGGTCGGGATCGAGGTCGTCCACCAGGACCTCGCTCTCGCGCCGCACCTGGACTCGGCCGAGAACATGTTCCTCGGTCGCGAGCTCATGCGCCCGGGGATCCTCGGGAAGCTCGGCTTCATGGACAACTCCGCGATGCGCCAGAAGGCGGCGGTGGCGTTCTCCGAGCTCGGGTCGGCGGTCCGCTCGGTCGTCGTGCCGGTCGGCGCGATGTCCGGTGGTCAGAAGCAGTCGGTCGCCATCGCGCGATCGGTCGCCTGGGCCAACAAGGTGCTCTTCCTCGACGAGCCCACCGCCGCCCTCGGCGTCGTGCAGACGAAGAACGTCCTCGAGACGATCAAGAAGGTGCGCGACCGGGGCCTCGCCGTGGTCCTCATCTCGCACTCCATGCCGCACGTGCTCGAGGTCGCCGACCGCGTGCAGGTGCTGCGCCTCGGTCGCCGCGTCGCGACGTACCGAGCGGCGGACACCTCCGTCGAAGAGCTCGTCGGCGCCATGACCGGCGCCCTGGACAAGAAGGAGGGGGCGGCATGACCACCACTTCGACCCCGCCGCAGACCATCGAGACCACCGCCAGTCACGACGGGCTCCTGGAGCGCATCAAGTCGATGCAGTCGGTCTGGATCCTCGGGGTGCTCGTCGTCATCGTCGCCGTCTTCGGCGCCCTGTCGCCGACCACCTTCCTCACGGCCGGCAACATCACCAACATCGCGCAGAACGTGTCCATCTGGGCCGTGCTCGCCGTGGGGATGACGTTCGTCATCATCACCTCGGGCATCGACCTGTCGGTCGGCTCGGTCCTCGTCGTCTCCTCCGTCGTGGCCGCCAAGTCGATGGACGCGATGGGTGGCCAGGGCTGGTCCACCGCCCTCATCGGCCTCGTGCTCGCCGTCATCGTCGGCCTCGGATGGGGAATCCTCAACGGGTTCCTCGTGGCCAAGGCCAAGGTCCCCCCGCTCATCGTCACCCTGGGCACGCTGTCGGTGGCTCTCGGCATCGCGCAGATCATCACCGGCGGCCTCGACATCCGGGCAGCTCCGGACGTGCTCCAGGACAACATCGGCTACGGCCGCCTCGCCGGCATCCCGGCCATCACGATCATCGCCCTCATCGTCGTCGTCGTCGGCGGCATCGTCCTCCACCGCACGCGGTTCGGCCGCTACACGTACGCCATCGGCTCGAACGAGGTCTCGGCGCGACGGGTCGGCATCAACGTCGACCGCAAGCTCATCCAGATCTACGCGCTGTCGGGCCTCCTCGCCGGGTTCGCGGGCATCCTCTCGCTCGCGCAGTACGGCACGACGACGATCGCCGGACAGTCACTGACCAACCTCAACGTCATCGCGGCGGTCGTCATCGGCGGCACGTCGATCTTCGGAGGCCAGGGCTCGATGTTCGGCTCGATGGTCGGTCTCTTCATCCCGGCCGTCCTCCAGTCCGGGTTCGTCATCATCGGTGTCTCGCCCTACTGGCAGACCGTCGCAGTCGGGACGATCCTCATCGCCGCCGTCTACGTCGACCAGCAGCGTCGCGCCGCCGCCACCCGCGGCAAGGGCGTCAGCACCGCCTGACCTCCCCCGCTCCAGCGGCCGGCCGCCCGGCCGGCCCGATCAGAGATCAGCACCTGCCCAACCACCCCACCCCAGGAAGGCACCACCACCATGAGGAACACCATCACGCTCACCGCACTCGCGGCCGGCGCCTCGCTGGCCCTGGCGGCCTGCAGCACCGGCGCCCCGTCGGACGACGGGACCGCGCCCGCGGCCGGAGGCGACGGCAACAAGGAGATCGCGTTCGTCCAGGGCGTCGCCGGCGACGAGTTCTACATCACCATGGAGTGCGGCATCAAGGAGAAGGCGGCCGAGCTCGGCTACACCGTCAAAACCCAGGGGCCGCAGAAGTTCGACCCCACGCTGCAGAAGCCGATCGTCGACTCGGTCACGGCGTCCAAGCCGGCGGCCCTCCTCGTGGCCCCGACGGACGTCGAGGCCATGCAGGCGCCTCTCGAGCAGGCGGCGCAGGCCGGCATCAAGGTCGTGCTCGTCGACACGACGGTCAACGACCCGTCGTTCGCGGTCTCGCAGATCAGCTCCGACAACGTCGGCGGTGGCGCCGCGGCCTTCGAGGCCATCAAGGCCGCCAAGCCCGCAGGCGGCAAGGTGCTCGTCATCTCGACGGACCCGGGTGTCTCCACGGTCGACGCCCGCGTGAAGGGCTTCGAGGACGCGGTGAAGGCCGACACGAGCTTCAGCTACCTCGGTGTCCAGTACAGCCACAACGACCCGGCGACCGCGGCCAACCTCGTGTCCGCCGCGCTGCAGAAGGACCCCGACATCGTCGGCATCTTCGCGACGAACCTCTTCGCCGCTGAGGGCTCGGCGACCGGTGTTCGCCAGGCAGGCGGCGAGGACATCACGATCGTCGGGTTCGACGCGGGTCCCAACCAGATCAAGGCCCTGGAGGCCGGCACCGTCCAGGCGCTTGTCGCCCAGCAGCCGTCGACCATCGGCTCCGACGGCGTCGAGCAGGCTGATGCCGCGCTGAGCGGCGGCTCCGTGACGCCGACCATCCAGACCGGCTTCACGATCATCACCAAGGAGAACCTCTCCGGCGAGGGCGGCGACGCGGCATACAAGTCGAGCTGCTGACCCCGGCAACACCCCAGTGGGGCCGCCGCGAGCCGAGGCCGCGGCGGCCCTGCTCTGTCGAGGAGGCGAGCGATCCGACGTTCAGCGCGCCTCGACGGCGACGAGGGCGGCATTGCCGCGGCCGTCGACCTTGACCGTGGCGACGGCGGTCCCTCCGCGCACCACCTCCTCGAGGGCGCGCGCCTCGTCCTGGGGCAGGAACCAGCTCTCGATGCCACAGCTCAACCGCCAGTCCGAGTCGTCGCACGTGAGGTACAGCCCGTCGGACGGGCGGGTGCGCTGCACGGGGCCACCCACCCACACCTCCCCCTGCTCCCTCAGCGGCACGTATGCCGTGCCGCGTGCCTCGTCGGACGCCTCCAGCTCCTCCTCGGACACCGGTCCGCTCTCCTGGAGCGGCTGGCCGGGCAGGTCGGGGTAGCCGAGGTCGACGTACGCGCCGCGGAACGGGTCCAAGGGATCGATGGGCTCGACGCGCATGGCGATCTCATTGCCGGTGAGCCGCGCCGAGAGCGGCTGCCAGACTGCGACGAGGAGGAGGACGAACGACGCGACGACAGCCCCCAGCACCCGTAGGCGCCGAGCGCGGGTGCCCCCTCCGACGGGTCCCGAGGTGGTGTCCCGGTCAACCGGTGTGGTCGTCATGGGCGGGTCTCCCTCGCCTCACGAAGGAGCCGACGTCGGCCGCGGTCGGCGAGGATGCCGGTGCCCAGCAGGATGATCCCGACGACGAGGAACAGGGCTGCGCCGGAGAGGATCGGTGCGAAGACGGCGAAGGCCTGGACCGTGACGAAGACGACCAGCGCCGCGGTCGCGACCCAAGTGAGACGGCCGGTGTCCCGCATCCCTCCGAGCACGGCATACCCGCTGGCGATGAGCAGGTAGGAGATCACCGCAACGACGGCACGGAGCCAGGCACCAGGCGGCAGGTCCGCGGTGTCGGTCACCGCCTCGTCGAGCTGCCACAGCGACAAGCCGGCCGTCGCTGCGAGCCCCAGGAGGGCGAGCCCGACCTCGAGACGGTCCAGACGCCCACCCCTCCACAGGGCCACGGCGGCGAGGAGCAGCGAGGCAGCGATACCCACCCAGAGGACCAGCGTGGCGTCGGCCTCCCCCCAGGCGTACGGCAGCGCGGCGACGAACAAGCCGACGAGCACGAGCACCGCGCCGAGCTCGCGCCACGGCACCGCGAGCTCGGGCCAGCCGACCGCGGTGTGCACGACGCCGAGGGCGGCACCGGCCAGACCGGCCGCCGCCAGTGAGGTGGACACGGAGAACGCGTCGTCTGAGGCGCTGGTCACCTGCCAGACGAACCAGAAGGCGAGGAGCACCACACCGAGCACGAGCGGGGCGGTGCCGCGCACGGCATACGCCCAGAGCAGCACGCCCAGCGCCCACACGGCGACGAGGAGTGGCTCGTAGGCCGGCACCTGGAGGCTCTGGGCGGCCTGGAAGACAACGGCCCCGTAGGCGGCGCCGGCGAGGAGACGCACCGCTCCGAGCACGGGAGAGGCGATCTCGCCATCGCGATCGCGACGGGTGGCGAGGACCTCCGCCGCGGCGACGAGACCGAGCCACACGAGGACGAGAAGACCGAAGCGCAGCGCCGGTGGCATCTCGTCGAGGTTCGAGGCGACGAGCCAGACGACGCCGAGTCCGACGAAGCAGGCGCCGAGGGTGAGAACGATGCGGGACAGCGTCAGGCGCCGGGTGGCAACGTAGCGCGCGCGGATGGTCCTCGCGGTGCCCTCGTCGACCAGACCTTCTGCCTCCCACCGCCGCAGCTCGCCCTCCAGCCATTGGAGCTGGCCAGGGGTGGCCGCGTGCAGGGCCGGGTCGCGGTGTGCCGGAGCGGCGGGGGTGGCGCTGGGCGGCGCGGTCATCGCGGGCTCCTCGATCTCGAGCGGTCACCCCGAGGGTGCAGGGCCATGATGCTCCCCCCAGGCTGTCCTCACCATGAGCCCCGCTACTCAGGCAGCGCGTGCAGTCCGGGTCAGACCTCGTTGAACTCGTCCGGGTTCGGCCCCGTGCGGAAGCCCCGGTCCAGGGTCGAGAGCTCGTCGACGTCCTGGCCGGTGAGGATGAGGTCGACCGCCGCGAGGTTCTCGACGATCCGGGTCGGCGTCACCGACTTCGGGATGACGACCAGCCCCAGAGCCAGGTGCCAGGCGATGACCACCTGGGCGGGCGTGGCACCGTGCCGGCGCGCGACCCGCGTGACCACCGGGTCGTCGAGCACCTGCTGGCCCGATGCCAGGGGGCTCCACGACTCGGTGACGATGCCGTGCTCCTCGTGGAAGGCCCGCAGGGCGAGCTGCTGGAGGTAGGGGTGGAGCTCGATCTGGTTGATGCTGGGCCACTCCCCCGTCTCGTCGTGGGCGCGCTGGAGGTGCTCCACGTGGAAGTTGCACACACCGACGGCGCGCACCCGTCCTCCGTCCCGGAGCTCGCGCAGCGCCTCCCACGTCTCGACGTAGCGGTCCTGCCGGGGCACCGGCCAGTGGACGAGGTAGAGGTCGAGCACGTCGAGGCCGAGCCGCTCCATCGACGCGTCGAACGCCCGGAACGTCGCGTCACGGCCGTGGTCGTCGTTCCACACCTTGGTCGTCACGAACACCTCGTCGCGGTCGACGTCCGACTCGGCAAGGGCCTGTCCGACGCCCCGCTCGTTGCCGTAGGCGCTCGCCGTGTCGATGTGCCGGTACCCGGCGTCCAGGGCCGTGCGGACGGCCAGCACCACCTCGTCCTCCGGCACCTGCCAGACCCCGAAGCCGATCGTCGGGATCTCCACCGGGCCGGTGGGCGTGGTCAGGGACGTGGTGCTCTGCGGTGACATGCACCCACCGTATGCCGGGTCCGGGGCGGAACCGACGCAGTCGTCGGTTCCGCCCCGGACCGCACCCCTCGGTGGGGTCACGGGGAACCCGTGCACGGCCGAGCGGGGGGCGCGGATGGGGTGCACGGCATACCGATAGAGTCCGAGACATGGGCATCCGCAAAGTCCTCATCGCGAACCGTGGTGAGATCGCCGTCCGCATCGCCAGGGCCTGCACGGACCACGGCATCGGCTCGGTCGCGGTGTACGCCGAGCCGGATCGCGACGCTCTCCACGTCAGGGTGGCGGACGAGGCCTACGCCCTCGGCGGGTCCACGCCGGGCGACTCCTACCTGCTCCAGGACACCCTGATCGAGGTCGCGCACCGGGCCGGCGCCGACGCGATCCACCCGGGCTACGGCTTCCTGGCGGAGAACGGCGGGTTCGCCCAGAAGGTCCTCGACGCCGGTCTCGTGTGGATCGGCCCGGGCCCGGCGGCGATCGACTCCCTGGGCGACAAGGTCAAGGCCCGGCACATCGCGCTCGCGGCGAACGCACCCCTCGTGCCCGGCACGGCCGACCCGGTGGACGGCCCCGACGAGGTGGTCGCGTTCGCCCGGGAGTTCGGGCTGCCCGTCGCGATCAAGGCGGCGTACGGCGGAGGGGGCCGGGGCCTGAAGGTGGCGCGGTCGCTCGAGGAGATCCCGCAGCTCTACGACTCCGCCGTCCGTGAGGCCGTGACCGCGTTCGGTCGGGGCGAGTGCTTCGTCGAGCGATTCCTCGACCGCCCGCGCCACGTCGAGACGCAGTGCCTCGCCGACCAGCACGGCAACGTCGTCGTCGTGTCGACCCGCGACTGCTCGCTGCAGCGCCGCAACCAGAAGCTCGTCGAGGAGGCGCCCGCGCCCTTCATCACCGAGGTGCAGCACACCGAGCTCCTCCGGGCGTCGAAGGAGATCCTCCGGGCCGCCGGCTACGTGGGAGCCGGCACGTGCGAGTTCCTCGTCGGGCCGGCGGGCGACATCTCGTTCCTCGAGGTGAACACCCGCCTGCAGGTGGAGCACCCGGTGTCCGAGGAGGTCACCGGGATCGACCTCGTGCGCGAGCAGTTCCGCATCGCGGACGGTGAGCGGCTCGACTACCCGGACCCCGAGCCGCACGCCCACTCCATCGAGTTCCGGATCAACGGCGAGGATGCCGGCCGCGGCTTCCTCCCGGCACCCGGAACCGTGACGACGATGCTCGTCCCCCAGGGGCCGGGCGTCCGATGGGACTCGGGGCTCCTCGAGGGAGACACGGTGGCCGGCGCCTTCGACTCGATGATCGCCAAGCTCGTCGTCACCGGACGGGACCGCACCCAGGCGCTCGAGCGTGCCCGTCGGGCTCTTGCCGAGCTCGTCATCGAGGGGATGCCGACCGTGACACCCTTCCACCGTGCCGTCGTGGCCGACCCCGCCTTCGCACCGGCGGACCCGGACGAGGAGTTCACGATCCACACCCGCTGGATCGAGACCGAGTTCGACAACACGATCCCCGCGTATGCCGGTGGTTCGGCGGACGCCCCCGAGGTCGAGGAGCGCCAGTCGGTCGTCGTCGAGGTGGGCGGGAAACGCCTCACCGTCTCACTGCCCGGCGGTCTCTCCCTCGGCGGCGGCAACGGCGGTGGCGCTCCTCGCAAGAAGGCTCCCCGTCGCACCGGAGGCGGCAAGGCCGGCTCGGCGGCATCCGGAGACTCCCTCACCGCGCCCATGCAGGGGACCATCGTCAAGATCGCCGTCGAGGAGGGCGCGACCGTCGCTCAGGGCGACCTCGTCGTCGTCCTCGAGGCCATGAAGATGGAGCAGCCGATCACCGCGCACAAGCCCGGGACCGTGAAGAGCCTGTCGGCCGAGGTGGGGGCCACGGTGTCGAACGGCGCCGTGCTCTGCGAGATCCGGGACGCCTGAGGGCTTCGTCGGCTCAGGGCCAGGGTGGCTCGCCGGGCCCGGGCCTGGAGACCTCCGGACCCGGCTCACGCTGCTCGGTCGGCTCGCCGGGCGTGAACGGACCGGGACCGGAGGGGTCCTGGCGTGGCTGCGGATCGTCCGGTGTCCCGGGCGCCGGGTTGGGCGCGACCGGACCCGGGGAGCCCGGATCCGGAGGCGGCGCATCCGGAGTGCTGCCCGGGACCCCGCCGGGACCGTCGGGGTCCGGCGTGGTCGGCACGTGGTCCGGGGGGATGCCCGGACCGTCGGGGAGCGGCTGCTCGGTCACGAGCCGTCCTCTGGCGAGTGACCGGGCTGGCCCCGGTCCCCGGCGGTGGGTGCGGGACCGTCCGTGCCGGCCGCCCACGACGGCGGCGGAGGCGGGGTGGACGAGGACGCTGTGGACGAGGACGTGGTGGTCGCGCCGCCGTAGGGGTCGGCCTGGTTGCCGGCGCCAGCCGCGGCCTCGGGCAGACCCAGTCCCTTGCGCACCGCGCTGGTCCCCTTGCCCACGTGGGTGTCGTACTTCCCGCCGGTCCGGCGGCTCAGGGTCCCCTCGACCTTGCCGAGCGCCTGCTCGACCTTGTGCGGGTTCTCCTGCGCGTAGGTCCGGGCCTTCATGGCCGCGGTTCCAGCCATCGCGATGAGGGCCTTCGAGCTCAGCTTGGCCATCGGGCAGTCCTTTCGTCGGTGTTCGTGGGCGCAGTTGTCTCGACAACCTCCGACGCCCGGCGGAGGTTCCGGTGACGCCTCGTCGGCTAGATGGACGGGTCGTAGCCCGCCGGAGTCGTGGGCGACGACCCGTCGGACGTCTGGGCCGTCGGCGAGGTGGTGCCGCCCCCGGAGCCAGTCGTCGAGGGTGCCGACGACCCGGTGGACGACCCGGCCGAGAGGCCGAGGCTCCTGCGGAGGGCGCTGCTGCCCTTGCCCACCTTGTCGGCGTACTTCGGACCGGCCTTGCCGCGGACGAAGGACTCCGCCTTGTCGATCGTCTCCGACGCCTTCTGGGGGTTCTCGCGCGCGTAGTCCTTCGCCTTCGAGACTGCGGCGGTGGCCGCAGCGACGAGGGCCGCGGTGCGTATCACCTTCATGTCTTCTCCTGTTCGTTGCAGGGTCGTACGAGGACGACCCATCCTGCCTCGTGACCGCTTCCCCGTGGACCGGAGAGACGGCGCGACCACGAGCGTGACCACCCCGTGCCGGCACAGCTCACGTGGCACGACGGCTGTGCGCCACCTACCCGGGAACCGGCCGGTTCAGTCGATCGCGTGCAGACGACGGGCCGCCTCGGCGACCGACCCCGAGAGCGAGGGGTAGACCGTGAAGGTCGAGGCCACCTGGTCGACGTTGAGCCGGTGCTGCACCGCAAGGGTCACCGGGAAGATGAGCTCTGACGCCCGGGGCGCCACGACCACCCCGCCGATGACCCCACCCGACCCCTTCTGCGCGAACAGCTTGACGAAACCGTCGGCGATGCCGAGCATCTTCGCCCGCGCGTTGCGAGCCAGGGGGAGGGTCAGCACGTCGGCGTCGACCCGCTGCTCGTCGACATCGCGTTGGGAGACCCCCACCGTCGCGATCTCGGGGTCGGTGAAGATGTTCGCCGAGACGACCCCGAGGTTGAGCGGCGCCACCGCGTCCCCCAGGGCGTGCGACATCGCGATCCGACCCTGCATGGCCGCCACCGACGCCAGGGGAAGGACCCCCGTGCAGTCACCGGCGCCGTAGACCCCCCGCACCGAGGTGCGCGACACCCTGTCCACCTGGACGTGACCCGTGGGCGTCAGCTCGACGCCGACCTCCTCCAGCCCGATGCCACGCGTCTGCGGGACGGAGCCGACCGCGAGCAGGGCGTGGCTCCCGACCACCTCCCGTCCGTCCTCGAGCCGGACGACGACACCGTCCCCGGTCCGCTCGACCGCGGCCATCCGCGAGCGCCCGAGCACCTCCATCCCACGCTTGGTGAAGACGTCCTCGATGACCTGGGCGGCATCCGGGTCCTCGCCGGGCAGGACGCGGTCGCGTGACGAGACGAGGACGACGTCCGACCCCAGGCCCAGGTACGCCTGAGCCAGCTCGGCCCCGGTCACCCCCGACCCGACGACGACGAGGCGCTCGGGCAGCGCCTTCAGGTCGTAGATCTGTTGCCACGTGAGGACGCGCTCACCGTCGGGGCGGGCAGTGTCCATCACCCGGGGGGTGGCTCCGGTGGCGAGGAGCACGACGTCGGTCTCCAGCTCCTCGACGCCGTCGGCTGTCTGGGTCCGCACCTCGGTCGGTGAGGCGAGAGTGGCCCGGCCGACGACCACGCGGACGCCCACCTCGGCAAGGCGCGTGGCGATGTCGGCGCTCTGCGCGGCGGCCAGTGACAGCACGCGTCTGTTGACCTCTCCCAGCTCGGCGACGGCGTCGGCGACCTCGTCGCCCTCGGCGTCCTCGAGGTGGACGCCGAGCTCCGCGGCCGTCTCGAACTCGCTCATGTAGTCCGCGGTCGAGATGAGGGTCTTGCTCGGCACGCAGTCGGTGAGCACGGCGGCTCCACCGAGCCCGTCACGCTCGACGACGGTCACCTCGGCGCCGAGGTGGGCCGCGACCAGGGCCGCCTCGTAACCCCCCGGCCCACCGCCGAGGATGACGACCCTGCTCGACCTCACGCTCACGACCCAATCCAACCATTGGCACGAGTGCGGGTGGACACGGCACGATGGGCCGGTGCGCCGCGCGCAGCCGGGCGCCACGGCGACGGGTCCGCCATCGGATCGACCCACGGAGGACGAGATGGGCCCGGCCGACGGACGCTCGACGGGCGGGTCGCCGACCCCGAGGGTCTCCGTCGTCCCGGCGCTGATCGCGGCCGCCGCGCAGGCCGTCGTGCTGACCATCGCCAGCGTGGGTTACGGGTTCCATCGGGACGAGCTGTACTTCCGGATGCTGCCCCCTGCCTGGGGGTACGTCGACCAGCCGCCCCTCACGCCGTGGCTGGCCCGCACGCTCACCGCCGTGGTTGCGGACGAGCCCTGGGCCCTGCGCCTCCCCGCCACGCTGGCGAGCGCAGCATCCGTGGTGCTCCTGGGGCTCATCGCGCGGGAGCTCGGCGGCGATCGACGGGCCGTGGCGCTCGCCGCGTGGGGTGGCGCCTTCGCCGGGCTGCCGCTCGCGCTCGGCCACGTGCTGCTCACCTCGACGATCGACCTACCGCTGACGCTGGGAGTGGTCCTGACCGCGCTGGTCGCCCTCCGGTCGGACCCGCGCTGGTGGTTGCTCGCCGGGGCGCTCGCCGGTGCGGCGACGTTCAACCGCCTCCTCGTCCCGCTGCTCCTGGTCGGTCTGGTCCTCGGCCTGGCCGTGCTCGGTCCGCGGGAACCGCTGCGCACGGGGTGGCCGTGGCTGGGAGCGGTCGTCGCCGGAGTGCTCGCGGCACCCAACCTCGTCTACCAGGCCACGAACGGCTGGCCGCAGCTCGCGATGGGCGCCGCCCTCTCGGAGTCGAACGCGGACGACGTGCGGGCGACGCTCCCCCTCATCCTCCTCGTCGCCATCGGCCCGCTGCTCGTGCCGGTGTGGCTGGCCGGCATCGTCCATGTCTGGCGGCTGCGGCGCGCCCGCTGGGTCCTCGTGTGGACCGCTGTCGTCGTGGCCTTCACCCTCGGGACCGGCGCCCAGGCGCACTACCCCGTGGCGAGTCTCGAGGTGCTGTACGCCGCCGGGTGCGTTCCGGTGTCGCTCTGGATCGGTCAGCGGGCCGGGCGTCGGGCCCTCGTCGTGGGGGCCGTCGTCCTGAACGGGGTCGTCTCGGCCGTTCTCGCGCTCCCCGTCCTGCCCGTGTCCGTCCTCGGCCGGACCCCGGTGCCGGACATCAACGTGCTGGCGGCCGACCAGGTGGGGTGGCCCGAGTACGTCGACGGCATCGCGGAGGCGGTCAGGGTGGCCGACGACCCGGACACGGCCGTCATCACCTCGAACTACGGCGAGGCGGGGGCCGTCGACCGGTTCGGCCCGCCGCTGGGACT
>JAQSWG010000153.1 GCA_029266735.1 Ornithinibacter sp.
CCAGCGCCCTCACCTCGTCCTCGTGCCGGGCGGTCCTGCTCGCGTCGCGGGCCCGAGAGGGCTGCGCCTCACCCGCCGGGGTCGTCTGGCGCTCGTGGTTCTCGTGGTGTCGCTGATGGCAGCACTGGGTGTCGTCACCGGCCTTCGCTCGGCGGGCGCGGCCGAGCCGGCCCCCCGCGTGGTCACGGTCGACGCCGGCCAGACCCTGTCGGAGATCGCGGCCGCGGAGCTGCCGGACTATTCCATCAGCGCGGGGATCGTCGCCATCCAGCTGGAGAACGGCCTCAGCACGGCCCAGGTGAGCGCCGGTCAGCGGCTCGTCATCCCCGAGGGCTGACCGCCCCTCCCTCGGGAGGAACGAGAGACGGTGTTCTCGTCGACCCCACAGACCTGAGTCCCTCGACCCGACTCAGAACGCCGAAGGGCGTCGCCCCCGTGCAGGGGTGCGACGCCCTTCGTGCTGTGTGCTGGGGCCGATGGTGCCGCTGGTGGATCTATCCCCGCCGCATCGGCTGAACGTCCACATCGCGGCGTGGCGTTCACGGTCTCGGCGACGGGGGCGCTACGGTTGCGTGTCCGAGGGGTGCCCTGGCTTATGGCGCCCCCTTGTGATTCGCCCCAATTCAGTCACGTCGAAAGGTTGGTGCCTCCATGCACCGTCGTCTGGTCAGGTCCGTCGCGACCATGATGGGGGCAGCCGCCCTCGTCGTCGCGCCCATCGCACTTCTCGCCCCGGCTGCCCAGGCAGACCACGTCCTGACGCCGGACAGCTTCCTGCCCGGGGAGCCTGAGTACAACGACGAGGACAACTGGGCCGCGCAGCTCGAGGAGGACGGCTTCGTCAACGTCGTGTGCATCAAGGTCGAGGGTGAAGAGCTCACCGACCCGTACCTCATCCCGGAGCTCGAGGACGAGGACCGCGCCTACGTCCTTGCCGTGGTCAAGGCTGGCAACACCGCCAAGGCCAACGAGATCTACGAGGAGCCGGAGGCGGGTCACTACCTCTCGCACGCGACGTCCGAGAACTCGCACATCATCCTCTGCTCGGCCGAGCTCGAGGACGACACGAGCACCCCGACGCCGAGCAAGCCGACTGGCCCGGTCGTGGAGACCGACCGCGTGGCTGACACCGGTTCCACCACCGCCCTCGGCGTGTTCGCCGCCGGTGCGATGATCGTTGGTGCTGGTGCGCTGTTCCTCAGCCGTCGTCGTCAGGGCGCTCACCGCTGATGCGCCGCGGCCCGCTCCTAGCGGTGGGCCTGGCACTGACCGTCCTCGCCGTCGCGCTGCTCACCTGGGTGTTGCAGCGCGGCGGCGAGTCGGCTGAGGCGTTGCCGGGCACGGGAACGTCCAGCCCGTCCGCCTCCGCGAGCACCGCAGGCGACGTCCGCATTCGCATCCCGGCCATCGGGCTCGACCACGAGACGTCGGGTGGAGGCCTCACCCCCGAGGGCACGATCGACCCGGACCCCGGGATCCTCATGTGGTTCCAGGGCCTGGACCGGGTGCCGCCGGGGCGCGTCGGCACGGCCGTCATCGCGGGGCATGTGGCCACTGGTGACCGCCCTGACGTCCTCGCCGAGCTGGCCGAGGTCGAGGTGGGGGACGACGTCCAGGTGGTCGAGGACGGCAGGACGATCCCCTACCGGGTGACCCGGGCCGGCCCCATCGACAAGGTCGAGGTGACCACCGACGAGGCGGTGTGGGGCGTCAACACGTCCCGCTCCCGACTGGCGATCATCACCTGTGACGACGCGTTCGGCTTCCGCGGCGACGGTCACCGGCGCGCCAACTTCGTCGTCATCGCGGAACCCGCGTAGGTCGTCGACCGCGTCGCGACACCTCCTCGTCCTGCCTGCCCGGCGGCCTCGTCCTGCCTGCCCCGGCGGCTGAACCCGATTCCTGGTGAGGGTCGCAGGTCGCGCGTCGTGAGGCTTCCGAGCCACAGGTGATGTCGCCCGTCCACGCGATGGCGGTGGTTCCCCGAATGGTGGCATCCGGGTCCCGCTGCGCCCAGAAGTCGGGTTAGGGTCATCTTCTCGACAGGGGACCCCGGCCAGGGCTGTTGGCGGAGCCGTCGTCCATCCCGCGGGGTCCACCGTGGCCGTATCGTCGCCTCTCAGGGGCAAAAGGTGGTGTTAGTCATGGGCCCACGTCTCACAGACCGCCGCGTCACGGTCTGGAGCGTCGCGCTCGCCGTGCTGGGGGTCCTTCTCTCGTGGACCCTGGAGCGCGGGCTGCAGCCCGTGCAGGCGGCGCCGGTGTCCACGGCGACGACCACGGCTCGCCTCCCGATGACCTCGGCGCTGGGGGAACCGAGGCAGAAGTACGCCCCGCCGCCGGTGCCGACCCCGAGCCCGAGCCCGAGCGCCACTGCTCCGAAGGCCACGGTCAAGCCCAAGCCGTCCCAGAAGCCCACGGCATCCGGCTTCCGGCTGAGGATTCCGGAGATCGGCCTGGATCACCGGATGTACGCCGGCGGGCTGAGCTCTGACGGCACGATCGACCCCGAACCGGGAAGCATCATGTGGTTCAAGGGCTTCGAGCGGGTGAGGCCGGGACGCGTGGGCACGGCCGTCATCGCGGGCCACGTCGCCAGCGGGAGCCGGCGTGACGTCTTCGTCAACCTCGCGGACGTCGACGTGGGCGACAAGGTGCAGATCGTCGACCAGGGCAAGGTCATCACCTACCGGGTGACACGAGCCAGCGCCATCAACAAGTACGAGGTGACCACGGATGCGGCGGTCTGGGGAAGCAACACGTCCCGGTCCCGCCTCGCGATCATCACCTGTGACGACGCGTTCGGCTT
>JAQSWG010000085.1 GCA_029266735.1 Ornithinibacter sp.
AAGGCTCTCATGGTCACGGCGGCCACGAGCGCTGGTGCGCTGCCGACCCGGTGCACGGCCGTCCTGGAGGCGACCCGGGACGGTCGGCATGCCGTCATCCGAGGTGCGGACCGGACGGTCCTCACTCCAGACGGCGTCGGGACGTGGTGGTGCGACCGGGTCTCACGAGCGTTGGCGCCGCTCCGGTCGGTCAGGCAGCCACATCCGGCGGGACTGCCCAAGTCCGCCACGCTCGGTGAAGTGCTCGGCGAGCCTCGCGTCACCGCGACGAGCGTGTTGGCCCGGTGGGCGGAGGCGACGGAGGAGGCTCAGGGAGCCTCGGCGCCGGTCGCCGCGGTGGGCCTCAGAGCCGACGGCCTCCACCGGATCGACCTGCGTCTTGACGGTCCGCACATCCTCGTCGGTGGGACGACCGGGTCCGGGAAGTCCGAGTTCCTCCGCACGCTCGTCACGTCGCTCGCCCTGGGGTCACCGCCCACTGACCTCGCCTTCGTCCTCGTCGACTTCAAGGGCGGGGCGGCCTTCGGACCCTGTGCCGACCTGCCACACGTCGTCGGGATGGTGACCGACCTCGACAACCATCTCGTGGCGCGGGCGCTGACGTCCCTCGGCGCGGAGCTGCGGCGCCGGGAGAGGATCTTCGCCGCCGCTGCGGTGTCCGACCTCGACGCGTACCTTCGCTGCCGCGGGCCCGGGGACGAGCCCGTCCCTCGGCTCGTCGTCGTCGTGGACGAGCTGCGCGCCCTCGTCGACGAGGTCCCGGAGTTCGTCAGCGGCATGGTCCGGCTCGCCGCGCTCGGGAGGTCCCTCGGTGTCCACCTGGTCCTCGCGACGCAGCGCCCGTCAGGTGTGGTGACCCCGGAGATCCAGGCCAACGTCAACCTGCGGGTCGCCTTTCGGGTTCGCGACCGCGCCGACTCGCTCGACATCCTCGACGACGGGTCCGCGGCGGACCTGCCCCCGGACAGCCCCGGCCGGGCCCTGGCCCGAGGGGGTGACGGCGCCCTCGTCGCCTTCCAGGCGGCCATCGTGGCGCCGGACCCGGAGTCCGGCGGCCCACACCTGTCCGTCGCCGTTGTCGAGGGGACGCCGACCGATGCCGGTCGGCGGCACGTCGTTCCCCACACGGGTCAGCCGTCAGGACGGGACGCCGCCGATGAACGCCTCGCCGAGATCTCGGCGGTCGTCTCGGCGGTCGCGGAAGCCCAGCGGAGGACCGGCGGGCCTCTCCCCAGACCACCATGGCTTGCACCACTGCCCCCTCGCGTCGACCTCGCGACCCAGCGGCACGGTGCCGCGGCGGACGCGGGGGTGGCGGTCGGGGTGGTCGACGAGCCAGAGCTGCAGCGCATCACTCCACTGCTGTGGGGCCCCACCGCCGGTGGCTGGCTCCTCGTCGGCCGACCCGGCAGCGGACGTACGACGGCGGCCCGCGCTGTTGCGCTCGCCGCGGCGCTCGCGAGCGACGCTGACCAGCTGCACATCCACGTCGTCGACACCGGCGGCTCACTCGCCGACCTCGCGGCGCTCCCCCACGTCGGGACCCATGTCCGCACCGATGACGCGAGGGCCGTCGCGGGTCTCGTCGCGCACCTGCGAGCGGAGTGCGATCGACGGAGGAGAAGGCCCGATCCCGGTGACCACGTCACGTCTGGCCCACCCCCGGCGCGCATCCTCGTCATGGTCGACGGCTGGGAGCAGGTGGTGGAGGCCCAACCCGACGCGGGGTTGGGGGGCGCGGCGGACGAGCTCCCGCGCTTGCTCCGCGACGGCGGCGGGGTCGGCATCACCGGCGTCGTCACCGGGGGTCGGGGCCTGCTGCAGCCGAAGTGGAGCGGCCTGGGTGCCAGCGCGTTCCTCCTCGGCACGGTGGACCCCCTGGATGCCGTGCTCGCGGGCCTGCGGTCCACCGACCTGCCGACCTCGCCGCCACCCGGACGTGCCGTCCGGGTCGCCGACCGCCGATCCGTCCAGTTCGCCGCGGCAACCGCAGCGTCGTCCGCACGCACCGCCGCGACGTCTGGGCCGGCGACGGACGGTCGTGGACCGGTCGTGCTCCGCGCCCTACCCAGCGTGGTCCGATGGAACGATGCCGTCCGCCGACCACGGGCTTCCAATCACGACGGGCCGGGTCACCAGGCCGGGACGGGCGAGCTCCGCTTGGCCCTCGGGGTGGCAGGCAGCTCGGCGGTCACGTGGGCGTGGGCGCCTGAGCGGATGGGCCGACGCCTCCTCGTGGCTGGGCCTCCGCGCTCGGGGCGAACCAACGCCCTGTGTGTGCTCGAGGCCAGCGCCCTCGCCGCCGGGCTGCAGGTCGCCGTGGTGAGCACCCGACCTCGCCCGCCGCGAGAACCGCACACCCCCTGCACGAACCTGGGACCACATGATCTCGACGAGCTGGTTGCGCTGCGTCGTGAACATCCCGAGCTTGTCCTCCTCGTCGATGATGCGGACCTGCTCGACGACGCGCCGGTCGTGGCAGCGGTCCGCGAGATCAGCGCTCTGGTCGACCGCGACGGAGGACTGGTCGCCCTCACGACCAGCTCTGCCGCGGTGCTCGGCCGGTTCCGGGGGCTCGACGTGGACATGGCCAGGCACCGGACCGGTCTCCTCCTCTGTCCCCGCCCGGGTGACGGCGAGGTCTTCGGGCTCCGGCACGTCGACGTCATCCCGTCGCTGCCCGGGCGTGGGTTGGCCTGTGTCCCCCGTGAGGTGAGCGAGGTGCAGGTCTTCCTCGCGGACTCGGAGACCCCATCCGGCAACCTGCTGTCATGACGTGGAGTCGGCGCCGGGGGTGACAGCGTCGGGGTCCCGGGCACCCAGTGCGGCAAGGGTCGCGCCGACGGCGACGATGACCACCGTCCACCCGACCAGTGCCCGGTCCCCCTGGATCAGGCCGACGCCGACGGGCAGCAGGAGCACATTCCAGACCATCGTCGGGGTCCGGGGCCAGGACGCCCCACGGACCCACCCGAGAGCGACGAGTGCCAAGGCAACCCCGGCGAGCAGGATGAGGACGGCCGACATGAGGACCCGCGTCGCATCGCTCCCCTCACCGATCACCAGCTCGTAGACGTAGTACACGGCGAACCCGACGAGGGCGAGCGCCTGGAGCCCGGTCAGCACGGCGGCGACTCCTCGGGGCCCACGTGAGGATCCGTTCGGCACGCCTGAAAGCCTACGGGTGCGACCTCCTTCCGCCTGACGCTCCACCCGGGACACCACCCGCCCGGGGCGCCGACCGGCGCTTCCGGGCCTGCGGTACGGCTCGCTGAAGGGAGCACCGCCATTCGACGGTTCCCTGAACGTCGGTGCGCGACAGCCGTTGCGCACACCCTCCGCAGCGGAGATGATGCATGCACCGTTCTCGACGAGGAGACACCCGATGCGCCGAATGCCCCTTCGAGCTGCTCTCGCGGCCGCCGTCACAGCGATGCTCGCTCTCCCCATGACGGGGGCCGCGCAGGCCACTCCGACACCACCCGGCACGCCGGTCACCGTGATGACCCGCAACCTCTATCTCGGGGCGGACATCAACCGGCCCGTCGAAGCGGCACTGGACGCCGAGGAGGCCGGCGGCACCCCGCAGCAGGTCGTTGCGGCCCTCGCTGTGGCGACGCACGTGTCGCGCACCATCGTCGACCAGACCGACTTCCCCACCAGGTCCCGGCTCCTCGCCGCAGAGATCGCCCGCACCAAGCCGGACCTCGTGGGGCTCCAGGAGGTGGCGCTCTGGCGGTCCGGACCGCTCGAGCTGGACAAGGTGGGCGTGCCGAACGCCACCGTCGTCGACTACGACTTCCTCGAGATCCTGCTCGACGACCTCGCCGACGCCGGCACCCCTTACGAGGCGGTCGTCGTGGGTCAGCGCGCCGACGTGGAGTCCCCGAGCTTCAGCCCGACGATGGCCAACCCGCGAGACGTGCGGCTGACGATGCGGGACGTCATCCTCCGGCGAGCCGGCGGCTCGGTGAAGGTCAGCGACCATGACGACGAGATCTTCACCAACAACCTTCCGGTGGTGATCGCCGGCGTGCAGCTGAACTTCTCGCGCGGCTACCAGTGGGCAGACGTCCGCGTGGGGGCCACCTCCTTCCGGTTCGTCAACACCCACCTCGAGGCGTTCAGCTCGGACCTCGCCCTGGCGCAGGCGGTGCAGATGGTGAACGAGGCGACGGCCAGCGACCGGACGACGATCCTCGTGTGCGACTGCAACTCCGACCCACTGCTCGACGAGATCAAGCCGATCGACACCGTTCCGCACAAGGCGCCCTATGAGTTCCTCCGGGCGGCGGGGTACCAGGACCTGTGGCTCCACTGGGCACCCGCCCACGAGGGCTGGACCTCCGGCCTCTCCGAGCTCGTGAACGACCCGACGCCCGCCGGGTTCGACCACCGCATCGACATGGTGTTCGCCCACACCGTCGACGGTCACCAGGTGACCGTCGACCGTGGCGAGGTGACCGGGGACGAGCTGACCGACCGCGACCCGGCCACGGGCCTCTGGCCCTCGGACCACGCCGGCGTGGTGCTGCGCCTCCGCCACATCTGACGAACCTTGCGGCGCTCCGGGAACCGCGCCCGGACCCGTGTCCGTTGTCTCGGAGGCGGCTTGAGACAGCCGTCCACCTGTCGGGAATCACACGCGCCGGCTCCTACCCGGATTGGGTCCGCCCCGGTAGTGTGACCCCACGGACGTCTGTGCTTGCGACGTCCGTCTCGGCTGCAAGGACGCAACTCGGGCGTCCGCAACCACCCTCCGGCAGGCGCTCGAACCGACCGCATCACCCCGCGACAAGGAGCATCCCTCATGGACTGGCGCGACCGCGCTGCCTGCCTCGACGAGGATCCCGAGCTGTTCTTCCCCATCGGGAACACCGGCCCGGCGATCGCTCAGATCGAGGAGGCCAAAGCCGTCTGCCGCCGTTGCGAGGTCATCGAACCCTGCCTGAAGTGGGCCATCGAGTCAGGTCAGGACGCCGGCGTCTGGGGCGGCATGTCGGAGGACGAGCGCCGTGCCCTCAAGCGCCGCAACGCCCGGGCCCGGCGCGCAGGCTGACCCCCGAAACCACCCGGCTACCGGGCCAACGGGCGCAGCCGGGCGACGAACTCCACCCTGGTCCCACGAGGCGACGCGTTCTCCCAGCGGATCGTCCCCCGGAGGTCCGCCGCGAGCGAGGTGACGATCCTCGTCCCCAAGCCGGCGAGCATCGGCCGGAAGCCCGTCGGGAGACCCACGCCGTCGTCCGTGATGACGACCGTCAGCTGCTCCTCGCCGTCCTCGAGGGTCTCGCGGCGCGCCGCCACCTCGACGACGCCGTCGCGGTCGGCGAGGCCGTGCTCCACGGCGTTCTGGACGAGCTCGGACACGATCATCGCGAGCGCGGTGGCGTCCTCTGCCCGCATCCGCCCGAAGCTGCCGGTGAACCTCGACTCGACCCGATACTCCGATGTCGCGACCTCGACGACCGCCCGCAGGCCACGGACGGCGATCTCGTCGAAGTCCACCGTCTCGTCGAAGCCCTGGCTCAGCGTCTCGTGGACGAGCGCGATCGTCCCGACGCGGCGCACTGCCTCCTCGAGGGCGCCCCGGGCCGACTGGTCCGGGACGCGGCGCGCCTGGAGGCGCAGCAGAGCCGCCACCGTCTGGAGGTTGTTCTTGACCCGGTGGTGGATCTCGCGGATGGTCGCGTCCTTCGTGAGCAGCTCCTGCTCACGCCGCCGCAGCTCCGAGACGTCGCGCATGAGCACCATCGCCCCGGTCCGGACACCGTCCGCGACGAGCGGGATGGCGCGCAACGTGATCGTCGCGCTCGGTGTCTCGACCTCGGAGCGCCACGCCGCCCGGCCGGTGGCGACCACGGCGAGCGACTCGTCGACGGTGCTGCCGCCACGCATGGCGAGGTCCGCGACGATCTGCGCCAGGACCTCCCCGATGACGTCGCCGACGTGGCCCATGCGGTGTACGGCTGACACAGCGTTCGGGCTCGCGTAGAGGACCACCCCATCGACGTCGAGATGCGTGACCCCGTCCCCGACGCGCGGCGCCCCGCGCCGCGTCCCGGTCGGCGCCGAGGTCGAGGGGAAGTCGCCCGCCGCCACCATGCGCATGAGCGACTCGGCGAGGTTGCGGTAGGTCAGCTCGAGGCGGCTCGAGGCGCGCGCGGTGGTGAGGTTGGTGTGGCGCGTCATCACGGCGATGAGACCGCCGTTGCGACACACGGGCACGGCATCCTCACGGACCTTCATGTCGTCCCGGACGATCGGCTCCGGCCTGGCGACGATGTGCTGGGTGCGCGCCGCCTCGTCGAGCATCTCCGCTCGGGCGGTGCTCGAGGAGCTCCCGACGACGTCCTCGTAGAACACCATCGGCCCGGTGTTGGGACGGACGTGTGCGACCGCCCGCCACCCCGACTCGTCACTACGCACCCAGAGCACGAGGTCGGCGAAGGACAGGTCCGCGATGAGCTGCCAGTCCCCGACGAGCAGGTGCAGCCACTCCGAGTCCGGCGCCTCGAGGGCCGCCGTGTCGCGCAGCATCCCGGCCAGCGTGCTCACGCCCGGAAGCCTAGGTCACCGACCCCTCCCGGATGCCGTCCGCCCCTGGCCCCCAGCCCGCGCAGCGCCGTCGTGGTGTCGAGTCAGGTGGAGGCGCCCACCCGGATGACCGACCGAAGGGTGCGCAGCGCCACCGACAGCGCCGCGATGTTGGGGTTCTCGAGCCGACGGATGGCCGACAACGCGGTCTTGGAGCGCTGGATCGACGCCTTGTTCTCCTTCTCCCACGCCTCCCACTGCGCTTCCGGTTCCGGTCCGGCGTCACCTCCGACCTCGATCACGGAACGGGTCAGCGACTCGAGCACGGCGTAGAGGTCGTCGCGCAGCGCACCGCGGGCCAGGGCGTCCCACCGGTCGTCCCGGGGGAGGCGGGTGACCTTGGTGAGCATCGCGTCGATCCCGAACCGCTCGGAGACGAGGTAGTAGAGCGGCGCGACGTCGATCGGCTGGCGGCCGGTGTCGGTGGCGATGTCGGAGATGTCGAGCAGCGAGTACCAGTCGAGCAGTGAGGCGGCGTGCAGCGCGAGGACCGCCGGGACCCCCACCTTCTCCAGCTCGCTCGCGCGACGCTGGAGCCGTCGGCGCTCGTCGCCCCTCAGCAGCGTGGGCACCTGGGGCCCGAGCTCGCGGACGATCCCCGAGAACCTCTCGATCTCGGCTCCGATGTCGAGCATCGAGGGCCGCGACGTGAGGAACCAGCGGACCGAGCGGTCGAGCAGCCGCCGGAACTCGAGGTAGAGCGCGGTCTGTGCAGCCGTGGGCACGACGTTGTCGAGGGCCTCCACCTCCCGGACGAAGTCGGCGAGGCGGAAGACCTCCCGGCAGACGACGAACGCCCTGGCCACCTGCTCCGGCGTCGCTCCCGCCTCCTCGGTGGCCCGGTAGGCGAACGTGATACCGCCGCGGTTCACCATCGAGTTGACGACCGAGTTCGTGATGATCTCCCGGCGGAGGGGGTGCCCGGCCAGCTCACCGGCATAGCGCTCCCGGATGGCCGGCGGGAAGTACTCGGCGAGGGTGCGCTCGAAGTAGGGGTCGTCAGGGATCGAGCTGGCGAGGATGTCCCCCTTGACCGCCAGCTTGGCGTACGCGACCAGCACCGCGAACTCCGGGGACTTCAGGCCGAGGCCCTCATGCGCACGCTTCTCGAGCTCGGCGTCGCTGGGGAGGAACTCGAGGTCCCGGTCGAGGTCGCCCCGGTCCTCGAGCCAGTGCATGAGCCGCTCGTGGACGCTCGCCATCGAGTGCTCCTGCGCCCGGGCGTTGCCGAGGAGGACGTTCTGCTCGTAGTTGTCGCGGAGCACGTGCGTCGCGACGTCGTCGGTCATCGACGCCAGCAGCTCGTTGCGCTCCTCGATCGTGAGGCCACCCGCGCGGACCACCTCGCCGAGGAGGATCTTGATGTTGACCTCGTGGTCGGAGGTGTCAACGCCGGCCGAGTTGTCGATGGCGTCGGTGTTGACCCGGACCCCGCAGAGCGCAGCCTCGATGCGCCCCAGCTGGGACAGCCCCAGGTTGCCGCCCTCTCCGACGACCGAGACCCGCAGCTGCTTCCCGTCGACCCGGATGGCGTCGTTCGCGCGGTCGCCGATCGCGAGGTGGTCCTCGGTCGATGCCTTGACGTAGGTGCCGATTCCTCCGTTCCACAGCAGGTCGACGGGCGCCATGAGGATCGCGTGGATGAGCTCGGCGGGGGTCACGGCCGTCGTGGCCTTGGAGATACCGAGGGCACGCGCCATCTCGGGGGTGACCTCGATGGACTTCAGGCTGCGGGGGAAGACCCCGCCGCCCGGCGAGATGCGCGTCCTGTCGTAGTCGTCCCAGGACGAGCGAGGGAGCTCGAAGAGGCGACGGCGCTCCGCAAAGGAGGCCGCGGGATCCGGGCTTGGGTCGATGAACACGTGCCGGTGGTCGAAGGCGGCCACGAGCCGGATGTGCTCGGACAGGAGCATGCCGTTGCCGAAGACGTCACCGCTCATGTCGCCGATGCCGACGACGGTGAAGTCGGTGCGCTGGGTGTCGACCCCCATCTCCCGGAAATGGCGCTTGACCGACTCCCACGCCCCACGTGCCGTGATGCCCATGGCCTTGTGGTCGTAGCCGGCGGAACCGCCGGAGGCGAAGGCGTCGTCGAGCCAGAAGCCGTAGGACCGCGCCACGCCGTTCGCGATGTCCGAGAACGTCGCGGTCCCCTTGTCCGCCGCGACGACGAGGTACGGGTCGCCGCCGTCGTGGCGGACGACGCGCTCGGGCGCCACGATCGAGCCCGACACGCGGTTGTCCGTGACGTCGAGCAGCCCGGAGATGAACATCCGGTATGCCGTCTTTCCCTCTTCCAGCCACGCCTCGCGGTCCACCGCCGGGTCCGGGAGCTGCTTGGGGTAGAACCCGCCCTTGGAGCCGGTCGGGACGATGACCGCGTTCTTGACCATCTGGGCCTTGACGAGGCCCAGGACCTCGGTGCGGAAGTCCTCCCGGCGGTCCGACCAGCGCAGGCCGCCACGAGCCACGGGCCCGAAGCGCAGGTGCACGCCCTCGACCCGCGGGCTGTAGACCCAGATCTCGAACTGCGGCCGAGGCGCCGGCAGGTCGGGCACCGCCTTCGGGTTGAGCTTCAGCGAGACGTAGGACTTGTGCGCCGCCCCGTCGTCGCCCAGCTGGTAGTAGTTCGTGCGGAGCCCGGCGCGGATGACGCCGAGGAAGGCGCGGATGATGCGGTCGTGGTCGAGCGAGGACACCGCGTCCAGCGCATCGGCCACCCGCTGGGCCACGACCTGCTCGGCCGCTGTCCGCTGGTCGTCGTCCGCCGTCGCCTTGGCCCCCGCCTCACCGCCCTTCTCCGACCCGCCGGCATACAGGTCAGGGTCGAAACGGGCCTCCCACAGCTCGGCGAGGTCCCGCGCGATCTGCGGGTGCGAGACGAGGGCGTCCTCGAGGTAGTCCTGCGAGTAGGTCGCCCGGGTCTGTCGGAGGTACCTGGCGATCGCGCGGAGGACCACCACCTGGCGCCAGGGGAGCTGTGCGGCGAGGACGAGCCGGTTGAAGCCGTCGGACTCCGCCCGGCCGTCCCACACCGCCGAGACGGCGCCCGTCGCGCACCCGGAGACCGAAGTCGTAGACGTGCAGCGTCGTGCCGTCGGCCCGCTCCACCTCGAAGGGCTGCTCGTCGACGACCTCGACGCCCATGTGGCTGAAGATCGGCAGGATGTCCGTGAGCGAGAGCGGGTCGACGCGGAACAGCTTGAAGCGGCGGATGGTGTCCGGGGCCTCGGCGGGGCGGTAGAGCGCGACGCTCGTGCGGGTGGCCTCGCCCAGGCGGTTCAGGTGAGCGAGGTCGGCGACCCCCTGGTTGACGCTGAAGGTCTCTTCGTAGGACGTCGGGAACGCCCGCCCGAAGCGGTCCATGAGGCGGTCGCCGACCTCCTCGCCGTACGTGGCCCGGAGCGCGTCACCGAGGCGGTCCGACCAGGTCCGGCTGACCTCGACGAGGCGCTGCTCGAGGGCCTCCTGTTCGGCGCTGTCGAGCCTGCGGACCTGCTTGCCCCGCGGCACCCGCACGATGAACTGGATCCGCGACAGGGCCGACTCACTGACCCGGGCGGCGAACTCGACGGACTCACCACCGAAGGTGTCCTTGAGGATGTCGGCCATGCGGAGCCGGACCGAGGTGTTGTACCGGTCACGGGGGATGTAGACGAGGCAGGAGACGAAGCGGCCGAAGTCGTCCTCGCGGATGAAGAGCTTGGTGCGGCGGCGCTCCTGGAGCTGCGTGACGGCCATGGAGGTCTCGTAGAGCTGCTCGATGCTCGCCTGGAACAGCTCGTCACGCGGGTAGCTCTCCAGGACGCCGAGAAGGTCCTTCCCGGTGTGGCTGTCCGGCGCGACTCCGGACCGATCGAGCACCGCCTGCACCTTCTCGGCGACCAGTGGCACCCGGAGCACCGACTCGGTGTACGCCGTGGAGGCGTACAGCCCGAGGAACCGCCGCTCCCCGACGACCTGGCCGTTCTCGTCGTAGACCTTGACGCCGACGTAGTCGAGGTGGGCGACCCGGTGGACCGTCGAGCGGGAGTTCGCCTTGGTGAGGACGAGGATGTTCGGTTCGTGCGCCTTCTCCCGGGCCTGCGGCGTCAGCACGTCCGGCTCCTTGCCGAGGGGCGGGTCGGACCGGAGCATGCCGAGCCCGGACCCGGTGTTGGGCGCGATGACCTCCCCCTGGGGCGTCTCACTCAGGGTGTACTCGCGGAAGCCGAGGAAGGTGAAGTGGTCGTCCGCCATCCACCGCAGGAAGCGGGTGGCGAGGGCCACCTCGTCGGGGTGGATGCCGGGCGGCGGCGTCCCCTCGATCTCCGCCGCCAGGACGAGGCACCTGCTGCGCATCTTCGGCCAGTCCTCGACCGCCTGGCGGACGTCCTCGAGGACCTCCCGGACCTGGCGCTCGATGCCGGCGCGCCGCTCCTCGTCACTCTCCCGGTCGATCGAGAGCAGCATCCACGACTCCGCCAGCTCGCCCACGCCGCCTGTCGCCGATCGGCCGGTGACGTCCTGGTCGAGCACCTTGTCGAGCCTGCCGACGGCATCCCGCGTGACGACGAGCTGCGGGTGGACGATGAGGTGGATGTCGATGCCGGCGTTGACGAGGGCACCGGTGACCGAGTCGACGAGGAACGGCATGTCGTCGGTGACGATCTGCACGATGGTCCGGGCGTTGGACCAGCCGTCGTTCTCCGTGCTCGGGTTGTACACCCGCACGTTGGCCACACCGGGGAGTCGGTGCCGGGCGAGCTCCAGGTGGCTGCGCGCCGCGCCCGCGTAGATGTCGGCGGTCCGCGCCGTCAGCTCGTCGACCGGGACGTGCCGGAAGTAGCGCTCGACGAAGTCGTGGCCCAGGCCGTCGGGTGCCGCCTCCTCGAACGCTGCGGTGATCGGGGCAAGGACGTCCTCACGAGTGCTGGCCTGGAGCTTCGACATGGCGGGCTGGCAATCCTTCGCGACTCACCGGGGCGTGCGACACATCCTTGTGTCCGTATCGAGCCTATCGACCTCCGCGCCTCCGGCCATCCCCCCGCACGCTGGCCGTTGTCTCGCCGACCGGACTCCGGTCCCCGCGTCAGGTGGCGACGACGTCGATCGTGCGGAGCGTGACATCCGCGGCATACGCGATGCGGCTGCCAGCGGCCCGCGCTGCTCGCAGGGCGTCGACGGCGTCGAGCGTGACCTCCTCACCCGGCGCCAGCACGGGGATGCCAGGCGGGTACGGCGCGACGAGCTCCGCGCTCACCCGGCCGACGGCCCGCTCGACGGGGAGTCTCTCCCGGGAGGCGAAGAACGCCTCCCGCGGAGTCAGGACGCACACCGGATCGACCGCCCACGCCCCGGAGCTGACGACCGGGCGTGCGGGACCACGGTGGCGGTCGACGGACTCGGCCAGCGCCACGCCGAGGGCCTGGATCCGGGGCGAGGTGTCCGCGAGCGTCACCATGGCCACGACGGTGTCGCGGTCGGCCATCTCGACCGGCATCCCGGCCCGGAGCAGGTCAGCCTCCACCGCGTTGCCGTCCGCGCCCGTGCCGGGGAGCACGACCACGACCCGGGTCGGGTCGACGGCCGGGCCGTCGAGGACCACGAGGCCGGGCACCTCGGCCAGCCGCCTCCGAACCGAGGCGACGGCCTCCACCACGGGCCCCAGCAGTGCGGCCCCGTCACGCTCGAGCAGCGCCCTGGCCGCGTCGATGCTGGCCAGGATGGCGCCGGACGGGCTCGTCGTGGCCGTCGCCTCGACGGCCGAATCGAAGCGGCCCGGGCTGATCCGGCGGCTGGACGCCAGCACGACCGCCCCCTGCGACCAGGCCGGGAGCGCCTTGTGGGCGCTCGTGACGAGCGCGTCGGCACCGGCCGCGAGGGCGTGCGCGGGAAGGGTGGGATGGAAGCCGAGGTGCGCGCCCCACGCGGCATCGACGACGAGCGGCACGTCGTACCGGTGAGCCACCGCGGCAAGACCTGCCACGTCACTCACCGTTCCCACATACGACGGGTCACCGACGAACACCGCGCGAGCGTCAGGGGCCGATCTCAAGGCCGTCTCGACCGCGGACGGTGACACCCCCATCGGAAGACCGTGCGTGGGGTCGACCTCCGTGCGCACCCACACCGGCACCAGGCCGGCCAGCACGAGCCCGAGCAGCATCGAGCGGTGGAGGGTGCGGGCGACGACGACCCGGTCACCCGGTCTGCCGACCGCCAGCGCCAGTGCCTGGTTGCCGTGCGTCGACCCGCCGACAGAGAACCGGCACAGCTCGGCGCCCCACAGGCGGCCCGCCCGCTGCTCGGCGTCGGCGAGCACACCACGGGTGAGCTTCATCGTGTCGAGTCCCGCATAGAGCGGCACATCACCGGCCACGACGTCACCCACGAGGTCCCGGCGCTGCTTGTGCCCCGGGATGGTGAACGGGGTGGGTGGCTCCTCGTGGAAGCGCAGCCACGCGTCGAGGAGCGGGGCGTCACCTCGGAGTGCGCGCGGGTCAGTCGGCACGGGCAGTCGCCCAGCGCTCGACGGCGGTGGTGAGGGCGACGGCATACCGACGCACCTGTTCGAGATCGACCCACTCGTCCACGGCGTGGAGGCCGCCGCCGGCCGGCCCGCAGACGATGGTCGGGATGCCGGCCGCCTGAAACAGCGGTGCCTCCATCCAGTACGGCGCGTGGACCCGCTCGAGGGGGGGTCCATTCGTGAGGGCATCCTCGAGCTCCGCGCCGAGGGCGGCCGCCGGCCCCTCGCCGTCGAGCCGCCACGCCTCTCGGGCGATCACCAGCCGGGCTGAGCCACGGAAGGTTCGGTCGCTCCTGGACAGGTCGGCGAGCAGGTCCTCCACCTCTGCGAGCCCGTCGCCCGCGGACTCTCCCGGCACGGTGCGGCGCTCCACGAGGGCACGTGCCGAGTGGGCGAGGACGAACGGTGACTCCCCACCGCTGGCCACGGTGGCCATGAGGGAGCCTCCGCCGGCCGCAAGGGCGCGGCCCCGCTCCTCCACGGCGACGAGGAGGCGACCCAGGTGGGCCACCGCGTTGACACCGAGCTCCGGCTGCGAGGAGTGTGCTGCACGGCCCTCGAGGGTGACCTCGACGAGGGCGTACCCGCGCAGGGTCTGCGCGAGGGCGAGCCACGTCGGCTCGCCGACGACCGCCACGTCGGGGCGCACGCCGAGCCGCGGCAGCGCCTCGAGCACCGCCTCGGTGCCGAGGCTCGCGTCCTCCTCGTCGGCCACGAGGGCGAGCACGACCCGACCAGGCACCGCGCGGGCCGTGAGCTCCTCGGCGGCCACGACCATCGCCGCCACTCCGCTCTTCATGTCCGACGCTCCCCGTCCGCGAAGGCGGTCCCCGTCGATGGTGCCGGCGAACGGCTCGACCATCCCGTCGACCCCCACCGTGTCGAGATGGCCGTTGAGGACGACCGTTGGCCCCGAGCGGCACGCAGGGCCCACGGCAACCAGGCTCGGCCGGTCCGGGCGTCCGGGCGGGGAGACGAGATGTGTGTCGAACCCGCGTGCCCGCAGGCGGTCGCTCAGGTGACGGACGATGGCGGACTCCCCTGCCGCGTGCGGCACCAGGCCCGGGTTGACCGAGTCGATGCGCACGAGCTCGGCGGTGAGGGGCACCACGGCCTCTGCGAGGCGGGCGTTCGCGGCAGTGCCGTCGTCTCTCGGGTGGCGTTCACCGGAGTCGGGGTGACGACCGGCGGGGGTGGATGCGCTGTCGTCGGGTGGTGGCGCCGGCCCGGCTCCGGTGCCTCGGCGGTCGTCGGTGGCCACCCGGCGACCCTACGCCGCCGCCACCGACGTCGCGTCGACCGCCGGCATCCTGGGGGCTGGTGCGAGGAACGCGGAAGCTGTGGACAACCGCGGGGCGGGTCGCGCGTCGGCCCCTACAGTGACGAGGTGCCCCTCGGTCCCGACCCCGAGCGTGCCCGCGCGGTTCTTGCGCGGCTCGACGACCTGCGCGTGACCGTCACTGCCGCAGAGGACGAGATCCTCGCGTGTCTCGTCGTCACGGGTGAGCCACGTCCACAGCGGGTCCTCGACGACTGGCTCGACCAGGTCGCCGACACCCTCCATGCCCTCGGTGACGTCGCCGCCGGGTTGGGTCCGCCGCTGGCCCGGTATGCCGGGCAGCCGGCGTCGTGGGCGAGCACTCGCGTCGAAACCGATGAGCGGGGCTCCCCGCCGACCGGTCCGGTCCGCGGGGACGGCGTCCGGACCAGCGCGCCCGGCGGTGAGCTCCGATGAGCGTGGTGCCGGGCGACCCCGCGTCGCTGTCCGCGTGCGCTCTCACCGCTCGCGCGGTGGCGCGCTCGGTGGCCGGACACGGCACCGGCGTGCGCACGGCATACGACGCCATCGCCGACGGGTGGGTCGGGCGAGCGTCGGCGGAGGCCCGACGGCACGGTGCCGGTCTGGCCGACGCCGCGACGACTGCTGCGGAGGAGCTGGAGCGGGTCGGCGGCATCCTGCAGGACCAGGCGACCGACCTCGCGGACCTCGTGGCGCGGGCGCGGACCATCGAGGAACGTGCCGCCGGTGCCGGGCTCGAGGTGCGCGACGGCCGTGTCGAGCAGGGCTGGGGCGTCACGGGGTCGGCGGACGCCGACGTCGACCGGTTGCGCGACGAGGTGAGATCGCACCTGCAGGCTGACCTCGACCTCGTCCTCGCCCAGCACCGGCGCCGGCGCGACTGGGTGCTCTCGGTGCTTCGCGAGTCGACGACGACCCTGGCGGGGGTGTCCCACCGGCTGCGCGAGGGGTGAGAGGATCGCCGGACCGACGACACGAGAGGACGTGACCGTGCGAGTGACGACGCGAGAGGAGCTGGCGGGAACGGTGGACGAGGTCCACGCCCTCTTCACCGACCGGGCCTTCCAGGAGGCCAAGTGCGCCGCCACCACCGACGACCGCGGGCGCTTCAGTGTCGACATCGGCCCTGGCCGCGCCGGCGAGCGGGTGAGCACGACGCGGCTCCTTCCGTCCGACGGCCTGCCGGACTTCGCGCGATCGTTCGTCGGGGAGCGGCTCACCGTCATCGAGGTGCACGAGTGGTCGGGGCCTGCGGCCGACGGCTCCCGCGAGTCGGCCGTCGACCTCCACGTCAAGGGAGCACCGCTCACCCTGAAGGGGAGTCTGCGGCTCGTTCCGTCGGGGACGGGGACGCTCGAGCTGCTCGACGCGGAGCTCAAGGCCAACGTGCCGTTCATCGGCGGGAAGATCGAGCAGTCGGCCGCCGGGCCGATCAACGCCGCGATCACCATCGAGACCACCCTGCTGCGGGAGTGGCTCGCCCGCTGACGTCCGGCTGGCGCTTGGCGAGAGGTGGGCGAGCGGCCGCGGCAGGCGGGTCGGGCCTCAGCCCATGTGGGGGTAGGCGTGGCTCGTCGGCGGGACGAAGTTCTCCTTGATCGAGCGGACCGAGGTCCAGCGCAGGAGGTTCGCGGCAGACCCGGCCTTGTCGTTGGTGCCGGATGCCCGGCCACCACCGAAGGGCTGCTGCCCCACGACCGCGCCGGTCGGCTTGTCGTTGACGTAGAAGTTGCCGGCCGCGAAGCGCAGCCGGTGCGTCGCGTCGGCGATCACGGCCCGGTCCTGCGCGATGACAGCACCGGTGAGGGCGTAGGGGGCGAAGGACTCCATCTGGTCGAGGACCTTGGAGTACTGCCGGTCGGGGAAGACGTGCACGGAGAGGATCGGCCCGAAGTACCCACGACGTCGAGGTGGCTGGTCGCCCGAGCCCGGTCGATGGCGGCCTTGTGCTTGGCGAAGGCCCGGTCGTCGATGACGGCGCCCATGAAGTTGGACAGATCGGTCACGTCACCGACCGGCAGGCCGTCGGTCAGCTCGACGAGGTCCCCCTTGATCTGCCGCCACACCGAGCGGGGCACGTAGGCGCGCGACGCCGCCGAGCACTTCTGCCCCTGGTACTCGAACGCCCCGCGGACGAGCGCGGTCCGCAGCACGTCGGGATCGGCGCTGGGGTGGGCGATCACGAAGTCCTTGCCACCGGTCTCCCCGACGATCCGCGGGTAGTGCCGGTAGCGCGTGAGGTTCTCGCCGATCTGGCGCCACAGCCCCTGGAACACCGCGGTGGACCCGGTGAAGTGCAGCCCCGCGAACTCCGGGTGCGAGAGCACGACCTCCGACACCTCGCGTCCGTGGCCGGTGACGAGGTTGATCACGCCGGGCGGCATCCCGGCCTCCTCCAGCAGCTCCAAGGTCAGCTGCGCCGCGAGCTGCTGCGAGTGCGACGGCTTCCAGACGACCGTGTTGCCCATGAGCGCGGGGGCCGTCGGCAGGTTGCCCGCGATCGCCGTGAAGTTGAACGGAGTGATGGCATACACGAAGCCCTCGAGCGAGCGGTAGTCGCTCCGGTTCCAGAGGCCGGGCGAGTTGGCCGGCGGCTGCTCCTCCATGATCTGGCGCGCGAAGTGGACGTTGAACCGCCAGAAGTCGATGAGCTCGCAGGCGCTGTCGATCTCTGCCTGGTATGCCGTCTTGCTCTGTCCCAGCATCGTCGCCGCGTTGATCCGGGCTCGCCAGGGGCCGGCGAGGAGGTCGGCCGCCTTGAGGAGGATCGAGGCCCGGTCGTCGAAGGCGAGGTCACGCCACGCCGGGGCGGCGGCCATGGCGGCATCGGTGGCCGCGGCAGCCTCGGCTTTCGACGCACCGCGGATCACGCCGATCACCTTGCGATGGGCGTGGGGCTGGCGGACCTCGATCCGCTCGCCCTTTCCGGTCACCCGGGCACCACCGATCGTGTTGGGCAGGTCGTGACGCGTCGCGGCCAGGTCGGCGAGCGCCGCCTCGAGACCCTTGCGCTCGGGGCTGCCGGGGGCGTAGTCGAGGACGGTCTCGTTGGTCGGGATCGGGACGTGGGTCACAGCGTCCATGGGGTGCTCCTCGCTCGGGTCACGACGTCGGGATGCCCTCCACTCTCCCTCCCTGACTTCACGAGGCGCAAGCCGCGCCCCCTCCGAGGCCCCCACCCGCCCGCGCCTCCCCGACTTCGTCTGTCAGATTGCGGCGACACGCCGCGCCACGCCCGCCGCGCCGGCAATCTGACAGACGGAGTCGGGGAGCCTGGTGGCGGGGCTCAGGGCTCGCTGACGAGGGCGCGGACCTCCGCCAGCTCGGTGACGTCGTACCAGAGCAGGTCCGCGGCGTCGGTGGCACCGGGCTCCTCGTCGACGTGGAACGAGACGATGCGGCGCAGGTCCACGGGGGCGGACAGCTCGACCCGGGAGGGCTCGCCCGGCGTCGTCGGGTGCCCGACCGTGCTGGCGTCGACGTCGGCGGCCGCCACGACGCGCCGCCTGCCGCCGTCGCTCAGGCTGCCCGCCTGGTCAGCAGCGGCGAGCCAGGCGGCGTGCTCGAGCTCCTCCTCGTCCGTGACGAGTCCCGGCTTGCCCAGCGCAGGTGTCACGGCGTGCGCGAGGAGCGGCACGGGACCGACCGAACGACCGGCGGCGAGCGCAGCGAGATGCGCTGGTGTGAGCGGAAGGTAGACCCGGGTCAGCGGCATCCGGTCACCTCTCAGCGCTTCCCGAGCCGGGGCGCCTCGAGCAGCTCGTGGAGGGCGTCGACGACCCCGCGGCCGAGCACGTCAGCGTCCGGCATGGCGTCGCGGTCCGCGTAGAGGCCGTAGTAGACGCCTCCGTCGTAGGAGGTCAGGCCGATGGACAGCGCCTGGCCCCGTCCGAGCGGCGTCACCGGGTAGGTCGACACCATCCGCGCGCCTGCGGCGTACAGGGGCGTCTGCGGACCCGGCACATTGGTGATGACGAGGTTGTAGAGCCGTCGTGACACCATGCCTCCGAGGCGGGCGCCGAGGGCGTGCATCGTGGGCGGAGCGAAACCGCCGAGCCCCGTCAGGGTGTCCGCCGACACGGCCCGGCGGGGTCCGCCTTCCATCTGCTGGCGCATCGCGAAGGCGATCTGGTGCAGGCGCATCGAGGGCGCTGGCTCGCCGACGGGCAGGTCGACGAAGCAGGCGGTCACCTGGGCCCCGGTCGGGGCGTCCCCGCCTTCGTGGACCGAGACCGGAACCATCGCCCGGACCGTGGTGCCGGGGTAGACCGACTCCCCGCGGGTGAGGAGCCACGAGCGGAAGGCACCGGCGATGGTGGCGAGGATGACGTCATTGATGTTCACCTCCTCGGCGAAGGACCCCTTGCCCAGCCGCTTGCGCACCAGGCGGTAGTCCTCGAGGTCGGTGCCGACCATGACGTAGCGGCGGGCCCGGCCGACCGAGGCGTTGAGCGGGGACGTCGGGGCCGGCCTCGCCGACACGCGAGCCACCGTCGAGACGACCTCACCGGCCACTCCGGCCACCTTGCCGAGGGTCTTCTTGACGTCGGCCACGCCGTTCTGCACGGTGTCGACCACCTGGCTCGGTGTCCGCACCGCGTCGGTCACCGCCCCGACGAGAAGCTCCACGGAGCTGGGCTCGGGGCGAGGGCGCCACGTGGTCGCCACTCCGTCAACCACGCTCGGATTGCCGTCGAGGAGGACGTTGCCGATGTCGACGGCCGTGATGCCGTCGACGAGGCTGTGGTGGCTCTTGGTGATGATGGCGAAACGGTCCTCCGCGAGGCCCTCGACGAGGTAGACCTCCCACAGCGGGCGCGTGCGGTCGAGAGGGCGCGGCTGGATCCGTGCCACGAGCTCCTCGAGCTGCTCGTCGGAGCCCGGGCGCGGCAGGGCGCTGCGGCGCACGTGGTAGCTCATGTCGAAGTGGGCGTCGTCCACCCAGACGGGGTTGGCCAGGCCGCCGGCCACGCTGCGGATCCGCTGCCGGTAGCGCGGGACGTGCGCGATGCGCTCGCTGATCAGCGTCACGAGGCTCTCGTAGTCGAAACCGCCCGTCGGGGCGTCGAACACCATGACCGACCCGACGTGCATCGGGGTCGTCGCGTCCTCGAGGTGGAGGAAGGAGGTGTCGAGTGAGCTGAGCCGGTCTGCCACGCGCCTATCGTGTCAGACGGCTCGCCGGGTCCTCCGGAAGCCCCGGGCCCGCGGACGGGACGGCATCCGGTCGTCCAGCCGAGCCGCGAGGTCGGCAACGGCCAGGGTCAGTGGCGACTCCGGAGCGACCTCGACGAGGGATCGCCCGGCGAGGACGGCCGCGTCGCAGTCGTCCGGGGCCCAGGGCATGAAACGGACGTCGTCCATCCCGGCGAAGCGACCGAGCACATCCCGGATCGCACGCTCCGGACGCGGCCCTGCCACGGATGACCGCACCTTGTTGACGACGACGGTCGGCCGCGGTGAGGGCAGGACGGCGACGTCCTGGACGGCGCGGACAAGTCGCTGCAGGCCGACCGGGTCCGCCGCTCCGACGACGACGAGGTGGTCGGCAGACTCCAGCGCGGTGAGGGTCGAGGCGTTCTTGGGCAGCCCGGTGAGCACCCTGAGCCCGGGGACCACCTCGGGCGACAGCCTGGCCAGCCCTGGGACGTCCAGGGTGCCCTGCTCGGAGGCTCGCGCCGCGGCCGCCACACCGGGAGCCTCATCGACGAGACCGAGCACCTGCGCCACGCTGGCGCCCCAGGTGTCGAGGTCGACGAGCATCGTGGCCATCCCGGCGGCCGCCAGGTGGGCCGCGAGCGTGACGGCGACCGTGGTCCGGCCCGGGGCGCCGGTGGGGCCCCAGACGACGGTGAGCTGGCTCCGCCCGTCGCCGTGCTCGCCGTCGTCGAGCTGTATGCCGGCCCAGCCAGGTGCGGCCGGCGTGGCGCCCACTCCCCCTTCGCGCCCGTTGACCAGGGAGCCCGTCGATGAGAGGGACGCGCCCACGGACGTCGTCGCCCCCGCCAGAGACGTGAGGGCCGCGGCCACCTCGTGGGGGTCGCCCTTGGGACCGAGGATGGTGGCGACGCCCAGCTGGCGGAGTCGGCGCTCGCCCTCGTCGTCATCCGGGCCGACGAGGCCGGCGACCCGCACACCGTGCCCGGCCAGCTGCCGCAGCGCGTCACGGTCGAGTCCACGAAGGTCGGGTGAGACGACGGCCACGCGCGCCACCCCGGCAGCACCGACGGACAACAGCTCCGCAACGTCCGCGCAACGGCGCACGAGCTCGATGTCAAGGGCCGACTCCAGGAGCCGCACGAACTCCGGCTCGTGGTGATGGGTCAGGGCGGTCAGCACTCTGGTCATGAGATCGCCGCCGGTAGACCGCCCGGCACGGGCACCAGGGTGATGCGCGCGCCCAGGTCGACGTCCGCGACGAGGGACGGCACATCCTCCCGCGGCACCATGACGTGGACCGCCCGGGTCTCGGCTGACGCTCCGAGCACGGTGTCCTCGCCGGCGACCCTCACGACGGACACCGCTTCGAGAACCCGCTCCGGCCCGGCATACGTCGGCAGCCCCCCCGTCGCCCCGGCCTTGGGACGGTTGACGTAGACGTCGACGACCGATCCGGCGGCGAGCGCCGACGCCGACGTGGCGTCCACGAGCAACGCCACCTGCTGCACCTCGACCTCGGCCGCCGGACCCACCGCCTCC
>JAQSWG010000154.1 GCA_029266735.1 Ornithinibacter sp.
CGCAACGTCGTCGTCGGGGTCGTCGACCCAGACCGGTCGCCCCTCGCCCCAGCGGGTCCACAGCACACGGTGACCCAGCTCCGGGACGCCCCTCGCCCTCTCGGACAGCTCATCGGTGACCCGGCCGGTGTCCACGACACCGCCGGGCCTCGCGAACGGGCCGGGCTCGAAGACCGCCAGCAGTCCCAGGTGGAAGGGGGTGTCACTGTCCCCGACCCATGCGTTGACCAGCTCGTCCATCCGCAGCCGAGTGAGCATCACGAATCCTCTTGGCCACCCGCGGCTCTTGGAGGGCACCCGGGCCGGTGCGACACAGGTGGCACCTTCCAGTCTGATCCGCGGCTGCCCCGAGGGCTGCTGGCCGAGAGCAAGATCACCACGACCGCCGATGGCTGGCCTCGCCGGTGGGTGCAGCGGGTCCGCTGGCGCTGCACGAAGAGCCCTTGGATCGGCACGACGGGCTGGCGTGACATGACCCCGACAAGGCACGGGTGCCGGAAGCGTGGAGAGGTTGTGGCCCTCGTCGCGTCCTCCGGCCACCACACGGTGGGAGCGCGGGCGTCGAGGCAACGGGCGCTTTGGCGCACTGATCTGTCAGGGCACCTCCTGGTGCTCCGGAGGTGGGGCATGCCCACGAGCAGGTGGGTCCGCGCGGTGACGACCGTCGGGATCGTCGTGGTCGACGGTGGCCGCGTCCTACGGCAGGAAGGGTTCCGCTCCACTCACGGCGTCGCGAGGTGCCAACCCCAGTGTTGTCAGCGGCACGCCGATCCGGTTCAGGTGGGGGTCCCACGGGCCGGCGGCCGGTAGGCCGTGCGTGCCGAATAGTCCTGTGGATTCACTGCGGCCCCCTTGCGCTGGTGGTGTCCTCCAAGTGGTCCAGTCCCACGAGAAGCGGGTGCCGGCCGGTGTGGGGTCGCACTGGATGTGGCCGTCCACGGTGGCACCCTCCATGACGCTTCGCGAGTGGATGCGATGCGGGCGCTCGAAGCCCGTGTACTCGATCGTCACCGGCCGTGGGCTACCACGACTCATGACGGTTGCTTCGAACGTGGTGCCGACTGCGATCGGGCCGGGGGTGACCTTGTTCGCATGGGTCATGGCCGGGTTGTAGCTCGGCTCGTTCCGTTGGTCGGCCACGGCGTCGAAGACCACCTCGACGGGGCAGGCAATGTCCAGGCTGCCCCGGACCCGGCTCACGAGGTGCCCTCCGGCTCGAGGTGGAGCAGCTTCCACCCGACCAGGGCGAACCAGACCGGCAGGAGCAGCCCATAGAGCATGTAGCCCGGGCCGATCATCGGCCGCAGCGCCTCGGCGACGATCCCCACAGCCCCGGCGACCATCCCGATGACGCCGACCACGGGGCCGAAGGATGCCGCCTGGCGCATGAGCCAGGACAACAGCAGGATCGCGGCCGCGGTCAGGATCCCCGCCCAGGACACCGCATTCGTGGCGGCGATGAGCGCCTCCGCCGCACCCCTCAGAGCGGCCCGGTCAGCGTCCCCACCGGCGGTCTGGTACGCGTTACTGAGCACCACCAGACCGCCGTGCAGGGACTGCGGGCTGCTGCCCAGCGCCAGGGCGATCACCTCGGAGGAGATCCCGAACAGGCCACCGATGGCCGCGATGCTCTTGTTCACGCCGGTCAGCGCCACCGCCAGAGCGCAGAACACGACCACAGCGGGGACCGCCAGCCCCACGAAGCACACGAGCTCGGTGAGGTACACGACCTTGTGGGCGGCGATGTACTCCAACAGTGCGGCTCCCTCGGTGGGTGGGAGCGGGGCGGCGAAGACGAGTGCCACCGGCAGCAGCACGAGCAGCACGTACACCAGAGCCGACCAGGCCCCAGCCGTGAACAACGGGCCCCACGTTGGGTCCGGGCCCCGCGACCCGACGTGTTCGACGACCCGGCCGGTGGTCGGGGCTCCGCCGGCCATCACCGGGCCCGCGCGCCCGTGAGCCGAGGGTCGGCTCCGCTGCCGCCCGCGCGAGCGGTGTCAGCGCGGCTCGACGCTCCGTGAACACCGTGGCGTGGAGTGGCGATATCCACCCGGTGCCGTCGCTGCGCGCGCAGCAGGAGGGTCAGCGCGCCGAGCATCGGCACGGCATACAGCCACAGCCACCAGCCGAAGAACAAGAGTCCGACGTGGAACGCCAGGAGCAGCACGAGCCCGAGCTCGAGGCGCCGACCGCCGGACAGGACGAGGATGCCGGCGGTGGCCTCGCCGAGGATGAGCAGGCCGATGAAGAACCCGGTGTTCGGGACGACCAGGGAGGCCCAGGTCTCGCGGACGAAGGCGAACTGGGACATCTCACCGAACGCGGCGAAGGAGTCCCAGTCGGTCGCGAGGTAGATGACGTTCACGAGTGCGCCGAAGATGAGGAACAGCGCCCCCAGGGCGAACCGGGCGACGAGCCTGGCGCGGTCGCTCCGATCCGCGCGCAGGGACGCGACGATGACAGTCGCGCCGAGGACGAGCCACATGACCTTTTCCATGGCGGTGCCTTTCCACCCGGCCGTCCGTGTCGTCGACCCGTCGACGCCGGCTGCACACCACGGCAGCCGGGGGCGGCGCCTTGTGCCAATTCTTGTCCGGTGGCGCAGCGGGGAGCCGCGGTTGTGACTGGCTTCACCGCCCCCCAGTGCCTCGATTGCCTCGCTGTGTGTCGCCTCGATCACCCCGGCGCGCGGTGGGGCAGCCGACGCAACCCCGGACATGCACCCGCTCCCCGCATCACCTCCGGCGGTGTGGGCGGCGACGGTGTGGCTGACTGGAGTCCGTCTGCTTCGTCATGGCCGACGATGCCGGTGGAGCACGCGCCGCGGCCCAGCACCTGGTCGACCTGGGCCACCGACGCCTCGGGATCGTCACGGTCGGCGAGGACCTCACCGGGAGGATCCGGCCGGCGGACCAGCGCTCGGTCGGCTGGCGTGAGCCGCTGGACGCGGCGGGAGTGGAGCCGGTTGTCGCGCACGCGACCCCCCCGGCGCCGCCTACGACGCGGCCCGCGGGCTGCTGGTCGCACCGCCGTCGCCGCGCTGCTGGCCCTGATCGACGGCAAGGACCCCCCTCCAAACACGGTCCTGCGCACCGAGCTGGTCGTCCGCGAGTCAACCGCCCCGGCCGACCGGCTCCGAGGCTCAAGCCATGAGCCACGAGCTGGCGACGCTGGGCAGGGCGAGGCGACCCGGTCGATGACACGTCGAGCGGTCCATGGTGTGATCCGCGTCGGTCAACGGTGCTGCGCAGGACCGATGTCAGGCGCTAGTCCCTGACCCACCGGTCGACGTGCTTGTGTGGGAGCCGTCCCCAGGCCTTCTCATAGTCACGTACGGCAGCCGCCGAGCGCTGTTCCTCGCGTGCGTGAAGCCGGCCGGCGCCGAACGCGATGTCTGCATCGCCCTCGGCCCGTGCGGTCAGCTCCTCCAGCCAGGCCCGG
>JAQSWG010000155.1 GCA_029266735.1 Ornithinibacter sp.
GACGAGCACCGCGGCGCCGCCCAACACGAGCCACACCACGGGCGAGAGGCCCAGCCACACCGGAGCACCTGGTTTGGCGTTGACGAAGCCCCAGGCACCCGCACGCAGGATCCCGAACACGATCAGACCAAGACCGAGGGCTGACAGGCCGGTCCCGACGAGGTCGAGCCGAGCGTCCGCGTCCCGCTCTCCGTCGGCCAGCCGGCGGGCCATGAGCACGATGACGGCGACGAGGACGACCTCACCGGCGAACACCCAACGCCAGGAGGCATACGTCGTCATCACCCCGCCGATGAGCGGCCCGGCGGCCACGGCGATGGCGCCTGAGGCGGCCACCAACCCGTACGCGCGCGGACGCCCGGAGGTCTCGAAGTTCGTCGCCACCAGCGCGACGATCGCCGGCATGATCAGCGCAGCACCGAGCCCTTCGAGCAGCGACCAGCCGATGATCAGCACGGTGAGGTTCGGCGCCAGCGCCGTGGTGAAGGACCCGACGCCATAGACCACACAGCCGATCGCGAAGGCACGCTTGCGGCCGATGATCGAGCCGATCTTGCCGCCCGTGATCATGAACGACGCCATGACGAGCGTGTACAGGGTGATGGCGGTCTGCACGCCGGTGACATCCGTCCCCACGTCCTCCGCCACCGTCGCGATGGAGACATTCATGACCGAGCTGTCGAGGGTCATGAGGAACTGCGCCGCCGCGAGGGTGGCGAGGACCGAAGCCGCCGTGGACGTCCGGGCGGCGGTGCCGGTCACCGTCGTGCTCAAGAGGCCTCGGCCGTCGACGGGCCGGAGGCCGCCGTCGGAGCGGTGGGCCCCGTCGGAGCGGTGGGCCCCGTCGGAGCGGTGGGCCCCGTCGGAGCGGTGGGCCCCGTCGAAGCGGTGGACGCCGTGTCCGGTACGGACGGCCCGCCGCCCAGGGCGGGGGGTTCGGGCGGCGTGGCGCTGTCAGGCACCGGGTCGACGGCAACGAGCCGAGCGGGGCCGGGCGCGCTGTCGACCGCGGCGTCGCCCACGTGGGATGCGGCCTCCTTGGTGGGGTGCGGAGCCCAGTCGTAGAGCACCACGCTCCACAACACGATGTCCTGCACGGACCGGCGGCGCGGGCTGACGAGGCACCAGAACAGACCGATCGGGAAGAAGGCGCAGAACCCGGCGCGGGCGAAGGACCGCACGGGACCGAGCCCGCGCCCATGGTGGCCCGTCACCCGCAGGCCCATGACGTGCCCGCCGTAGGACTTTCCCGCCAGCCACCACGCGAGCCCCAGGTAGACCGTCGAGACGACGAGACCCGCGGTGACGAAGAAGAGGAGGCTGGCCCGAGGGAAGGTGAACGTCAGCGGGTCGAGGATGAAACGGAACGCCGCCCACCCCAGGTAGCAGCCCGCGATGACGAGACACACCACGATGGCGTCGATCGTGTTCGCGAGGAGACGGGTCACGAGACCGGCCGGCGCCCCCTGGAACGGCCGCGCCTCCCGGGGCACCGGCGAGAGCTCCGAACCGCTCACCGCGCCGCCTCGGGGGCCACGGGACGGCGACGCCGGAACAGCGCGCGGTCCACCGCCCTGGTCAGCGCGTCATCCGCGGAGATCCCTGTCATGCGCACCCCGCGGACCGTCTCCGAGGTCATGGACCCTGTGGAGTCGCGGATGAGGGCCGGCAGGTCGATCTCCTCGAGCACCTCCTCGACGATGCGGACGAGGTCGACCCGGTCGATCACCGCGTCGATGTCGACCCGCGCGACGGCCGCATCGAGATCTGCCCGCGCCACCACGGCGTCCACGTCGAGCCGGGCCGCGACAGCATTCAGGTCCACCCGGTCGATCACTGCGTCGATGTCGACCCGGGCGACGGCCGCATCAAGGTCTGCCCGCGCCACCACGGCGTCAACGTCGAGCCGGGCCGCGACGGCATCCAGGTCCACCCGGTCGATCACTGCCTCGATCGCCACCCTCGCCACGGCGGCATCCAGGTCGACCCTTGAAACGGCGGCGTCGAGGTCCACCCGGGCGACAGCGGCGTCCAGGTCCACGGTCGACACCAGCTCGTCGAGGTCCACGTGCTCCTCGACGAGACGGGTGAGGTCAAGGCGCTCGACGAGTGCAGCGACGACCTGAGGCGTCCAGGCGTCGAGCAGCGCCCGCACCCGGCTCTCGAGCTCGACCCGCTCGGAGTGGCCTGCCCGCACCACCTGGCCTGCGATGGTGGCGGGTCGCAGGCGCGTCGGGAGGACCGGCGCGTTCCACAGGAACCGGGCTGTCGGGCCAGTCACCCGCGACGTCACCCGCGCGGCCACCACCGCGGCGCCGAACGTCACTCGCGCCACGCCGACGGCAAGGTCGAGGGCCAGCAGCGCCTCGGGACCCAACCCCGGTGACGCCACTGGTCCACGTATCCGCGTCAACTCCGTCGTCACCGCTGACCCGTCTGTTTGTGGTCGTTGAACGAGAACGCTACTCGCCCGCATGCTGAGGAGGAACCGGGACGGGTGAATCGTGACCCGCCACGAGCGCGCCCCAGCGACGGGAAACCCCCCGCCACGGCGTCGCAGCAGGGGGTTTCCGTTCCCAGGTGAGTGGTCCTCGGCGGCTCAGCGACGCCCGTGGCACATCTTGAACTTCTTGCCGGAGCCGCAGGGGCACGGCGCGTTGCGCGGTGTGCTGGTCATCTGCTCCTCGGTGAGCCCGGCGCGCGCGCCGTTGGTTCCGC
>JAQSWG010000156.1 GCA_029266735.1 Ornithinibacter sp.
GCCTTCTGGGCGGCGAACTCCTCGTCGGTGAGGATCCCGTCGTCCCGCAGCTGGGCCAGCTCCCGAAGCTGGCTCACGACGTCGGGTGAGGGACCCGCCGCCGGAGCCGGCGGCGGCGCGGCGTACACCGGCGGAGGAGCCTGGGCGGCCATGTCCTGCTGGTAGGCGACGGTGCGGTCGGCGGCCGCCTGGGCGTCGCGCTCGGCGTACTTGTCGGCCTGACGCCGCTGGACGCGACCGCTCACCGCGGTGGCCGTCCCCGCGACGACCGCGGTACGGGCGACTCCACGTAGTAGTCCTGGCATGTCTCTCTCCTGCTCAGTTGGTCTGGTCGAGTGCGTCGAGGGCCGCGATGACGTCGGCGGCGGGGATTCGCGCGCTGGCGACCATCTCGCCTCCGCTGTTGCGCACGGCGGCGACGAAGGGGGCCGCCCAGGTGTTCTCGTAGACGATGAGTGCCGCCACGGTTCCCGGAGCCATGGCTTCGGCCGCCTCCCGCGCGTCGTCGTCCCCGAGCATCCCCGACCGCGCGCCCGCGAAGTACGAGAAGCCGCCCTGGTCAGAGAGCGGGTCGGTCAGCTCCAGCACGTCGAACGAGCCGTCCTCGTCCTTTCTCACGACGAGGAGGTCGAACAGGCGGATGACACCTCGCTCCACGAGGTCGAGCAGTGCCGGTCCGGCCTCGCCGGTCAGCCGGTCAGTCGGGAACTCGAGCAGGACGAAGTCGATCGGTCCGTGGAAGGCGTTCGTCGCGCTGTCGGCGGGTTCGCTGGTCATGGTCACGAGATGTTCTCCTGGTTCTGGGCGGGGAGGCGACGGTCGGTCACTCGTCGACGATGTCGCGACCGTGGAGGGTCACCGCCCAGATGACGAAGACGTCGAGGGCGATGATGAGGATGCTCCACACGGGGTGGTGGGGCAGCCAGGCGAAGCTCGACACCATGCTGACCGCAGCCACGACCACGGCAACGGTCCGTGCCCAGAGCGCTCCGCGGAACAGCGCAGCACCCGCGAGTGCGACCACCACGCCGAGGAGGAGGTGGATCCAGCCCCAGGCCGTGATGTCGAACTGGAAGATGTACTCCTGGCCCAGGACGTAGAACTCGTCGTTGAACAGCGCGACGAGACCTTGGATGGCGTGGAACACGCCGACCATGATCATGAGCACACCGGCGAAGACCGTCACGCCGACTGCTCCACTGCTGTAGGCCCGGTTCGAACCGTCGAGGTTCGTGGTCAGCGAGGTCTTCTCGTACGACATGGCGCTCCGTTTCCCGTCGTGGTGCATCGCGCGCGCATCGTGATGCCGCGATGCCTGGACCTCAGTTCTATTGCGAGGACGCCGCGACCGCCTCACCCGCGCGGGGTGACCCGTCCAGGACGCGAGGGCCGCGGTGCGCCGGCCGGGCGTCACCCGCTGGGGGTGGTGTCCCCTCCGGAGCCGACCGGTGTACTGAGGTGAGAGCGTCATCCCCTGGGCAGAACGGGAGACACGGTGGCAAGACGTCTCGACTGGCCGGCGCTCGTGGAGCGCGCACAGGGGAGCTTCCCGGGCCGGTGTGTGGGGTCGTTCATCTGGCTGCGCGGCCTTGACCGGTCGATGGTCATCGCCTCACAGGCGTTCACCGCGCTCATCCCGCTGCTCATGGTGGTGTCGGCGTTCTTTCCGCGGGGCAGCGACACGGCGGTGTCGGACGCCGTCATCCGCCGTTTCGGGCTGACCGGCGACGCAGCCGCGGCGGTCACGGAGGTGTTCGCCCACTCCGGGTCGAGCAGCGTCGGGATCGCCAGCATGCTCCTCCTGCTCTTCTCCGGGGTCTCGCTCACCCGGCGGATGCAGAAGATGTACCTCTCGGCCTGGCAGGTGCCACCTCGTCGAGGGGTGCGGGGGTCACTCAACGCGGTGATGGGCCTGCTGGCGCTGCTCCTCGAGTTCATGGTGCTCTATCTCTTCCTCACCGTGATCCGGAACCTGCCGTTCGACCGGGCACTGCAGCTGCCCCTCAGCTGGGCCGCCAGCCTCGTGCTCTGGACCACGATCCCGTGGCTCCTCCTGGACCGACAGGTGGGATGGCGCAGGCTCGCGGTCGGCGGTGCCCTCACCGCAACCTGCGCCACCCTCTACGGCGTGGCGACGACGATCTATATGCCCCCGTTGATGGAGTCGTACAGCGCGCGCTACGGGCTCTTCGGTGTGACGATCGCCCTGGTGGGCTGGCTCCTGTGTATCGCGGTCCTCGTCGTCGCGTCCACGGTCGTGGCGGCCGAGCTCGACCGTGCCCCCGAGCGCTGGGCCCAGCGCTTCCGGGGCCTCGTGGGAATCGTCGAGCGCGAGCCTGCCCCGTCCCGGCGCGAAGAGCGGCTGTCGGACGTCGTCGACGTCTGACGTCTGACGTCTGACGGCGCGCCGCTCAGGCGCCGTCCGCGTGGAGCACCGCCCGGCAGCCCTCGGTGACGACCGCGACATCCGTGGTGACCGCGAGGCAGTGGATGCCGTGGGCGCGCAGCCGACGTGCGTTGTCCGGCCTGCCCGCGAACGCACCGACGAGGATGCCGTGGCGACGCGCCGCCTCCACGACCCGCCCCAGCGGGTTGCCGGGCTCGCGGTCAGCGAGGAGCGACTCGACGGTCGTCCCGAGCGCGAGGGCGAGGTCGAACGGGCCGACGAACAGCCCGTCGACGCCCGGCGTGACCGCCATCGCGTCGACC
>JAQSWG010000009.1 GCA_029266735.1 Ornithinibacter sp.
GGAGGCGGTCAGGGTGGCCGACGACCCGGACACGGCCGTCATCACCTCGAACTACGGCGAGGCGGGGGCCGTCGACCGGTTCGGCCCGCCGCTGGGACTTCCCGTGCCCCACTGCGGCCACAACCACCTGGGCACCCTGCCGGGCCCGCCCGAGGGAACGCGCACGGCGGTGCTCGTCGGCTACCAGGGGCCGCTGGTCGAGGACCTGTTCACCTCGTGCGAGGTCGTGGGCAGGCTCGACAACGGCTCGGGCGTCGCCAACGAGGAGCAGCAGGCACCCGTGGCGGTGTGCAGGGACCCCGTGGTGCCCTGGTCCCAGCTCTGGCCGCGTCTCGAGCACCTCGACTGACTGCTCTCTGTCACCGCCGAAGGTGGGATCCGGCTGGAGGCGCCGTCGTGCGGCTGGCTCCTCGCGGGCCGGCATCCGCGCAGTTCACGACCTGCTCGCCGACCGAAAACCTCCCTTTCCGGTCACGATTTGGTTGCGGGCGGTCCAACGGGTCCCTAGAGTGCGCAAAGGGCTCCACCGAGCCGCCCGCGGGGCGAGCCGCCCAGAACCGGAGGTCAGGACATGACAGCACCCTTCACACGCAGCCTCGGCACCCTCGCCGTGGCGGGCGTGGCCGCGATGGCCATCGCGGCCTGCGCGCCGCCCAGCGACGACGAGAGCCCTGCGGCGTCCGGGACGGGGTCCGGCGCCGTCGACGCGAAGACGGCCACCTCCGCGGAGGCGTTCGGCGGCATGGAGGCGCTCGTCAGCGCCGCGAACGCGGAGGGTGCGCTCAACGTCATCGCCCTCCCGCCGGACTGGGCGAACTACGGCGAGGTCATCAAGGGCTTCCAGGCCAAGTACCCGGACATCACCGTCACGAGCGACCAGCCCGACGCGAGCAGCGCCGACGAGATCGCGACGGCGGAGCGGCTCAAGGGGCAGAGCGGGGCACCCGACGTCTTCGACCTCGGCGCCGCGGTCGCCCTCGCCAACACCGACATGTTCGCCCCCTACAAGGTGGCGACGTGGGACGACATCCCGTCCGACTTCAAGGACGCCGACGGGACCTGGGTCAACGACTACGGCGGCTACATGAGCATCGGCTACGACTCCGCCAAGGTGCCCGCGCCGACGACGGTCGCCGACCTCCTCAAGGCCGACTACAAGGGCAAGGTGGCCCTCAACGGAAACCCGACCGAGGCCGGCGCAGCGTTCGCCGGCGTCCAGATGGCCTCGATCGCCCAGGGCGGCACGGCCGGTGACCTCGCCAAGGGCGTCGACTTCTTCGCGCAGCTCAACGACGCCGGGAACTTCCTCCCGGTCGACCCGACGCCCGCCACGGTGGAGTCGGGCCAGACGCCGCTCGTCATCGACTGGGACTACCTCAACGCCAGCCTGTCGGCCAAGCTCCCGACGTGGAAGGTCCTCGTCCCCAAGGAGGCCGTCGTCGCCGGCTACTACTACCAGGCCGTCAACGCCGACGCGCCGCACCCGGCGGCGGCTCGCCTGTGGCAGGAGTACCTCTACTCCGACGAGGGCCAGAACCTGTGGCTCAAGGGCGGCGCCCGTCCCGTTCGCTTCGACGCCATGAAGACCGCAGGCACGCTCGACACCGCTGCGGCCGAGGCCCTCCCGCCCGTGGAAGGCACGGCCGTGGTCCCGACCCAGGCGGACTCCGACGCCGGCAAGGCCTACCTCGCCGAGAACTGGGCCAACGCCGTTGGCTGATGCCCCTCCCAGGAGGGCACCCGGTGGCCGGCGGCCATCGGGTGCCCTCCTCGGTGTCGTCCCGTTCTTCGCATACACGACCGTCTTCCTGCTCATCCCGACCCTCGTCGTCCTCGTCGGCGCGTTCCTCGACGACGACGGCGGCTTCACCCTGGACAACCTCTCGGCCCTCTCCGAGCCGGTCGTGGTCCGCGCCCTGCGCCAGTCGGTGGTCCTGTCTGCCGTCACGGCGGCGGTCGGCGCGGTGCTCGGCGCCGTCCTCGCGTATGCCGTGAGCACGGCGAAGGTCGATGGCGTCACGAAGCGGTTCGTCACGTCGCTGTCCGGGGTGCTGGCCCAGTTCGGCGGAGTGGCGCTCGCGTTCGCCTTCATCGCCTCCTTCGGCGCGACAGGTCTCATCAGCGTGTGGCTGCGCGGGGTGGGAGTCGACCCGGGGACAGGTCTGTGGCTCTACGAGTGGAACTCCGGCCTCATGCTCGTCTACCTCTACTTCCAGGTGCCCCTCATGCTCATCGTCTTCCTCCCGGCCGTCGAGGGGTTGCGGCCCCAGTGGCGGGAGGCGACCGAGACCCTGGGCGGCACGACGTGGACCTACTGGCGGCGGGTCGCGGGGCCCATCCTCTTCCCCTCCTTCGTCGGTGCCACCCTGCTGCTCTTCACCAACGCCTTCTCGGCGTACGCCACCGCGGCGGCGCTCGTGTCGCAGTCGTCTCCGCTGCTGCCGCTCCTCATCGGTGGGTCGCTGCGTTCCGAGGTCATCCTGGGCCAGGAGAACGTCGGCAAGGCGATGGCCCTGGCGATGATCGTCGTCGTCGCCGTCGTCATGACGGCCTACGCCTGGCTCGACAAGCGCTCGAGCCGCTGGATGCCCCGGTGACCGGCCAGCGCGCCGCGGTGCGCCGGCGGCAGACGGTCCTGCGATGGCTCGTCATCATGGCGGCGCTGGTGTTCTTCTTCCTCCCCCTGGTGGGCGCCTTCGAGTTCACGACCCAGGGTCCGGGAGGAACGGGGCGCTCGGCAGACACCTGGCGACGGTTGTTCGACATCGACGCGATCTCCGTGGAGTACCCCGTGCTCCGGCGGGGGTTCCTGGCATCGGTCGGCCTCGCCGTCATCACCGTCGTCCTCATGCTCGCGCTGCTCGTGCCCACCATGACGTGGGTCCGCCTCCGCCTTCCTGGGCTCTCCCGCACGGTCGAGTTCATCTGCCTGCTCCCGCTGACCGTGCCGGCCATCGTCCTCGTCGTGGGGCTCACCCCGGTGTATGCCTGGGTCTACTACCTGCTGGGCTCCTCGGCGTTGTGGCTCGGGCTCGCCTACGTCGTCCTCGTGCTGCCCTACGCCTACCGGTCGATCGACGCCGGCCTGCGGGCCATCGACGTGCGAACCCTCGCCGAGGCAGCTCGTTCGCTCGGCGCGAGCTGGTTCACCGTCCTGCGCCGGATCGTGCTTCCCAACCTCCGCACGGCCGTCCTGTCGGCGTCGTTCCTGTCGGTGGCGCTCGTGCTCGGCGAGTTCACCATCGCCTACCTGTTCAGCAAGAAGAACCTCCAGGTGGCCATGTTCGAGCTCGGCAAGTCCGACGCGAAGATCTCGGTGGCCGTCGGGCTCGTTGCCCTCGCCTTCGGCTTCGCGGTGCTCTTCGCCCTGTCCTTCGTCGGCACGAGCCCGCCGGGCATCTCACCTCTGGCCCGGCTCCGGCGCCCCCGCGCCGACGCAGGGTCCCTGTCCGACGACAAGGAGCCGGTCCCATGACCGTCGACCGCCGGGGTAGCGCCGTCCACCTCACCGACCTGCGCCGGGTCTACGGCGGCGTGGCCGCCCTCGACGGACTGACGCTGCACATCGAGCCGGGTGAGTTCGTCGCGCTCCTGGGCCCCTCGGGCTGCGGCAAGACCACCGCACTCCGATGCCTTGCGGGCCTCGAGGACCCCGACTCCGGCAGCGTGGAGGTCGGCGGCCGGGACCTCACGCGGGTCCCGACGAACAAGCGGGACATGGGGATGGTCTTCCAGGCCTACAGCCTCTTCCCGCACATGACCGCCCGCCAGAACGTCGAGTTCGGGCTCGAGATGCGCGGCCGCGGCAGGGCGGTGCGGCGCGAGCGGACGGACGAGATGCTCGACCTCGTCGGCCTCGGCGCGCACGCCGAGAAGTACGCGCACCAGCTCTCCGGTGGGCAGCAACAGCGTGTGGCACTCGCCCGGGCGCTCGCGATCGAGCCGCAGGTCCTGCTCCTCGACGAGCCCCTGTCCGCGCTCGATGCCAAGGTGCGCGGCCAGCTGCGGGACGAGATCCGCCGCATCCAGCTCGAGGTCGGCACGACGACGCTCTTCGTGACGCACGACCAGGAGGAGGCGCTGGCGGTCGCCGACCGCGTCGGCGTCATGTCCGTGGGGCGGCTCGAGCAGCTCGCGCCACCCGCCGAGCTCTACACCGCTCCGCGCAGCCCGTTCGTGGCGGACTTCGTAGGGCTGACCAACCGCATCCCGGCCCGCATCGAGGGCTCGACGGGTCACCTCCTCGGCGGCACCGTCCCGCTCCTGCCCGGCTCGTCGGGCGGGCCGGAGGCGGTCGTGCTGGTGCGACCCGAAGGAGTCCACATCGCCCACGACGCCGAGGGGACGGCATCCGTCGTCAGCGCCAGCTTCCTCGGTGGCCACGGTCGCGTCATCGTGAGGACCCCCGACGACGGCCTCGTCACCGTGCAGGTGCCCAACACCGACGTGACGGGCTTCCGGGTCGGCGACCCGGTTCGGCTGTCACCGAGGGGGGACGCCGCCCTCGCCGTGGGCGACTGAGCCAGGGGTCGCCGTCGGCAGCACGCACCGGTGCCCGGCACGGAAGGGATCCGTACCGGGCACCGGGAGTGGAGTGCTGCGGACGAGGGTCCGCGGCGCTCGCCGAAGGTCACTTCGGCATGAGCACCCCGTCGATGACGTGGATGACTCCGTTGCTCGCGTCGACGTCCGTGGCGGTGACGTTCACCGTGCCACCCGCCGCATCGGTGAGGGAGACGGCGTCGCCGTCGACGTTCACCGTGAGCTCCCCGCCCTGGACCGTCGCCACCTTCTGCCCGTCGAGCTTCACGACGTCGGCAGCCAGGACCTCGCCCTCCACCACGTGGTAGGTGAGGATCTGGGTCAGGTCACCCTTGGGGTCCTTGAGGAGGGTGTCGACCGTGCCGGCCGGGAGCTTCTCGAAGGCGGCGTCCGTCGGGGCGAAGACCGTGTACGGCCCGGCTCCCTTGAGCGTCTCCACGAGGCCGGCTGCCTCGAGGGCGGCGGCGAGGGTGGTGAAGTCGCCGGCGGCCACAGCCGTGTCGACGATGTCCCCGGCGGCCATCGACTCGGTCGGCGACGGGGACGGCGAGGCGGAGGTCGTGGCCGGCGCAGGGGCGGCGGCGGCCGTGTCGGTGTCATCGCTGCCGCAGGCAGCGGTCGTGAGGGCCAGGGCGAGTACCGCGGCCACGGGAAGGATGCGTCGCATGGGAGGGGTCCTTTCGGGAGGAGGTCTGACACCCCTACTTCCGCCAGATCCTCCCGGTTGGATGCGCCTGATTCGACAAAGTTTCGACAATCCGCGCCGCGCGACTCAGGCCGACAGCCCGGCCGGCACGTGGGGACGGCGGGCCCGCCCGTCGAGGCGCGCCGCCAGCCACGCCCCCACGACGACGAGGACCGCCGTGCAGAGCACCACCGACACCCCGAAGGCGAGCGCACCTCCCGGCTGCGCCACGGCATACGTCGGCACCATCCGGCCGGGCACCGCCACGGCCGCGAGCATCGCACCAACGGCCCCGAGCCAGCTGCCGACCATGTTGCCGCGGTGCGCCTCGATGGCACCCCGCCGGGCGTTGACCACCCCGAGGGTCACCGTGACGAGCGTGACCACCGACAGCACGTGGAGCCAGCTGAAGGCGCCCTCGTTGATGTCCCGGATCCAGAACGAGGTGATCGCCGTCCACAGCATGAGGACGACCCACGCGCGGCCCAGAAGGCGGTGCCGCAGGTCGCCCTTGGGGCGGCGCCACACCTGGTAGCCGCCCAGCACGACGCTCGCGAGGGCCGCGGCGACGTGCGACACGAGGAGCAGGGTCCATGGGTGCATCTCAGACCTCCTGGAGTGCAGCGATGATGGGGCGGACGGTTGCCGCGAGTCGCTCGGGTTCGGTGCCCGTGGCACGCACCAGGCGGTCGAAACCGTCGCCCAGCGCCTCCCCCGCGGCCGCGAGCGCGGAACCGCCGCGCGCGGAGAGCCGGAGGCTGCGCCGGTTGCCGACGGCGCGGCCGACGTCGAGGTAGCCGTCGCGCGCCAACCCCGCCACCATGCGGGAGACGGCGGCCTCGCTCGAGCCCAGGCGGCCCGCAAGGTCACGCTGCGTCATTCCGTCGGCCTCGGACACGTGGAGCAGGACGAGGAAGCGGGCATAGCTGAGCTCGCAGCCGGAGCGGGCCAACAGGGCGTCGGCCTGGCGGTCCATGACCGAGACGAGGATGTGCAGCTCATGCGCAAGGGAAGGCACCACTCAAGAGTTGCACCTGCAACTTGCAGTGTCAAGGCACCGCGACGGTGCGCTTCGCCATGGTCCCGTGCCCGGCTCCCCAGCACGGGGACCGCCCACCCGTCCCGCGCCCTCGCTACGCTGCCGCCGTGACCGACCCCGCCGCGACCGACCTCAACGACCGTGCGACCGACCCCTTCTCCGTGGCCGATGCGGCGGCGGCCGTCATCCGGGAGCGGACCGGGGCAGACCGGCACGACGTGGCCCTCATCCTCGGCTCCGGCTGGCGGGACAGCGCGGACCTCATCGGTGAGACCCTCGCGACGATCGACAACACCGACGTCCCCGGCTTCGGGAGGGCTGCGGTGACGGGCCACTCGGGGGTCATGCGATCGGTCTCGATCGGGGACACCGGCCGGCGGGCCCTCGTCTACGGCACGAGGACCCACTACTACGAGGGGGAGGGTGTGCGGCCCGTCGTCCACGGCATCCGGACGGCGGCCGCAGCGGGGTGCACGACCGTCGTCATCACCAACGGCTGCGGCGGCCTGCGCCCGGAGTGGACACCGGGGACACCGGTCCTCATCTCCGACCACATCAACCTCACGGCCACCTCTCCCATCGAGGGACCGACGTTCGTGGACCTCACCGAGGTCTACTCCACGCGGCTGCGCACCATCGCCAAGGACGTCGACCCCACCCTCGACGAGGGGGTCTACGTGCAGTTCCGGGGGCCTCACTACGAGACGCCCGCCGAGGTGCGGATGGCCAAGCTCATCGGTGGGGACCTCGTCGGCATGTCCACGTCCCTCGAGGCCATCGCCGCGCGACAGAGCGGACTCGAGGTCCTAGGGATCTCGCTCGTGACCAACGCCGCCGCCGGCTACTCCGAGACACCGCTGCACCACGACGAGGTCCTCGAGGCCGGCCGCGCGGCCGCCGAGCGCTGTGGTCGCCTGCTCGCCGACGTCGTCAGCCGGATCTGAGGGCGGCCGTGCGGGACGCCGGGCGCGTGCCCACCGCCGAGCTCCTCGCCGCAGCCCGGGCCTGGGCGGCCGACGACCCGGACCCGGCCACCCGGGCCCAGCTGCAGGCACTCACCGATGCCGCGGAGGCGGGCGACGTCGACGCCGGGGCCGAGCTGGGCGACGCGATGTCGGGGCTCCTGGAGTTCGGCACGGCAGGCCTACGCGGACGCCTCGGGGCCGGGCCCCACCGGATGAACCGGGCGGTCGTCATCCGCGCGGCGGCCGGGCTCACGGCATACCTGAGGACCCTGGAGCGCGAGCCGTTCGTCGTCGTCGGGTTCGACGCCCGGACCGACTCCGACGTCTTCGCCCGCGACACCTGCGCCGTGGTGACCGGGATGGGCGGGCGGGCGGTCGTCCTCCCCCACCCACTGCCCACCCCGGTGCTTGCCTTCGCGATCCGCCACCTCGGGGCCGACGCGGGCGTCATGGTCACCGCGTCGCACAACCCACCCGAGGACAACGGCTACAAGGTCTACGTCGGCGACGGCTCGCAGATCGTCTCCCCGGTCGACGGCCTCATCGCCGGAGAGATCGCGAGGGTGGCCTCGGTGGCGTCGGTGCCCCTCCCCGACGACGGGTGGGAGACGCTCGACGACTCGGTGCTCGAGGCGTACCTCGCCGACGTCGTCACGGTGGTGTCGCCGTCCACGCCACGCGACGTGACGGTCGTCCACACCTCGCTGCACGGTGTCGGGTCGGAGACCGTGCGCCGGGCATTCGTCGATGCCGGGTATGCCGCGCCGATCCCCGTCGCGTCGCAGGCCGAGCCGGACCCGATGTTCCCGACGGTCCCCTTCCCCAACCCCGAGGAACCCGGCGCGATGGACGCGGCCATCGAGCTGGCGGAGCAGACCTCACCGGACGTCGTCATCGCGAACGACCCCGACGCCGACCGGTGCGCGGTCGCCGTGCCCGGTCCGGGTGGCTGGCGGATGCTCCGGGGCGACGAGGTCGGCGCACTTCTCGGCTCGCACGTGCTCTCCCGGGGTGCGGCCGGTGGCGTGGTCGCGGACTCGCCGGAGTGCGTGTTCGCCAACTCGATCGTCTCGTCACGGCTGCTCGCGGCGATGTGCCGCGCCGTCGGAGTGCGGCACGAGGAGACGCTGACCGGGTTCAAGTGGATCGGCCGGGTGGCCGGTCTGCGCTACGGCTACGAGGAGGCGCTCGGCTACTGCGTGGACCCGGCGCGCGTGCGGGACAAGGACGGCGTCTCGGCGGCGCTCCTCGTCGCCGAGCTCGTCGCGACGTTGCGCGCCGAGGGCCGCTCGCTCACCGACCGGCTCGACGACCTGGCCCGTGACCACGGGGTCTACGCCACCGACGCCTTCGCGATCCGCGTCGAGGACCTCTCGTCCATCAGCCGGGTCATGGCCCGGCTTCGGGCCCACCCGCTGACCGGTGTCGCCGGGGTGGACGTGGCGAGGACCGACGACCTCGCGCAAGGGGACGGCGGACTGCCGCCCACGGAGGGGCTGCGCTACTACCTCGCGGACGACTCGCGGATCATCGTGCGCCCCTCGGGCACCGAGCCGAAGCTCAAGGTCTACCTGGAGGTCGTCCAGCCGGTGGCCGGTGAGGACGTGCGCGGGGCCCGTCAGCTGGCGTCCGCCCGGCTGGCCGGCATCCACTCGGACCTCGAGGCCGCGACTGCCCCGTGAGCCTCGTCGAGATGAGGCAACACGCACACTCCTCGGGCGGAGCGGTCGGCGTGTTGCCTCCTCTCGACCTCGAAGGGCGGCCACCGGCCCCTGAGCGGCCCCCGGCCCTGAGCGGCCCCCCGTGACTCTGAGAGCGCATCCCACTGGATTGTCAGCGGGCGGTCGTAGCGTCGTGCCATGGAGCGGACCTACCCAAACGGAGTGACGTGCTGGGTCGACGTCGAGCAGCCCGATCTCGACGCGGCGCGCGAGTTCTACGGCGGCCTGCTCGGCTGGGACTTCACGGTCGCGACGCCGCCCGACGCGCCGGGCCGCTACCTCGTCGCCTCGTTCGACGGCAAGGACGTCGCTGGTCTCGCCGAGGTCGCCGAGCTGGCCGAGGGAGCCGCGTCGTGGAGCACCTACGTCGCCGTCGACGACGCCGATGCCTGCGCCGGGAAGGCCGTCGTGCTCGGAGCCACCCTCCTGCAGGCGCCCGCCGACGTCGGGTCCGCCGGCCGTGGAGCCGCTGTCCGGGACCCCGAGGGAAACGACATCCGGCTCTGGCAGGCAGGGCGACGCCGGGGAGCCCAGCTCACCAACGCGCCGGGATCGTGGAACTTCAGCAACCTGCACACCGCCGACCTCGACGCGGCCCAGCGCTTCTACGGTGAGCTGTTCCCCTGGCGCTTCGTCGACCAGGGGTGGGCCACGGCCATCATCGTGCCCGGGTACGGCGACCACCTCGAGGCCACCGTCGACCCCGAGATCCGCACCCGCCAGGCCGACGCCCCGGAGGGCTTCGAGGACGTCATCGGCGCCGTCGTCCAGGCCGGGGACGACCCGCCGGGCTGGTCCGTCGTTCTCACCGTCGACGACCGCGACGCCACGGCGGCCCGGGCCACCGAGCTCGGCGGCAGGGTCCTGCGGTCCTTCGAGACGGACTACACGGCGGAGGCCGTCGTCCGCGACCCGCAGGGCGCAGTGCTCCACCTCAGCCAGTTCACCCCGCCCGACGACTGGTCGTGAGCCGTGGACCTGGCCTGAGACCCACCGTCGTCCGCCCCGCGGTGAGCGGTGCGAGCTGCCGGCCGCCCGAGCACGCGTGGGCGGGGCCACCAGGTTCTGGTGCTGCCCAGCACGCGGTGTCCGCCGGCTGGCGGCGCCGTAGACTCGCCGGGTGAGCACCACCACCGTGGCCCCCTCGGAGCGCGCGCGCGACCTGCTCGGCGTCTCCCGCCTGACGAACAGCGCCCTGAGCTCGTGGCTGCACGGCCTTCCGGGGGTCGACCAGGTCGGCTGTGAGGAGCGTGCCGCCTCGCTCGCCACGCGCTCGATCAAGACGACGAGCAAGGCGTGGGCCATCGACACCGCCATCTCGATGATCGACCTCACCACGCTCGAGGGTGCCGACACCCCGGGCCGGGTCCGGGGCCTGGCGACCAAGGCACTCGTCCCCGACCCGAGCGACCCGAGCACACCACGCCCGGCGGCGATCTGTGTCTACGGCGACATGGTCGCGGTGGCCAAGGAGACCCTCGGCTCCGCGGACATCAAGGTGGCCGCCGTGGCCACGGCGTTCCCCAGCGGGCGGGCGAGCCTCCCGGTCAAGCTCGCCGACACCAAGGATGCCGTGGCGGCGGGAGCCGACGAGATCGACATGGTCATCGACCGTGGCGCCTTCCTCGCCGGGGACTACCTCACCGTGTTCCGGCAGATTGCGGACGTCAAGGCCGTCTGCGGCGACGCCCGTCTCAAGGTGATCCTGGAGACGGGGGAGCTCGTCACGTACGACAACGTCCGCCGCGCCTCGTGGCTCTCCATGCTCGCCGGCGGTGACTTCATCAAGACCTCGACCGGCAAGGTCTCGCCGGCGGCGACGCTCCCGGTCACCCTCGTGATGCTGGAGGCGGTGCGCGACTGGCGCGACACCACCGGTGACATGGTGGGGGTCAAGCCGGCCGGCGGCATCCGTACGAGCAAGGACGCCATCCGGTTCCTCGTGACGGTCAACGAGGTGGCCGGTGAGGAGTGGCTCGACAACCACTGGTTCCGCTTCGGGGCCTCGAGCCTGCTCAACGACCTGCTCCTGCAGCGTCAGCGCCTGAGGACCGGCGCGTACTCCGGCGCCGACTACATCGCCGACGACTCCCCCAGCCTCTACTGACCGGCCCCACGGCCCACGGATCGAGGAACGAGAACCATGTCCCCCTTCGAGTACGCACCGGCTCCCGAGTCGCGCGCCGTCGTCGACATCGCGAGCAGCTACGGGCTGTTCATCGGTGGAGAGTTCGTCGAGGCGACCGGCGGGACGCCGTTCAAGACGGTGAACCCGGCCACCGAGGAGGTGCTCGCAGAGGTCTCGGAGGCGACTGACGACGACGTCGACACGGCCGTGCGAGCCGCGCGGACGGCATACACCCGCGTCTGGTCACGGATGAGCGGCGCCGACCGCGGCAAGTACCTCTTCCGGATCGCTCGCATCCTCCAGGAGCGCGCCCGTGAGTTCGCCGTCCTGGAGACCCTGGACAACGGCAAGCCGATCAAGGAGGCGCGCGACGTCGACCTCCCGCTCGCCGCGGCGCACTTCTTCTACCACGCGGGCTGGGCCGACAAGCTCGACCACGCCTCCCTCGGGCCTGACCCCCGGCCGCTGGGCGTGGTGGGCCAGGTGATCCCCTGGAACTTCCCGCTGCTCATGCTCTCGTGGAAGATCGCGCCGGCGCTGGCGTGCGGCAACACCGTCGTCCTCAAGCCTGCGGAGACCACTCCGCTCACCGCGCTGCTCTTCGCGGACGTCTGCCGCCAGGCGGACCTCCCTCCGGGCGTCGTCAACATCGTCACCGGCGCCGGGGCCACGGGACAGGCGATCGTCGACCACCCCGGCATCGACAAGCTCGCGTTCACCGGCTCGACGGCCGTCGGCAAGATGATCGCCCGGTCCATCGCCGGCACCAGGAAGAAGGCCACCCTCGAGCTCGGCGGCAAGGCGGCGAACATCATCTTCGACGACGCACCCATCGACCAGGCCGTCGAGGGGATCGTCAACGGCATCTTCTTCAACCAGGGGCACGTGTGCTGCGCCGGCAGCCGGATCCTCGTGCAGGAGAACATCGCCGAGGAGCTCGACCACCGCCTCAAGCGCCGCCTGGCGACACTGCGCGTCGGCGACCCGATGGACAAGAACACCGACGTCGGCGCCATCAACTCGCGCAAGCAGCTCGAGCGCATCGAGGAGATGGTGGCCGTCGGGGAGGCGGAGGGAGCGGAGCGCTGGGACTCGGGGTGCGACCTGCCGACCAACGGCTTCTGGTTCCGCCCCACTGTGTTCAGCGGCGTCAGCCAGACCCACCGCATCGCGCAGGAGGAGATCTTCGGCCCGGTCGTCTCGGTGCTCACGTTCCGCACCCCCGCGGAGGCCGTCGCCAAGGCGAACAACACCCCCTACGGGCTGTCCGCCGGCATCTGGACCGAGAAGGGCAGCCGCATCCTCTGGATGGCCGACCAGCTCAGGGCCGGGGTCGTCTGGGCCAACACGTTCAACAAGTTCGACCCCAGCTCGCCGTTCGGCGGCTACAAGGAGTCGGGTTACGGCCGCGAGGGTGGCCGCCACGGCCTCGAGGCCTACGTGACGACGGGCGGCCGGGGATGAGCGCGCGGGTCGACGTCCGGAAGACCTACAAGCTCTACATCGGCGGGAAGTTCCCGCGCAGCGAGAGCGGCCGCTCCTACGAGGTGTATGCCGCGCCGACGGGGGCCGCTGCCCGTCGCGGGTCCTCCTCCCGCCCACCGACGTTCCTCGCCAACGCCGCCCAGGGTTCGCGCAAGGACGCCCGGGATGCCGTCGTCGCGGCACGCAAGGCCCAGCCCGGCTGGGCGGCGGCAACGGCCTACAACCGTGGTCAGGTGCTGTACCGCGTGGCCGAGGTCATGGAGTCCCGCAGGGCGCAGCTCGTGCAGGACGTCCGGAACAGCGAGGGCGTCGGCGCTGCCCAGGCCGAGGCGACCGTGTCGGCGGCCATCGACCGGTGGGTCTGGTACGCCGGGTGGTCCGACAAGTTCACCCAGGTGCTCGGCGGCCTCAACCCGGTCGCGGGCCCCTTCTTCGACATCTCGGCCCCGGAGGCCACCGGCGTCGTCGCGGTGCTCGCGCCGCAGGCGTCGAGCCTGCTCGGCCTGGTGTCGGTGGTGGCCCCGGTCATCGTGTCGGGCAACACCGCGGTGGTGCTGACCAGCGAGGAACGACCGCTTCCGGCGATCACCCTCGCCGAGTGCCTGGCCACCTCTGACGTGCCGGGGGGCGTGGTCAACATCATCACCGGTCGGACCGCCGAGGTAACACCGTGGCTGGCGAGCCATCGTGACGTCAACGCCATCGACCTCACCGGGGCCGCCGGAGCCGACGGCGTCGACTGGGGCGGCCTCGAGCTGGCCGCCGCGGACAACCTCAAGCGCGTCCGCCGCCCCGGCGGCACGGGCACGGAGGCGGTGGAACCCGACTTCACGGCCACGCCCGACCTCTCGCGACTCACCGCCTTCCTGGAGACCAAGACCGTCTGGCACCCCAAGGGCCGCTGAGCCGCCGACGGCGAGGATGGAACTGACAGCACCGGGGCCGCGCTGACGACCCCCCTCCTCCCCCCGGCAAACACCGCCACCGCGGCACCACGCGGCATCCCTGGACTCCGAGCCGTGGGCGACGACGCGACGGGCGATCCCGGGCCGGCACCGCTCACGACCCGACGCGGCAGCGGGTCGTCGTCCTCGCCGGCCCGAGCGGTGCCGGGAAGTCCCGCCTCGCGGCACGGCTCCACGCCGCCCGCGGCTGGCCCATCTTCCGGCTCGACGACTTCTACCGCGACGAGGACGACCCCGCGGTGCCGCGCAGGGAGGACCTGGGGATCGTCGACTGGGACCACCCCGCGAGCTGGGACGCGGACCGGGCCGGGGCCTCGCTCTGCGAGCTCGTCGACACCGGACGTACCCGCACGCCCGTCTATGACATCTCCACGAGCCGGGCCGTGGGCCACCGGGAGCTCACCGCTCGACCCGACGACCTCGTCCTCGCGGAAGGGATCTTCGCCGCCGAGGTCGTCGAGCGGCTGGGTGTTGCGGGGATCCTCCACAGCGCCTGGTGCGTGCACCACCATCCGGCCGTGACGTTCGTCCGGCGCCTCGTGCGTGACCTGCGAGAACACCGCAAGCCACCCGGCGTCCTGCTCCGGCGCGGCATGGCACTCCTGCGGGCCGAGCCGGAGATCGTCCGCCGGCAGACCGCCCTCGGTGCGCGTGCCGTGCGGGCGAGGGAGCTCGAGCGGGAGCTCTCCGTGGGGCCACGCACGGTCGGTTAGGGTTCTCGCGTGGTCGAGGACGGGGACGCGGCATGAGCGAACGACCGTGGGTCGCCCCCGGCTCGACGCCCCTGCCGGACCCGGAGCCGCCGGCATACGGCTCGGCGCCGCCCGGGTATGCCGGACCCCCACCGCCGCCCGGGTATGCCGCGCCGCCACCGCCCGGCTATGCCGCGCCCCCACCGCCCGGACCGTTCCTGGCGTCCATGGAGTTCCGGCCGGGGATCATCCCGCTGCGGCCCCTCACCCTCGGGGACCTCTTCTCGGCCGTGACGAAGGCGATCCGCGGGAACGTCGCCGCCACGATGGGCCTGGCCCTCGTCACCTCGCTCATCTGCCTCGTCCCCGCGACCGCCCTCGGCGCGTGGGTGGCGAGCAAGGACACCACGTCCTTGGACAGCGACGAGATCGGCGGCCTCGGCCTCGTGGGCAGCTACCTGCCGAGCGTCGGCTCCCTGATCTCCTCCGTCGCTCTCACCGGCTTCCTCGCCTATGTCATCGGCCAGGCGGTGCTCGGGCGAAAGGTCGGCATCGAGGAGACGTGGGACGGCACCAAGCGCCGTCTGCCTGCCGTGGCGGGTGCCGTGCTCGTGACGATCCTCGGGGCGCTGCTGCTCCTCGGGGTCGTCCTCGGTCCGCCGATCGCCTGGCTCGTCGTCGGCGACGCGAGCGTGGGGCCGGTCCTCGTCCTGCTCCTCGCGGTGCTGCTCGCCCTCCTGCTCTATCTCTGGCTCTGGACGCGGTTCGCCTTCGTCACGGCCGTCATCGTCCTCGAGGGTCGCGGCGTCGGGAGCGCGTTCGCACGCTCCTGGCGGCTCACCTCCGGGACACCGTTCTGGCGGATCCTCGGCATCCGCCTCCTCACTGCCATCCTCGTCGGCTTCGCCGCTCAGCTCGTCACCGTCCCTATCGCGGTCCTCGGACTCGTGGCCGTCGTCGCCGCCGGAGGCGAGGACCAGCTGTTCATGTGGCAGGCGGTGCTCGGGGGCATCGCGACCCTCATCAGCGGGGTGATCACGACGCCGTTCTCCGCCGGAGTCGACGCACTGATGGTCGTCGACCAACGGATCCGCCGCGAGGCCCTCGACGTGCAGCTCATCCACGCGGCGTCGCAGGGCGGACCGGCCCCGTGGCCCGCTGGCGCCCGGGCGCACTGACCCGGTGCGACTCGACCCTCCCTTGGACCCCACCTCCCCCGAGGCCCGCGACTGGCTCGAGGAGGAGCTTCGCAAGCCGGTCTACCGGGAGCCGGAAGGACTCCTGGAACGGCTCTGGGACTGGCTCGGGCGGCTCCTCTCCGGCTCGGAGGGGACCGGTGGCCTCCCCGGCTGGACGATCTGGCTGGCCGCCGCTCTGGGCCTGGCCGTGGTGGCGATGGTCGTCCTGCGCTCCCTGCGAGCCGAACGGCGCATGGCGGTCCCCGGCGCCGGCCCGGTCCACGAGGGCCCGGCCCGCAGCGCCGCGGAACACCGGGCATCCGCTGCCGCAGCCCTTGCGAGCGGCGATCCCGACACTGCTGTGCTCGAGGGGTACCGCGCGCTCGCCCGCTCCGCCGTCGAGCGCACCCTCCTCGACGACCTGCCGGGCCGCACGGCCCACGAGGTCGCCGTGGCACTCGCGCCGGTGTTCCCCACCGACGCCGCTCGGCTGGCGTCGGCCGCCGACACCTTCGACGCCGTGCGCTACGGCCGACGTGCCGCCGCTGGGGATGCCGCGCGAGCCGTGGTCGCGCTCGACAAGGACCTCGCCGCCACCCGGCCGCTGCTACCGGAGGCCGGCGTGCCGGCCGGCGGACGCCCGAGGTGACCGGGATCGCGACCGAGGACCGCAGCGGCGCCACGCGTTCCTCGAGCACCGAGCGGCGGGGCCACCCCCGTGTCCGGCGTGTGACGGCATACGTCGTCGTCGTGCTCCTGGGCGTGGCTCTCCTCGTCCTCCTCGCCCTCTCCGCCAGACGGCCCACAGCACCGCTCGACCCCGACGGTGCGGGCAGGGCGGGCGGCATGGCTCTCGCTGAGGTGCTGCGCGACCAGGGGGTCGACGTCGAGGTCGTACGTTCCATCGGCGCCCTGGAGGCCACAGCCCCCGACCGCTCGACGACGGTGCTCCTCGCGGACCGCGCGAACCTCGGCCCCGGGGCGACGCGACGGCTGGCCGACGCCTCGAGCACCGCAGGGCGTCTCGTCCTCGTCGGGGTGACGTCGGAGCAGCTGAGGCTGATGGGGCTGCCCCTGGGCTCCTTCCCCGGTTCCGCCGAGGGCCTCGTGGCGCGCTGCTCGTCGGAGGTCGCCAGGGACGCCGACGTCGTGAGCGTCCTCGACACGCGATACCTCCTCGATGAGGGCTCGCCGCTCTCGGCGGCCGCCACCCACTGTTTCGACCTACCGGAACCGGACAGCACGACCGGTGAGCCGGCGCCGGACGGGGCCTACGGCAGCGGTCTCCTCGAGCTGCCGTCCACGACCGACAGGCCCGAAACCGTCGTCGTGGGCGTCGGGCCCTCATGGACGAACGAGCTCGTCGCGCAGGACAGCAACGCCGGAGTGGCCCTCCGGTCCTTGGGGGCGACACCGCGCCTCCTCTGGTACCAGCCGGGCGAGGGCGACCTGACCGCCCCCGGCCCGTTGGGCGGGGCCGAGGGGTCGGAGCCGCTCTGGCCGAGGTGGACCGGGTCGGCGGTGACGGTCGTCGGTCTCGCCGTCGTCCTGCTCGCCCTCTCCCGCGGCCGCCGCCTGGGCAGGCTCGTGCGCGAGCCACTGCCGGTCGTCGTGCGCGCCATCGAGACGACCGAGAGCCGCGGGCGTCTCTACCGTCGGGCGGGTGACCGCGGCAGGGCAGCCCAGGTCCTCCGAGCGGGAACCGCAGCACGGCTGTCCCGCCGGCTGGCCGTGCCACCCGGCGCTGCCCCGACGACCCTGGTCCATGCCGTCTCGACCACGGCCGGCCGCGAGCCCGCCGACGTCGGTGTCATCCTGTTCGGGCCGACCCCGCACGACGACGCCTCCCTCATCCACCTCGCCCAGCAGCTCACCGACCTCGAGGAGAGAACCCACCGCCCATGACGGACCACTCATCCACCCTGCCCCCCACGGCCGCCCCGGGTGGCCCGCAGGTCGAAGGCCCGCAGTCCGAGCGCGCCCGATCGGCGCTGCTCGCGGTCCGCGCCGAGGTCGCCAAGGCCGTCGTCGGCCAGGATGCCGCCGTCGCCGGGCTGCTCGTCGCCCTCCTCTGCCGGGGGCACATCCTCCTCGAGGGGGTGCCGGGTGTCGCGAAGACGCTCCTCGTCCGCAGCCTCGCGGCGTCCCTCGACCTGGAGACGAAGCGGGTGCAGTTCACCCCCGACCTCATGCCCGGTGACCTCACCGGTTCGCTCGTCTTCGACGCCCGCACCAGCGACTTCACGTTCCGCCAGGGCCCTGTCTTCACCAACCTCCTGCTCGCCGACGAGATCAACCGCACCCCGCCGAAGACCCAGTCCGCCCTCCTGGAGTCGATGGAGGAGCGCCAGGTGAGCATCGACGGGAACCCGCACCCGCTCCCCTCGCCGTTCATGGTCGCCGCGACCCAGAACCCGGTCGAGTACGAGGGGACGTACCCGCTCCCCGAGGCACAGCTCGACCGGTTCCTCCTCAAGGTCGTGCTGCCGCTTCCGCAGCGGTCCGACGAGGTGCAGGTCGTGCGCCGGCACGCCTCCGGGTTCGACCCCCGTGACCTGCGCGCGGCCGGCATCCGCCCGGTGGCGACCGTCGCCGATCTCGACGCCGGGGTGACGGCAGTGCGTGAGGTGTCGGTCTCCGACGAGGTGGCGGCCTACGTCGTCGACATCGCCCGGGCCACCAGGGTCTCCCCGTCGCTGGCCCTGGGGGTCTCCCCCCGCGGTGCGACGGCCCTCATGGCGACGAGCCGCGCCTGGGCGTGGCTGGCCGGTCGTGCCTACGTGACGCCGGACGACGTGAAGGCTCTGGCGCACGCCACCCTGGCTCACCGCCTCTCGCTCCGGCCGGAGGCCGAGCTCGAGGGCGTCGGCGTGACAGCCGTGCTCGACAGCGCGCTCGGGTCGGTGCCCGTCCCGCGCTGATGGCGATCACCTGGCGCACGGTGGTGCTGACCCTCGCGGGACTGGCACCGGTCGCGCTGTGGCCGCAGGCGTCGACGGTGCGGTGGTGGGCCCTCGTCGTGCTCCTGCTCGTCGTCCTCGACCTCGTCCTCGCGACCCCGCCGACGGTGCTGCACCTCGATCGCAGCGAGCCGGCGCAGGTGCGGCTCGGCGAGGCGACGACGAGCACACTGTGGGTGACCAACACCTCCGACCGTGGTGTCCGGGGTCTCCTGCGGGACGCCTGGCCGCCGTCGGCCGGTGCGGTCGACGCCGTGCACGACCTCGCGGTGCCCCCGCACGAACGGGTGCGCCTCACGACCCGCCTCGTGCCCACCCGCCGCGGCGACCGCGTGGCGGACCGGGTGACCGTGCGGGTCCTCGGGCCGCTCGGGCTCGCTGCCCGCCAGCGCTCGTTCGAGGTGCCGGGAGCCGTCCGGGCACTGCACCCCTTCCCCTCGAGACGTCACCTGCCCAGCCGCCTCGCCGTGCTCCGCCAGCTCGACGGTCGTGCTGCTGTCCGGACCCGCGGTCAAGGCACGGAGTTCGACAGCCTCCGCGACTACGTCGAGGGTGACGACGTGCGCTCGATCGACTGGCGGGCCACGGCTCGTCGACGGGACCTCGTCGTGCGCACCTGGCAGCCCGAGCAGCACCGCCGGGTCGTCCTCGTGGTCGACACCTCCCGCACGAGCGCCGGCCGCATCGGCGACGCCCCCCGGCTCGACGCGGCGATGGACGCCGCGCTCCTGCTCACGGCACTGGCCGGACACGCCCGCGACCGGGTCCAGGTGCTCGCGGGCGACCGGGTCGTCCTGGCTCGGGTGTCCGGCACCGACCGGGCACGCCTGCTCCACGACACGATCAGCACCCTGGCCCCTGTCGAGGCCCGGCTCGTCGAGGCCGACTGGTCGGCGCTCGCCACCGAGGTCATGCGGCTGGGCTCGCACCGCGCCCTCGTCGTGCTGCTCACCGCACTGGAGTCCTCGGCCGTCGAGGAGGGGCTCCTGCCGGTGCTCCCGGCGCTCGCCGCCCACCACCGGGTCGTCGTGGCGTCGGTTGCCGACCCGGCCCTGGCCGTCATGCGTGGGGCCCGCTCGACCACGGCCGAGGTCTACGGTGCCGCGGCCGCCGAGCGCACCATGGCCCTGCGGGGCAGGACGGCCGCGGCCCTGGGGCAGCTCGGCGTCGACGTCCTCGACGCCCCGCCCGACGAGCTACCGGTGCGCCTCGCCGACCACTACCTCATGCTCAAGCGCCAGGGTCTCCTCTGACGTGCCGTGAACCCGGGTTGCCGCCGGTCAGGCGGCGGTCACGGGGGCGGTGTCACCGGCATCCCGCGCGAGGACGTCACCGGTGACACCCTCGCGGACGGCGGCGCGTCCGACGACGAACACGTAGGCGAGGAAGAGCACCTCGGCGACGACCCCGATGGTGATGCGCGCCCAGGTCGGTAGGTCGGAGGGCGTGACGAAGCCCTCGATGGCACCACTGACGAGGAGGACGACGACGAGCCCGAGGGCGACGGCGATCGCCGTGCGCCCCTCCCTGGCGAACGACTCGAGCCGACCCATGGGACCCGGCTCCACCCACGACCAGAAGAGCCGCAGTCCCACTCCCGCCGCCACGAAGACCGCCGTGAGCTCCAGCAGCCCGTGCGGGAGGATGAGTCCGAAGAACAGACCGGCCCGGTCGCTGGTGATCATGAGCGCCGCGGCCACGCCGACGTTGACGACGTTGGACGCCAGCACGTAGAGCACCGGCAGACCGAGCACGCCCAGAGCGATGCAGAGGGCGGCGACGCGCGCGTTGTTGACCCAGACCAGCGTGCCGAACTCCGCGTGTGGGAACTCGGAGTAGTAGTTCTCGAAGTCGGTGCCGACGTACGCCTCGATCTCGGCCGGTGTCATCCGGCTCGTCCACACCTCGGGGTTGTCGAGACCCCACCACGTCACGAGGGCTGCGAGGACGATGCTGCCGAGGGCCGTCGTCACCCACCACCGCCGGGTCCGGTAGAGCGCCGCGGGGAAGGTCCGGGTGAAGAAGCCGCCGAGGTCGGCCCAGGTGGACGTGCGTGCGCCGGATGACGCGATCCGCGCGCGGGCCAGCACCGACGACAGGTAGGCCACGACGGAGGGGTCTGGGCTCGCGGAGCGCACGACGGACAGGTGCGTGGACACCCGCTGGTACAGGTCGAGCAGCTCATCGGCCTCCTCGCCCGTCAGGCGCCGACGCCCGGCGAGCTCCTCGAGGCGCGCCCACTGCGACTGGTGCACCAGGAGGTAGGCGTCGAGGTCCACCGGCGAAGCGTAACCGCCGCACGGCTCGCGGCATCCCGCCCCTTGGGCGGCAGGTCGGTGCCCGGCAGCGGCGGTGCCACGGCTGTCGGCCGGCGATCGGCCGAGCGCAGGGCCCGGCGGCGCGGGTTAGCATCGCCGCGTGAGCGATCCGGGCGGTTACCGCAGCTACGCCGGTGACGACCTCGTCACCGGTGAAGGGGTCGCCGTGGAGGTTCCCGCGGCGAGCGTCGCGGCCCGGATGGCCTCCGGGGTCATCGACGTGGTCCTCGCCGTCGCCCTGCTCGTCGGCGGCTTCGTCGTCTTCTCCCTGGCCCTCGGCGCCGCCTCCGAGGCCCTCGTGACGATCGTCGCCATCGTCTACAGCACCCTCGTCCTCGTCGGCGTTCCGGCCATGCTCGAGACGGCGACGCGCGGCCGGACCCTGGGGAAGATGGCTCTCGGGCTGCGCGCCGTCCGTGACGACGGCGGGCCGGCGACCGGGCGCCATGCGATCGTCCGGGCGCTCGTCGGCTACGTCGAGATCTACCTCCTCGTCGGTGTCCCGGCCCTCGTGGCCTCGGTGGTGCATCCACGGGCCAAGCGGCTCGGTGACATGGCGGCAGGCACGGTGGTCGTGTCACAGCGGGCGAGGCTGCGGCTCGCCCCACCGCCGGGGATGCCGCCCGCCCTGGCGGCGTGGGCACGCTCTGCCGACGTCGCCTCGCTCCCCTCGGGGCTCACGGTGGCGGTGCGGCAGTTCCTCTCCCGAGCGCCGGGGCTCATGCCGGAGTCACGACGTCGGCTCGGCCTCGAGCTGCTGTCCGCGGTGATCCCCCACGTCAGCCCACCGCCGCCCGGCGGTGTCCATCCCGAGCTCGTGCTCGCCGCCGTCGTGGCCGAGCGCCGACGTCGCGACCTCGACCGGTTGTGGCGGGAGGAGCAGCTGCGGGCACGCGTCATCCCGATGGACCCGCTCACACGCTGACCGCTTGACCCGCGACCGGAAGCGGTCAGACGTGGGCGCCCAGTGCGGCATACCCGGGCTTGACGACGTGCTCGATGATCTCGAGCCGCTCGTCGAACGGCAGGAACGCGGACTTCATCGCGTTGATCGTGGCCCACCGGAGGTCCTCGATCGTCCAGCCCGCCTCGTCGACGAGGAGCTGCATCTCGCGGGTCATGGAGGTCCCGCTCATGAGTCGGTTGTCGGTGTTCACGGTCACCCGGAACAGGAGCGTCTTGAGCAGTGTGATGGGGTGTGCGGCAATGGAGTCGGCGGCTCCGGTCTGGACGTTGGAGCTGGGGCACATCTCCAGCGGGATGCGGCGGTCCCGCACGTAACCCGCCAGGCCACCGAGGGTGGCCGCGCCCTCGTCGTCGACGGTGATGTCGTCGACGATCCGCACGCCATGGCCGAGACGGTCGGCACCGCACCACTGGATCGCCTCCCAGATGCTCGGCAGCCCGAAGGCCTCACCGGCGTGGATCGTGAAGTGCGCGTTCTCACGGCGGAGGTACTCGAAGGCGTCGAGGTGGCGGGTGGGAGGGAAGCCCGCCTCGGCGCCCGCGATGTCGAATCCGCCGACGCCGTCGTCGCGGTAGCGCACCGCGAGCTCGGCGATCTCCCGGCTGCGCGCCGCGTGGCGCATGGCGGTGAGGAGCGTGACCATGCGGATCGGGATGCCGGCCGCGCGCGCCTCCTCCTCGCCCGCCCGGAAGCCTGCGAGCACGGCCTCGACGACCTCCTCGAGCGACAGGCCCGCCGTGATGTGCTGCTCGGGCGCGAAACGGGACTCGGCGTAGACCACTCCGTCGGCGGCGAGGTCGAGAGCACACTCACGGGCCACCCGGGAGAGCTGCTCGGGCGTCTGCATGACGGCGACGGTGTGCGAGAACGTCTCGAGGTAGCGCTCCAGCGACCCCGAGTCCGCGGCGTCCCGGAACCAGCGGCCGAGCTGGTCCGCATCGGTCGCGGGAAGGTCGGCGTAGCCGGACTCCTCCGCCAGCTCGACGACCGTTGCCGGCCGGAGACCGCCGTCGAGGTGGTCGTGGAGCAGCGCCTTCGGAGTCCGGGCGACGATGGTCGGCGTCAGGGCCGCCGTGGCGGTCATCAGGCGATCCTGTCGAGGACGATGCTCGTGCGCGGGACGTCCGTGCCCTCGGGTGCGATGGTGACCGCTCCCTCCAGCGCCGCCTGGGCGCGCCCGAAGCGCTCCGGGGTGTCGGTGTGGAGGGTGAGCAGCAGGTCGCCCTGCTCGACCGCATCCCCGGGCTTGGCGTGGATCTCGACGCCGGCGCCGGCCTGGACCTTGTCCTCCTTGCGGGCCCGGCCGGCGCCGAGGCGCCAGGCCGCGACCCCGACGGCATACGCGTCGAGGGTGGACAGCACGCCGGAGCCCCCAGCCAGCACCTGATCGGTCTCTCGGGCGACCGGGAGGGGGGCGTCGGGGTCACCACCCTGCGCGGTGATCATCCGGCGCCAGGCGTCCATCGCCCGTCCGTCGCGGAGAGCGGCCGCGACGTCCTGCCCCCCGCGGCCGGCCTGCTCGAGCATCTCCTCGGCCAGGCGCACGGTGAGCTCGACGACGTCCGCAGGGCCTCCCCCGGCGAGGACCTCGGTCGACTCACGCACCTCGAGGGCGTTGCCGGCCGTGAGCCCGAGCGGTGTCGACATGTCCGTGAGCAGGGCGACGGTGCTGACACCGGCATCCGTGCCGAGGTCGACCATGGTCCGCGCCAGCTCCGTGGCGTCGTCGCGGTTCTTCATGAACGCACCAGTGCCGACCTTGACGTCGAGGACGAGAGCGCCGGTGCCCTCGGCGATCTTCTTGCTCATGATGGACGAGGCGATGAGCGGGATGGCCTCGACGGTTCCGGTGACGTCACGCAGCGAGTAGAGCTTCTTGTCGGCGGGGGCCAGGCCCGAGCCGGCGGCGCAGATGACGGCGCCGACGTCCTCGAGCTGCCGGATCATCGCCTCGTTGCTCAGGGACGCCTGCCAGCCGGGGATCGACTCGAGCTTGTCGAGGGTGCCGCCGGTGTGACCCAGACCGCGGCCCGAGAGCTGGGGCACCGCGACGTCGAAGACGGCGACGAGAGGGGCCAGCGGCAGCGTGGTCTTGTCGCCGACACCGCCGGTCGAGTGCTTGTCGGCGGTCGGGCGCGAGAGCGAGGAGAAGTCCATCCGCTCCCCGCTCGAGATCATCGCCGCGGTCCACGTGGAGATCTCGCGCCGGGTCATCCCGTTGAGCAGCACCGCCATCGCCAGCGCGCTCATCTGCTCGTCGGCCACGGCGCCACGGGTGTAGGCGTCGATCACCCAGTGGATCTGGTCGTCGGTGAGCTCGTGCCGGTCGCGCTTGGTGATGATGACGTCCACGGCGTCGAAGGGTTCGCTCATCGGCACATCATCGCAGGGCCGGAACCACCCCCACTTCGTCTGTCACCGTGCCGCGACACGCCGCTCAGCGGGCCGTGGACCGGCAATCTGACAGACGACGTCGGGGAGGCTCAGTCGACGGGGGCGACGGCGTCCAGCACGTCGCGGCCGAAGGCCTGCGGCAGCACCTCGCGCATCGACAGGATGCCGGTGGGGGTCTGGAGCAGGGTCTCCGGTGAGCCGCACTCCCAGAGCAGCTGGCGGCAGCGGCCGCACGGCATCAGGGTGTCGCCGTGCTTGTCGACGCACCACACGGCGCGGAGCACGCCGCCTCCGGTCGCGTGGAGCTGCGACACCATCCCGCACTCGGCGCAGAGGGTCGCTCCGTAGGCGGCGTTCTCGACGTTGCATCCGGAGACGACCCGGCCGTCGTCGACCAGGCCGGCCACACCGACGGGGAACCGGCTGTAGGGCGCGTACGCGAGGCCCGCCATGCGGACGGCCTCCGAGTGCAGGGCCGGCCAGTCGATGCCGTCGGGATCCGTGGCCGTCGTCCGCGACCCGCTCACGTGGCCTCCAGCGGCTGGTGGTCCCCTGACCCCCAACGGCGGAGCACCGCCACGGAGGCGAGCAGCCGGGCACCGAGCGCGACGGCGTCCTCGTCGACGACGAGGTCGCCCTGGTGCAGGTCGAAGGTCGGACCCCCCGGGGGACGGGTGCCGAGACGGGCCATCGCCCCCGTCGCGTGGGCCAGGTACCACGAGAAGTCCTCGCCGCCGAGGGACTGGGCGGTGGGCACGGGGTGCATCCCGCTCGCCAACGACGCCAGCCGGAACGCCTCGATCCCCTCCGTGGTGTTGACGACAGGTGGCACGCCCTTGACGCGTTCGACCTTCGCCTGGACGCCGTAGGGCTCGACGACGGCGTGGACGATCTCCTCGAGCAGCGGCCCGACCGTCAGCCAGGCGTGGGCGTCGAGCATGCGCAGGGTCCCGCGGCACTCACCCGTGGACGGGATGACGTTCGCCGCCCGCCCGGCGTTGATCGTGCCCCAGACGAGGGCAGCCCCGGCCCGCGGGTCCAGCCGGCGCGAGAGCGCCGCCGGCACGTCGGTGACCACCTTGGCGAGGGCGTAGGTGAGGTCCTCGGTCACCTGGGGGCGCGACGTGTGCCCGCCCCTGCCGTGGAGTGAGACGGTGACCTGGTCGCACGCCGCGGTGAGCGGCCCTTCGCGCAGGCCGACCTCGCCGGTGTCGAGGCTGGGGTCGCAGTGGATCGCGAACACGGCGTGGACGCCGTCGACGGCGCCCGCGCTGATGGCGTCGTGTGCCCCGCCCGGCATGATCTCCTCGGCGGCCTGGAAGATGCCGCGCACGGCGACGCCCCGCTCGACCAGGGCCGGCTCGCACTCCTTGAGCGCGAGGAGCGCACCGAGCAGGGCCGCCACGTGCAGGTCGTGGCCGCAGGCGTGGCAGACGCCTGGGGACCGCGACGAGAAGTCGAGGCCGGTCCGCTCCCGCACCGGGAGCGCATCCATGTCGGCACGCAACGCCACCCGGTAGGGCGCGTCGGCCGCCCCGATGTCCGCGAGCAGTCCGGTCGCGGGGAGCAGGCGGACTCCCACGCCCGAGGCGTCGAGGCGGCGAGCCACGCAGTCGGTCGTGCGCGTCTCCTCGCGGGACAGCTCGGGATGGGCATGGAGGTCCCGCCGGATGTCGATCAGCTCTGCTGCCAGTGAGGTGATGCGCTCGCCGAGGGCGGCGAGAAGGGCATCGTCGTTCATCAGGCGGCCGAGTCTACTCGCTGGGGGTCGACCTCCGGGCCGCCTTGTACTGGTCCCAGCGTCGCGCGATCCCGTCCATCTCGCGCTGGATGAACTCGAGGAACTCCACGGACAGCTGCATCCGCTCCCCGGCGCGGCTGTCCTTCCCGACCGCGGCCCGGGCCACCACGAGGGCCGCGAGGATGGGGGCGTAGATCTGGTCCTTCTGCATGAGGACGTCGTGCCACGCGTCGTCGAGGACGACGTAGACGTCCCGTCGTGATCCGCGCTCGCGCTCGCGGCGGATCATCCGGACCTGGGTCAGGTACTGCACCGCCCCCGAGATCCCGGCAGGGCTCACCCCCAGCAGATCGGCCAGCTCGGATGCCGTGAGGCGTCCGTCCTCCGTGGCCAGGAGTGCGGCGAAGACCCGGGCAGGCAGCCGGGAGAGCCCGGCGTCGGCGAGAGCTCCACCGAGGTGCTCCACCGCGTCCCTGAAGGCCGGGTCCCGGGTGGACGGGGCGGTGGCGTGGGGATGCTGCATGTCGCCAATTTACATTATTCACAACCTTCTGAAACGAGTAATGTAGGGCCCATGACCGACGTCATCTCCGTGTTCGGCCTCCACAAGGCCTTCGGCAACACCGTCGCCCTCGACGGCCTGGACCTCACCGTGCGAGAGGGAGAGGTGCACGGGTTCCTCGGCCCCAACGGCTCGGGCAAGTCCACGACCATCCGCATCCTCCTCGGGCTGCTGCGAGCCGACCGCGGCACGGGGACCGTCCTCGGCCGGGATCCGTGGCGCGAGGCGACCGAGCTGCACCGGTCGCTCGCCTACGTGCCGGGCGACGTGGTGCTGTGGCCCACGCTCACCGGCGGTGAGGTCATCGACCTGCTCGGCCGGCTCAGGGGTGGGATCGACGAGGCCCGTCGCCGCCGCCTCGTGCAGCGCTTCGAGCTCGACGAGACCAAGAAGGGCAAGGCCTACTCGAAGGGCAACCGGCAGAAGGTCGCCCTCGTGGCTGCGCTCGCCAGCGACGTCCCCCTCCTGGTGCTCGACGAGCCGACAGCCGGGCTCGACCCCCTCATGGAGGAGATCTTCCAGGCAGAGCTGATGGCGCTGCGCGACGCCGGCCGGACCACGCTGCTGTCGAGCCACATCCTCAGCGAGGTCGAGAAGGCCTGCGACCGGGTGAGCATCGTGCGTGCGGGCCGGATCGTCGACAGCGGCAGCCTCGCTGACCTGCGCCACCTGAGCCGCACCCGCGTCCATGCGCTCCTCCGCAGTGCTCCGACCCTCGCCGAGCTCGAGGCCTGGCCCGGAACCCACGACGCGAGGGTCGACGGCGCGGAGGTCTGGTGCTCGGTCGACGCCGAGCACCTGGGTGACCTCGTCGCGACCCTCGGGAGCCACGGCGTGGAGACCCTGACCTGCCAGCCCCCCACGCTCGAGGAGCTGTTCCTCGCGCGCTACCAGCCCCAGCCGGCATGACGACGCGACTGGCCGGGGCACCGGACCTCCTCCGCCTCGCCTGGCGGCGGGATCGCATCCTCGTTCCGGCGAGCGTCATCGGGCTCGTGGTGCTCTCCGTCGGCTCGGCGCAGACGACCCTGGAGCTCTACCCCGACGACGAGTCAGCGGCCGCCGGTCTCGCGGGGATCCTCACGAACCCCTCGATCATCGCGATGTACGGCCCGCTGGCGTCGCAGACGGCGGATGCCCTGGCCGTCTTCAAGACCGTGATGATGGGTGCCTTCCTCGTCGCCGTCCTCGGGTTCGTCGTCGTGCGGCGTCACACCCGGACGGAGGAGGACGAGGGCCGGCTGGAGCTGCTCGGCTCCGGCGTGGTCGGACGCTGGTCACCCCTGGCCGCCGCCGTGACGCTCGCGACGGTCGCCGTGGTGGCCGCCAGCGCGCTCTCGGCCGCCGGCCTTGCGGCGCTGGGCATGGATGTCCCTGGGAGCGTGGCCTTCGGTGTCGCGTGGCTCGCGGCCGGGCTCGCCACCGTCGGTGTCACCGCCGTCGCCGTCCAGCTGGCGTCGACCACGCGGGGCGCCGCGGGTCTGGGCTTCGGCTTCCTGGCCGCGGCCTACGCGCTGCGCGCACTGGCCGACTCGGCGGACGACGGCTCGGTGCTCCACGCCCTGGGCTGGCTCTCGCCGCTCGGCTGGGCCGGGCGGGTCGAGGCCTACGGGGCCAACCGGCAGTGGGTGCTCCTCCTGGGGCTGGCCACGCTGGTCGCCGGCGTGGTCGTCGGCGTGGCGGTCCTCGAGCGGCGCGACCTCGGTGCAGGGCTGATCCCGGCCCGCACCGGTCCGGCGCGGGCGGGCCGGATCCTCTCCGGGCCGCTCGGCCTCGTGACCCGGATGGCTCGGGGCACCATCGTCGGCTGGACCCTCGGGCTGACCTTGGGCGGTGTCGTCGTCGGCTCGCTGCTCGGCTCGGTCGCCGACCTGGCGGACGACCCGGTGGTCTCGGACTTCCTCGAGCAGCTGGGCGGGTCGGCGGGCACGGTCGAGGACATCTTCGTCTCGACCGAGCTGGGCTTCATCTCGGCTGCCGTCGCCGCGGCCGGGGTGGCGTTGGCCCTGCGGCTGGTCGGCTCGGAGCGCAGCGGCCTCGGAGAGGTGGTGCTCTCGACTCCGACGAGCCGGCTCCGGTGGTATGCCGCGAACGTCGCGGTGCCGCTCGCCCTCACGACGTTCCTCATGGTGGTGCTCGGTGTCGTCCTCGGTGTGGTGGGGCCCGCCGTCACCGAGCTCGCACCCTCGCTGGGTGAGTCGGTCGGCGCCTCGCTCGCCAAGCTCCCCGCGGTGTGGGTGCTCATCGCGGTCGCGGCTGCGCTCGGGGGGGCGGTTCCCCGCTTTGCGCCGTTCGCGTGGGCCGTGCTGCTCGTCACCTTCCTCGTCGGAGAGCTCGGACCCTCGATGCAGCTGCCGTCCTGGATCCTCGACGCGTCACCCTTCACGCACCTCTCCCAGCTCCCCGGCGGCACCTTCGAGGTCGTCCCTTCGCTTGCTCTGGTGGCAGTGACAGCGGTGCTCGTCGTCCTGGGCGGGGTGGCGTACCTCCACCGGGACGTCGCCTGACCGGAGTTACTGCCTACGGCCCCGGAGCAGGAGGGGTAGACGAGCGGCCGGCCCGGGTCAGACGAGGTCGCCGCGCCCGGAGGCCGTGAGCTCGTCGACGACGCCCTTGACGTCCTGGGCCCGCGCGCGCGTCGTCACGAGGACCGCGTCGGGGGTGTCGACGACCACCACGTCGTCGAGGCCCACCACCGCAACCCTCCGGCCCCCGGCAGCGACCACGAGTCCACTGGTGTCGAGCGAGGTGACGTCCGCGCGGTCCCCCAGCACGCGCAGGTCCACCGCGCCGTCGTCCGGCGGCAGGAGGGTGGCGAGGCTCCCGAAGTCCCCGACGTCGTCCCAACCGAAGGATGCGGGCACGACGACCACCCGGCCGGCGTCCGCCGCGGGCTCCGCGACCGCGTGGTCGATCGCGATCCTCGTCAGGCCCGGCCACACGTCTGCCAAGCGACTCGGGTCGGCGGCGACCTCGCGCAGTCCCCTCGCAAGGTCGGGGTGCCACCGCTCGAGGAGGTCGAGCAGCAGGGCGGCGCGAACCACGAACATGCCTGCGTTCCAGCGGTATTCCCCGGAGGCGACATATCGCGCAGCGAGCTCGGCATCCGGCTTCTCGACGAACTGGAGGACCCTTCGCGCCGTGCGAGCCCGAGGAAGTGGCTCACCGGTGCGGATGTACCCGAAGCCCGTGGCGGGGCTCGTCGGCTCGATGCCGATCGTCACGAGATGCCCATCGTGGGCCACCTCGGCGGCTTCCCGGATGACGTCCGCGAAGGCGCCGGCATCGGGGATGAGGTGGTCTGCGGCGAAGGAGCCGATGACCGCCTCAGGGTCCCGCCGCTCCACAACAGCAGCGGCGAGACCGATCGCGGCCATCGAGTCGCGGGGTGACGGCTCGGCGAGGACCTGGTCGGACAGCAGACCGGGGAGCTGGGCGCGCACGGCATCCGCGTGGGCCGTCCCGGTGACGACGAGGACCCGCTCGTCGGTGAGGGGCGTGAGCCGGTCCACCGTTCCCTGGAGGAGCGTCCGGCCGGTGCCGGTGAGGTCGAGGAGGAACTTGGGGTGAGCGGCCCGACTGAGCGGCCATAGTCGGGTCCCTGCACCACCCGCGGGCACGACCGCCCAGAACCCCGGAATGCTCGCCATTACGGCGCGACGGCGCGACGTCGCTCGGGAACCGTCGCGACGTCACCCCCCAGCCGAAACGAGTCGAGCACCCGCCAGACCCCGTCGTCGTCGTGCTGGTAGAGCTCGATCGCGGTGACCATGAACCCGCACCGGAAGTGGGCAAGCGACTCGAAGGCGCGGTCGAGCGACGCCTCGTCGAGGTTGTGGGCGACAGTGACGTGCGGGTGGTAGGGGAAGTCGAGGGGCCGTTCGACGGGTCCGCACCGCACCGCGTGCTCCAGGGCCTCGCAGTGGGAGATCCCGCGGGACACCTGGACGAAGACGACCGGTGACACAGGCCGGAAGGTTCCGGTTCCCGACAGGATCATCGCGAACGGCTCGACGACGGAGGTGACCGCACGCAGGTGGCCGAGGAAGTCGTCGATGAGGTGCGGCTCGATGAGCGTGGGCGGCAGAAGCGTCACGTGCGGCGGGATCGCGGCCGCCATGGGGTCTCCGAACTCCTCCCGGGCGGCCTGGAGCCGGGGGCCCCAGGGTTCCGGGATGGTGACGGCGACGCCGTGGATCGGCATGGGCAGGGACCCTACCGCGCGGCGGTGAGGAGGCCTACGGCCGCTCGGACCCGGGACATCGTGGCGTCGGCGACGACGACGGCGCGGTCGGCACCTCGAGCGAGGATCCGGTCCAGCTCGGCCGGGTCGTCGAGCAGCTCGGTCATCCGCTCGCGGAACGGGGTCACCGCGTCGACGACGATCTCGCCGACGGCCTTCTTGAGATCGCCGTAGCCGCGCCCCGCGAACTCGCCCTCGAGGTCCTCGAGGGACGTTCCCGACAACACGGAGTGGATCACGAGGAGGTTCGAGACGCCCGGCTTGGTGTCCGGGTCGTAGCGAACCTCCGACTCGGTGTCGGTCACCGCCGCGCGGATCTTCTGGGCCAGCCGCCCGGGCTCCTCCATGAGCTCGAGGATTCCCTTCTCGCTCGACCCGGTCTTGCTCATCTTCGCGGTGGGCTCCTGGAGGTCCATGATCCTGGCGGACTCCTTGAGGATGTAGGGCTCCGGCACCGTGAGCACGTCCCCGAACCGGCTGTTGAGGCGTGCGGCGAGGTCGCGAGTGATCTCGAGGTGCTGGCGCTGGTCCTCCCCCACCGGGACGAAGGCCGCGTCGTACATGAGGATGTCGGCCGCCATGAGCACCGGGTAGGTGAAGAGGCCGACGTTGGCGTTCTGCCCCTTGGCGGTCTTGTCCTTGAACTGGGTCATCCGGTTCATCTCACCCATGGCCGTCTGGCAGGCGAGCACCCACGCCAGCTCGGTGTGCTGGGCGACGTGGCTCTGGCAGAACACCGCTGACGTCTCCGGGTCGACACCACCCGCGATGAACTGGGCCGCGGTGACCCGGGTGCGACGGCGCAGCACCTCGGGGTCGGTCGGCACGGTGAGGGCGTGCAGATCGGCCACGAAGTAGTACGTGTCGAAGCTCCGCTGCAGGCCCACCCAGTTCACCAGCGCGCCGAGGTAGTTGCCGAGGTGGAGCGAGTCGCTCGTCGGCTGCATCCCGGAGAGGATCCGTGGGCGTGCCGATGCGGCCGGTGCGGGGGTGGACATGGAGCACATTCTGTCAGTGCTCGCACTCCTAGACTTCGCGGCATGAACCGGGTCGTCGAGACGTACCGCGCCGTGTTCGGAACCGATCCGGAGGGGGTCTGGTCGGCGCCGGGGCGGGTCAACCTCATCGGCGAGCACACCGACTACAACGACGGCCTCGTGCTTCCCATCGCGCTGCCGCAGCGCACGTATGCCGCGTGCTCGCCCGGCGTCGACGGCCTCCTCCGCGCCCACTCGGCCCAGAACGGTGAGACGGTCGAGGTGAGGCTGGACGAGGTGGGGCCGGGGACGCCCGCCGGCTGGACGGCATACGTGGCGGGAGTCATGTGGGCGCTGGCCTGCGACGGACACCACGTGGGCGGGCTCGACGTGGCCATCGACAGCGAGGTTCCCGTCGGCGGCGGCCTGTCTAGCTCGGCGGCCCTGGAGTGCTCGGTGGGGGCCGCGGTCAGCGACCTCGGCGGACTCGGTCTCCTCGGCGACGAGGCAGGTCGTGCCCGGCTCGCCGCGGCATGCGTCCGCGCCGAGAACGAGGTCGCCGGGGCACCGACCGGGGGGATGGACCAGTCCGCGTCGCTGCTCTGCCGGGAGGGGCACGCGCTCCTGCTCGACTGCCGGAACGGCAGCATCGAGCACGTGCCCCTCGACCTCCGGGGGCCCGAGGGCGACGGCTTCGTGGTGCTCGTCACGGACACCCGGGCGGAGCACGCCCTCAACGACGGGCAGTACGCCCAGCGCCGCACGGCGTGCGAGCGCGCGGCCACGGAGCTCGGGCTCGACTCGCTGCGTGACGTGGACCCCCAGGACCTCGACGCAGCCCTGGACCGGCTGTCCGACGACGAGCTACGCCGCCGCGCACGGCACGTCGTCACCGAGATCCAGCGGGTGCGCGAGGTCGTGGGACGCCTGCGGGCGGGCGACCTGCGGGCGGTGGGGCGCCTCTTGGACGCCTCCCACACCTCACTGCGCGACGACTACGAGGTGAGCTGCGCCGAGCTCGACGTCTCCGTGGAGGCCGCCCGGTCGGCCGGTGCCCTGGGCGCTCGGATGACCGGCGGCGGCTTCGGGGGGTCGAGCATCGCGCTGGTGCCGTCGGGCGCCGTGGCGGATGCGGAGCGCGCGGTCCGGGAGGCGTTCGCCGCCCGGGGATGGCCCGAGCCGGAGTGCTTCGCGGTCAGGCCTGACGCCGCCGCGCGCCGCGACACCTGAGCGCCCCCGGTCCGGCGCGCCACCGTGCCGGGCGCGGGGCCGGAGCGTCAGCCCGCGAGGTCCTCGCCGGTACGCTTCCACGGCCCGTTCGCGTCGGGGGAGCGATGCAGCCGGTCCCCGACGAGGAGCCACCACCCCTTTCCGGATGCCGAGATGGAGACCTTGCCCTTGACAGCCGGTGCCTCGACGCACGTGCCCGCGCCCTTGGGCTTGCCGATCGTCACCGGCACGACGACGACTCCTTGGCACGAGGTGTCCGTACGGACCACCGCCCCGGTCCCGGTCTCGGTCAGCGTGAGCGCGAGGCCGCCCTTGACCGTTGCGCTCCTGGTCCAGGACCCACCGCCGTCGGTGGTGCTGCGCAGGTCCCCGTTGGCGCAGAGTACGGAGGCACGGGCAGCGCCGAGACCGCCGAGGTCGAGCACCTGCCCGCTGGCGCACGGCTGCTCGAACTCGTCGGCGGGTGTGTGCACGGCCTTCGCGTCCTCGGGCGAGCGCGACCACGCCCCCGCAGCAGACTGGGGCTCACCCCAGTCAGCGCCCCCGTCCGCAGTCCTCCACAGCTGCAGCTCGCACTTCTCGTCGCCGCCGGTGACGAACGCCTCGGTGGCCGAGTCCGGTCGAGCACGGAGCACGCGTCCCGGTAGGTCCTCCTGCGACCACGAGTCCCCGCCGTCGCTGGTGACCCAGATCGTGCCGGGCTCCTTGCAGGAACCGGCATCCACGACCCAGGCGTCCGTCGGGCTCACCGCCGCCACGAAACGCTCCACGGGTACAGGATCCACGCCGGCCGCCGGCGCGGGGGACGAGCGCGACCCCGACGCCGACGGGGAGGGCGAGGGCGATGCGGAGGGGGACGCGGAGGGGGACGCGGAGGTCGCGTCGGCGGCTCCCAGCCCTACCGCCTGCACCAGCGACGGGCGGAAGGCGATCACGATGAGCACGAGGTCGGCGACGAGCAGGGCGCACAGGCCGACGATGGGGGCGACCCTCCGTAGCTCCATCCCACTAGCCTCTCAGACGCTGCACGGGATCCGACGGTCGGTCCACCGATAGCCTGACCAGCAGCGTCCCCACTCGCCGACATCACCGGAGATGACCCATGGCCACGATCATCTACACGCTCACCGACGAAGCCCCGATGCTGGCCACGTACTCCTTCCTTCCCGTCGTCCAGGCGTTCGCCTCGTCCGCCGGCGTGGACGTCGAAACGCGGGACATCTCCCTCGCGGGGCGCATCCTCGCCCTCTTCCCGGACCACCTCACCGAGGAGCAGCGCATCGGTGACGCCCTGACCGAGCTCGGCGAGCTGGCGAACACGCCCGAGGCGAACATCATCAAGCTGCCGAACATCTCCGCGTCCCTTCCGCAGCTCAAGGCCGCCGTCAAGGAGCTCCGGTCCCAGGGGTACGCCCTCCCCAGCTATCCCGACGACCCGCAGACCGAGGAGGACCGCGAGATCCGCTCCCGCTACGACCGGGTCAAGGGCAGCGCGGTCAACCCCGTCCTGCGCGAGGGCAACTCCGACCGGCGGGCTCCGTCAGCGGTGAAGAACTATGCCCGCAGGCACCCACACGCGATGGGCATCTGGAGCAGCGACAGCAGAACCAACGTGGCCACCATGGGTCGGGACGACTTCCGCTCCAACGAGCAGTCCGTGGTGCTCGGGGGCGACGACACCCTCACGATCCGGCACATCGGGAGCGACGGCACGACCACGGTGCTCAAGGACGGGGTGACCGTGCTCGAGGGCGAGGTCGTCGACGCCACCGTCATGCGGGCTGCTGCCCTCGACACGTTCCTTCGCGAGCAGATCGCCCGTGCCACGGCCGAGGACGTCCTCTTCTCCGTGCACCTCAAGGCCACGATGATGAAGGTCAGCGACCCGATCATCTTCGGCCACGTCGTCCGGGCCTTCCTCCCGGAGGTCTTCGAGCGCTATGGGGCCGACCTGGCGGCGGCGGGCCTCTCGCCCAACAACGGGCTCGGCGGCATCCTCGACGGCCTCTCGGCCCTGCCCAACGGCGACGAGATCAGGGCGGCCATCGACAAGGGCATCGCCGACGGTCCGCGCCTGGCCATGGTGAACTCCGACAAGGGCATCACCAACCTCCACGTCCCGAGCGACGTCATCGTCGACGCCTCGATGCCGGCGATGATCCGCACCTCCGGCCACATGTGGGGCCCCGACGGCCAGGAGCACGACACCCTCGCCGTCATCCCGGACAGCTCGTATGCCGGCATCTACCAGGCCGTCCTCGACGACTGCCGGGCGAACGGCGCGTTCGACCCGGCGACGATGGGCTCGGTTCCCAACGTCGGTCTCATGGCCCAGAAGGCGGAGGAGTACGGCAGCCACGACAAGACGTTCGAGATCTCCACCGAGGGGCGGGTGGAGGTGGTCGACGCCGCCGGCGAGGTGCTCACCTCCCACGAGGTCGCGCCCGGCGACATCTGGCGCGCCTGCCAGACCAAGGACGCCCCCATCCGCGACTGGGTCAAGCTGGCGGTCACGCGCGCTCGCGCGTCGCAGACCCCGACTGTGTTCTGGCTCGACGGGTCCCGTGCCCACGACCGCAACCTCATCGCCAAGGTCGAGACCTACCTCGCCGACCACGACACGGAGGGCCTGGACCTGCGGATCCTTCCCCCCGTCGAGGCGGCTCGGCTCTCCGTGGAGAGGATCCGGCGCGGAGAGGACACCATCTCGGTGACCGGCAACGTGCTCCGCGACTACAACACCGACCTGTTCCCCATCCTCGAGCTCGGAACCAGCGCCAAGATGCTCTCGGTCGTGCCGCTCATGAACGGCGGCGGGCTCTTCGAGACCGGCGCGGGCGGCTCCGCCCCCAAGCATGTGCAGCAGCTGGTGCAGGAGAACTACCTGCGCTGGGACAGCCTCGGCGAGTTCCTCGCGCTCGCGGAGAGCTTCCGCCACGAGGCCGACCGGGGCAACGCCCGGGCCGGTGTCCTCGGTGAGGCACTCGACCGGGCCACCGAGCGGCTGCTCAACGAGAACAAGTCCCCTGCTCGCCGGGTCGGCCAGATCGACAACCGCGGGAGCCACTTCTGGCTGGCCTGCTACTGGGCCCACGAGCTCGCGACGCAGACCGAGGACGACGCGCTCGCCACGACCTTCGCCCCTGTCGCCGAGCAGCTGACCTCGAACGCCGAGGCCATCGACGCCGAGCTCATCGCCGTGCAGGGCTCGCCCGCGGACATCGGCGGCTACTACCGCCCGGATGCGGCGAAGGCGTCGGCGGTCATGCGGCCCTCGGACGCCTTCAACCGCATCCTCGCGACCCTGGGCTGACCACGGTGCGCCTGGCCTGACCACGGCGCGGCGGGCCGCCGCCCTCCACGGCGGTCGCGCGCCGCCCGAGTCAGTGGACGTGCCCCGCGCCCGGTCGGCGGTCCTGCGACCGCGTCAGTGGTCCCTCTCCGCGGACTCGGCCTCGGCCTTCGTGCGGTGGATCGTGCCGTGCGGGTGCTCCGGCGGGCCGTAGATCGAGTACAGACGCAAGGGGCCCTCGCCGGTGCTGGTGACGTTGTGCCACGAGCCGGCCGGCACGAGCACCACGTCGCCGTCGCCGACGTCCCGGCGGAACGACAGCGCGTCGCGGTCGACCCCCATCTCGACGAGCCCGGAGCCTTCTTCCACGCGCAGGAACTGGTCCCGGTCACGGTGCACCTCGAGACCGATCTCCTCCCCCGGCTGCAGGCACATCACGGTGAGCTGGAGCTGCGTTCCGGTCCAGAGGCCGGTGCGGAACGCGTCGTTGTCCAGGGTCGCCCTCTCGATGTTGGTGACGAAGGGTTGGGGTCCGGAGTCCTGCACATCTGCCTCCTGGCTCGTCGGCGTCGGCCGATCCGACTCCACGCTACCGAGCGACTGCCCGGCTCGGGATCGACCGATCGGCGCGTCCCGGGCACGGGGGCGCCCGACCCCAGCAGAATGAGCGCCATGACCACACCCACCCTGCTGCAGCGCCTCGGCGCTCGCCCCCAACGTCGTGGCCGGGCAGAGCGTCCAGCTCGGCATCGGCTTCCTCGGGGTCTCCCTCGCCTTCGGCCTGACCGTTCTCACGATGGCGTATGCCGTGGGCCACGTGTCCGGCGCGCACTTCAACCCCGCCGTCACCATCGGGGTCGCTGTCGCGAAGCGCTTCCTGTGGAAGGACGTGCCGGCCTACGTGGCCACCCAGGTCCTCGGCGGGCTCGTCGCCGGCGTGGCGCTGTGGGGCATCGCCCGCGGTCGCCCCGGCTTCGACGCGACCGGCAACATGGCGGCCAACGGCTACGGCGACAACTCCCCCGGCGGCTACGGGCTCGTCGCCGTGCTCGTCGCGGAGGTCCTCCTCACCGCGGTCTTCGTCTATGTCATCCTCGGCGCCACCGACTCGCGGGCACCCGAGGGCTTCGCGCCCATCGCCATCGGCCTCGCTCTCACGCTCATCCACCTCGTCTCCATCCCGATCTCCAACACCTCGGTGAACCCGGCCCGCTCCACGGGTGTCGCGTTCTTCAACGGTGACGGGGCCCCCGGTCAGCTGTGGCTCTTCTGGCTCGCCCCGATCATCGGTGGTGCCATCGCGGGGGCGACCTTCCACCTCATCACCGGCGTCGACCGCAGGGACAGGGACATCTCGGGCGAGATCGGCCTCGAGGACGTCCGCGTCGCCGAGGGGGTCGACCCGGACGCCCCTCGCTGAGCACGCACACCCGGCAGTCCAGGACCCCGCTCACCGTCGGTGGGCGGGGTTCTTCGCAGCGGAGGGTCGGACGGCAGGCGCCGACGCGACCACCCGCTCGGCCGCATAGTGCCGGAAGAGCAGGTAGGCCGCGACGGCGCACAACGTGTGCCAGGCGGCGTGCGGCTGGAGCAGCGAGTCGGGCCGGCACCACCCGTGTCCCTGCTGGCCCGTCGTCCATATCGCGAAGGCCACCGAAAGGACGGTGAGGCTGGCCAGCCCCCACCGGACGTCCTGCTGCGCGGACCGGCGACGGATGAGGGCGACCTCCACCGCGACCGCGGCCAGCAGCTGGAGACCGAACGCCGCGTTGCCGACATGTCCGACGAGCGGCACGCTGCCGCCTCGAATCTGCACTGCCATGCCGGCGACGACGGCGACGAGGAAGACGACGACCAGGAACGCCGGCCCCCGGTGAACGAGTCGCATGAGGGCGTAGGCGAGGGCGAACGCGGACACGAGGAACATGCTCAGCAGGTCGAGGTGGCCGCCGAGGTCGCTCTGGGTCGCGTGCATCGCCATGCTGCCGGGTCCGAGCAGAACCACGAGCACCGCGTATGCCGTCGCGAGCCCGGGGTGGGCGCCCAGGGTGAGGCCGAGCCGAGTGCGGTCGGCGGCATACCAGGCGACGGCCAGCCCGGCGACGACGAACGCGAGGTTGCTCCACGTGTTGGCAGGCTGGCGGACCCAGCCGGCCCTCGGCGCCTCGCAGAAGCTCCCGCCCCTGCCGACGTCCTCGCCCATCCACCCCCACCGTGCGGCGGCGACGACGAGGCCGAGGGACACCACGGCCGTCACCCCGGCAACGACGAGAGGCCGCAGGTCAGGGCGGCGCGGCGCCGAGGTCGTCACGCCCGTCACCTCACCACACTGCCCGGCGCAGCGCCATGTCCCGGCGCTGATAGCGTCGAGAGCGACATCTCGACACCCGCGGACGAAGGGGTACCACCGTGAGCAGCACGCCCGTCAAGGTGGCCGTCACCGGCGCTGCCGGCCAGATCGGCTACAGCCTCCTGTTCCGCATCGCGAGCGGCG